>DYWT01000132.1 GCA_020742515.1 Sporosarcina psychrophila
GGAAACGTAAATAATCATATAAACAGAGCCCCCTTTGATTAAGTAGGGGGCTCTTGTCTGTGTTGGTTCATTGTTCATCCCATAAATAGTAGTCTTGACCTTGGAGTGTTTTAAAACCGATTTGCTGATAGAGGCGAAGGGCATGTTCATTTTTTGTCTCTACTTCAAGCTGAATACTGCATCCTGCTTCATGTTCTTTTTTTACAATATTGCGCAGTGCTTTTCCGCCATAACCGTGTCCTTGGAACTCCGGCAGCACGGCAAAGCCATAAATAAAGGCTTCTCCACCTTTTCTGTTGACTCGGATTTTGCCTATCTTTTTACTATCCACTTCAATGATGAAATGGCGTTCATCAGGATTTTTTTTAACACGTTCATTGTGAAGCTTTCCATCTGCTTCAGTCATGTTAAAAGCGAGCACGTCGAGTTGTACTTCGAAATTGGAATCTTCCGGTTGCGATACGCGAAGGAAAATATCTTTGCTTTCTTCAAGAAGTTGTTGTTCCCAACCCATCTGAAACTCCGAAAAGGTATACGTACACGGCTGATTAGCCAACCATTTTTTTGCGGAAATTGAAGTAGCGGGTGCGTTCAATAAAATCTTTTGGAACCCCTTCTCTTGAATTGATTGCATTGCCCTTAGCCAAAGAGCAGAAAAATGGTGTTTCCTTCTTTCGCACGGCTTAACCATCCCGCACACTTCAACTGTCGATCCGAAACCGTATAATGCCAAATAAGCGACGAGTTCTCCGTGTTCTTCATGAAAGAAATCCATGCTTTGATCATCTCTCTGTCGTAACATGTCCCAATTTAACTTTAGTCGGATGGCATCAACTTGCTCACACTCATTTTGAAGGGTTTCAATTTTGTTTAATTGCTCATCTGTAAGCATCTTATAGCCTCCATTTCATAGCATAAAACTATTATATACAAGTCTACTAAGAAGTGGGAATAATTAATCGGAAGAGGGAGACGGGATTTCTGTCCGGTACAACCGATTTTTTCTGTTTCGTGACAACTTTCACAGAAAGAAGTATGATGAATAAGGTTGTTTCCATCAGTTAGCTGATAAATACTATTGAAAGCGAGTTTATGTATGACTATCATTCAAAATATAATTAGTTTCATATTACATATTGATGAACATTTGGTTGAAATTATCCAAAACTTCGGTTCATTGTCATATGTATTATTATTTTTAATCGTGTTTGTTGAAACCGGTCTTGTAATTTTTCCTTTTTTGCCGGGTGATTCATTACTGTTTGCAAGTGGAGCTCTTGCTGCAATGGGGGCTTTCAATATTGTACTTCTTCTTATCGTGTTCTTTACTGCAGCCGTCATTGGCGATACAGTAAATTATCAAATCGGTAAAAAAGTTGGAACAGCAATTAAGCCTAATAGCTTGATTGGTAGAGTCATCGATCAAGAAAAAATGAATAAAGCAGAGGGTTTCTTTAATAAGCATGGTGGTAAAACGATAGTGATAGCTCGTTTTATGCCATTTATTCGTACATTCATACCCTTTGTTGCAGGGGCAAGTCGCATGAATTACCGCTACTTTTTCATTTATAATGTGGTAGGAGCAGTATTATGGGTTGGAATATGCACAATTGCAGGTTTTTTCTTCGGGAATATTCCTATCATTAAAGATAACTTCTCCACTGTTCTTTTATTAATTATATTTGTGTCTGTTCTGCCTGCTATTATCGGTGTTTTAAAGAGCCGTTTGAAGAAATAATGAATGTATTGCTAACAAGGAAATACATCTTGAGCGGATGATGCTCAGGAGGTGTTTTAAGTTATAATTCATCAGCAAGTAGCGCCGTTTTTTAAGTTTGTGAAGTAGAATCAAAATCAAAATCACCGAGAGTCTCCGTGTATAAGGAGACTCTCGGTGATTTTCGTTACTTAAGCAATTTTTTTATATCCTTCATTAATTCTTTAACATAGGATGCATCTACATAATTGTATTCGTTCACAATACGACCATGCTGATCAATCAAATAAAAGTTTGTTCCGTGAATGACTTGATTGGATGTGGTGGGCTTTTGGACAATTGTTTGAAATTGCTCCCTTGCAAATACTTCGATTACTTCTTGTGTATAGCCTGTCAATGCATGCCAATTCGATTCATCATCTGTGAACTGAAGAAGATAGTTTTTTAATGCTTTTGGTGAATCGATTGTTGGGTCGACAGTGAACGATACGAATTCGACTTGAATGCCTTCTCCCTTGATTTTTTTCTGCAAAGAAGCCATTTCATTCGTCATCGGTGAACAAACGGTTTTGCATTTTGTGAAGATGAAATCGGCAATCCAGACTTTACCTGCTAACTCTTCCGTGCCGAATGGTTTTCCGTTTTGGTCTGAATAAGAAAAGGGAACAATCTTTTTTGAGTTTTGAGGCTCAGAACCACAGGCAGAAATAAGTATAATTAGGGCAAGTGAAATAAGTAGATATCGTGTTTTTTTCAAATTACACCTCTTCTTTTTCATCACCGGATAAGCCCGGCAATCCAATAGTTACGACTGTACCTCTTGCTGTGTCGCTGGTCATCTCAAACGTTCCATTGTGTAGTCGAATGATTTCTTTTACAATAGAGAGCCCCAAGCCTGTGCCGCCCGTGGTGCGATTTCGGGCTTTATCTGTCCGGAAAAAACGATCGCCAAGTCGTTCGATATCTTCTTCGTCAATTAGGATCCCGTCGTTTGTCACTCGGTATTGGAGGAAGTTCCTTTTTTTTGTTAGTTCAATTACTAAGATGCCGCTAGTAACGGAATATTTTATGGCATTGTCTATTGTATTGTAAAAGATTTGTTGGATTCTTTTCGGATCTCCAGTCATAATAAGTTCTTCTTCGATGTTTAATTCGAGGAGTAACTTTTTTTCTGTGATGTGAATTGTGAAAAGAGTGATCGTATCTAGCAGTAATTGAGCAATGGCAATGGGCTGCATGTCAATCGTATACAACTCTTCTTGCAGATGATTTAATTCGACAAGGTCAGTAATCAATTTAGACAATCGTTCTGTTTCTTTTTCAATCGTCGTCAAATAGCTTTGTGCTTCTTCAGGTGACGAATATATTTTATCCTTTAGAACATGTGTGTAACCGCTGATATATGTCAGTGGGGTTCGTAGTTCGTGAACGATATTCGAAGAGAACTCCTTCTTGCGCTCTTCCTGTTGTTCAAGTGAAAGGCTCATCAAATTGAATGCCTTCGTCAATTGGCCAATCTCATCATCCCGATCACTTTTAACCCGATTTGAATAGTTCCCTTTGGATACTTCATAAGAAAGTTGTTGAAGATCCTGAAGTGGTCTGAATAGGGAACGCCATGTTTGATTAACGACTAAAAAGAGTGTGAGGAAAAAAAATGAACCGATGGTTAACAATATTGGGATACTTCCCCGGAATACATCTTGTACGGCTGCGAGCGGAACATAGATATAGATAAAACCGATGAGCCCATTTTCACCTTTGATTGGAAAAATAGCTCCTAGAATTTCACGGTCAAGTTCCTGTACGAATCCCTCTTTTAGTACATAGGATCCTTTTTCCAATGTTGCCCGGTCACTTGCATCGACAAGTGTTTCGTAATTGATTTTATAAGGGAAATAGGAGGTGAGATCCTCTAAGTTATCAACAACAATAATTTCGTATTCCGAAACGATATTATACCATTGGATTTTCTCGATGATTTCATCACTTAATTCACCGTAGTGATAGTGAGAGGCCGTTCTTTTACCTTGATACACAATGGAATCCTCAATACTTGCTATATACAATTCAGAATAAAGATAATGAATAAAGAAAAAGGAAAAGAGAATCGTAAATGCGATACTTGAAATCAGTACCACTAGTATTTTTTTGCTTAATGTAAGTTTCCTCATCTTCACACCTCGAATTTATAGCCAATACCCCAAACTGTTTCTATTCGTTCTCCATCAGTGCCCATTTTGAGCCGTAGTGTTTTAATATGCGTATCGACTGTCCGTTCACTACTTTGATGATCTTCTCCCCAAACGATATGGAGCAACTGTTCCCTAGAATAGACTCGTCCTTTATTTTTCGCAAGGATATAGAGCATGCCAAATTCTTTTAGTGTTAATGATAAAGGTTTTCCATTTAACAGCACTGTATGTGCTGAATTATCAATGAGAAGTGGCCCGACTTTTAAACTATCGGCAGCAGGTTTAGTTAGATAAGATCTTCTTAGTACGGATTCGATTCGGGCAAGAAGTTCGCCTGGTAAGAAGGGCTTGACAATATAATCATCGCCGCCTAGTTTTAGACCTTGTATTTTATCCCATTCCTCCCCTTTTGCTGATAAAAAGATGAGAGGGATCGTTGATGTGCGTTTTATTTCTCTGGCGAATGTAAAGCCGTCCATATAAGGCATCATAACGTCAACGATTAGCAGCTGAGGGGCTGCTTTGGCTATCAATGAAAGTGCGTGGATACCGTCCGTTGCTTCAACAACAGTGTAGCCTTCTTTTTCTAGGAACATTCTAATCAGTTTCCTCATTTGCGGTTCATCGTCTATAATCATAATGGTAGATGAATTCAAGATAAAACCTCACTTCACTTATAAATTGCTAATCGTACTCATTTTCCTGGATAGATGTGAAAATCATGTGAAGCACAGCACTTCACAATTAGTTCTAACTTATCTTCTATAATCATAACGAATATAACGAATTACGTTAAGTAAAAAGACAATGGAGGAATCTTAATGAAAAAAAGAATTGGATTGTACCTTATGGTTTTCATGTTGGCAACGTTGGCAGCATGCGGTAAAGAGGAAGAGGGGATAAATACTGATGGAGAAATGCCTCTTCCGCTTGAGGTGGATTTGACTGTGACAGAACAAGCCGAAGTGGATGGCACTATAGAAATGGCAGCGGTTGTTTCACAGGGCGATGAAAAAATAGAAGATGCCGATGAAGTGGTTTTTGAAATCTGGGAAGAAAGTAAAAAAGACGAGAGCTTCAAAATTGAGGCTGCAAATGAAAAAGACGGTTTGTATACAGCTGAAACTGCGTTCGACCATGATGGTCTTTTTCACGTTCAAGTCCATGTATCAGCGAGAACTTTACATACAATGCCGAAAAAAGAAGTAATCGTTGGTAATGGCGGGCATTATGAAGAAGCTGACGAAGGTGAAGTAGAACACGAACATGAACATGAACATGCTGATGGATTTTCAATGCATTTTATGAATCCTGAAAATATGAAGTCCGGAGAATCAGCGAAACTCGTAGTTCACCTAGAAGTAGATGGCCAACCATTTGAAAAAGCGCGTGTACGATACGAAATCTGGAACGAAACAAATCCTGAAAAACACGATTGGGTCGATGTCGACGAATCAACTGCCGGTGAATATGCAACATCCTATACTTTTGAGGAAGCGGATACGTACAAAATTCAAATCCATGTAGAAGACGATAAAGAATTACATGAACATGAAGAACATACACTAGAAGTTAAATGAAAAGTAATGGAACCTGCTCGCCTTACAAGGCGGGAGGTTCCATTTTTAATTGAAATAGGATCAAAAAAACATTTCATAAATGCCAATTACGATTAGCAAGAGTCCGGCGATGCTATTGGAATATTGCCCGAATAGCGTATTGCCGATTCTATTGCCAAGCATAACACCGAGTGCAATTGAAATTACGGAGAATATTCCAATTGAAATGGAAGTGAAAAGTGGAGAGACGCCTGTGATACCCGCACCAAAACCAATCGTTAAGCAGTTTAGCGCAAGCACAAATCCTAAGAAAATAGATTCTCTTAAAGTGATTTTCTTCGCTTTATTTAAACTTACAAATACGGAGCGCGTATCTGTTATTCGGTTTGACTTATTTCTATCAAATAAGGGTGAGGTTATGATAAACCAAACACCAAGACCGATAATTAGGGAGCCTCCCATATAGTTGGCGAATGATTGTGAAAAGTAATTGGATAAATAACTACCTGCTGTTATCGAGATAAACGCAAAGATAATAGAAGTTAGGGAAATAAGTATATTGTATAGTAAAGGAATTTTGTTGAATTTAAGACCATATGAAACACTTATTACTAAATTATCAATGTTAGCCGCAACCCCTATTAATAATATAGTCAGCCATTGCATATTAATTTCCCCCTGCAACTGTTTGTTCATCACCTATCTATATGAGCTAATAAGAAGTAGCGTGCGGGCTCGGTTTACAAAATAATGCGTTCAATCAATGTAGGTAAATAATAGAGTGAATGGTGTTTTCTTGACAATTAGGTTAAGAAGGCACTTTTTTTGCTCGAGTAATGATTTACCAAAAAATCAAAATGAAATTAATCAACTACTAGACACTCCGTGTATAATTGCTTTTTGGATTGCTTTGGATTGAACAACTTCTATAAAGCCCTCGAATACATCGCGATATTGAAGAGCTATCCACATTCATCGTGAATAGCTTTACGTTTTACTGAAAGGGTGGATGTTAAACTGTATACTAAAAGTAACTAACAAGTTGAAGTATTGAATCGGGTGTGGCCGAAGCGATACAATGGAATTCTTAATTTCAACTAATATACATAGTTAAAGGGGAGATCAGGATGGCAGAACACTACTTCCATTTAAAAGCGGATTGGCCGGGTTTACGGAATGATAGTGGAACAATTGATGCAGGGAATTTAAAGACTGAAGTGTCTATCCCACCTGAAATGGATGGACCTGGAATTGGTACGAATCCGGATGAAATGTTGTTAGGAGCAGCGGCGACATGTTATATCATCACGCTTGCCGCAATGATGGAGCGCAGTAAACTTGAGAAAGTGGCCTTAACCATGGAGTCTGTCGGCGTTGTCGACGTAACGAATGGCGTCATAACATACAAAAAGATTATCCATAAACCACGAATTGTCTTGAAGCAGGATGCGACTGAAAAGGATGAAGCACTAGCGCTGAAGCTTGCGGAAAAAGCAGAAACGTCCTGCATGATCAGTCGTGCGGTCAAAGGGAATGTAGAAATTGAGTTGGACGCAACTGTAACAAAATAGAATGATAAAATGATGGAAAACCGTGCTCAGTAGAGTGCGGTTTTTTCATGCGATAAAAATAATGTTGAATAATTAATAGATGAAGCGTATATTTGTTTATATAAAACTAAACTATATTGAAAGGTGTTTATAATCAAATGAATATGTCGCTAGATTACCCGGTGGAAGTTATAGAGAAAGGTTACAGTGAAGAAAATCGTCATTATTGTTGCTTACTTTGTGGCGATGAGGTTGAAAAAGGAGTGATTTATCCTGTAGGGGACGTATTTTTCGAAGATTGGCGTTATATGGAACATCATATCGAGAAAGCTCATGGTTCCGTTTTTGAACTGCTACTTTCGGGTGGTAAGGATCAGACGGGCTTGTCCGATCAGCAAACGAAACTGCTTTTTTTGATTTACGAAGGAAAGACAGACAAAGAAATTCAAAAAGAATTAAAAATCGGAAGCATGTCGACGATTCGTAATCATCGTTTCTCCTTACGAAAAAAAGAAAAACAAGCAAAAACACTTCTAGTTTTAATGAATTTATTGAAACAGCGACAAGAAGTTATAACAGAAGAACCGGATAACGATGGGACGATTGAGAAATCATTTGAACCTCCGGCGGAATTAGCACGCTATTTTTCAAAAGAAGATGGTCGTTTGAAAACACTCCGTTTAAAAGAGCAAGAAAAAGACCAATTATTGGCTACAATTGCCCTTTTCTTCAATGCGAAAAAAGTGTACACAGAAAGTGAAATCAACGTAATTTTAGAACCGATTTTTGAAGATTATATGTTATTGCGCCGGGAGATGGTTGACCGTGGTGTGTTGACGCGAAACACTGAGGGCAGTGAATACCGACTTTACTGCAAAAATGAAAATGGAGATGGAGAAGAAATGGATTTTAAAAAAGAAATGAAGTTGAAAGCGAAGGAAGAGAAACCGAGTTACGGGATTTTTCAAATCAAGAATGTGAAGAATGGGAAGTTATTTGTCAGTTCGACACCGAATTTCAAAACATTAAATGGATTGGAATTCATGTTAAATACCGGTGGGCATAGCAATAAAGAACTCCAAACCGATTGGAGTGAACATGGAAAAGATAATTTTGAAATTGAAATACTTGAAACGATAGATGAAAAGGATTGGAGAGGGACTAATAAAAAGAAAATTCTTGAGAAGCAGTTGGATAAGTGGTTAGAAGTGATAAAGCCATACGGGGAAAATGGATACAATAGCCTCAAAAAAGTATAATAAGTAATGAAAAAGACAGCATACACAGTTTGTGTGAATGCTGTCTTTTTTCATTGCAATGGGAATTATAAAATCTTGTATTTATGAGTACTTTCTACATAGAGATTACACGTCTAGAATCCATCGTCTAGCAAGAGTTTTTGATCAGTTCATTTATCGGAAGGATCTTTTTGCTGATTGCTCATCGGTACGAGATCAAAAATATCATGATCTTCAAATGCATCGATTAGCCGATCTAGCCATTTATAATAAGCTCGCATATACTGCAGTTTATCTATATCTATCGTTACTTCTGCTTTCAATTCATCACTAATTGCAGGGTCATTCATCAATTCGTTCAGTTCAGTCAATGATTTTCTAATGGCACCCGAATGCTGGGAGACGGATTTTCTCCACTTAATTGAAAATAGATCGATAAAGCTTTGATACCAATCGTCTGATACTTGATAAAGATCTTTTCGGACGCCTCTTTTCCAAGCACGTTCCACTAACTTTAAATCAGATAGTGCTCTGACGGATGTGCTCATACTTGTTTTGCTCATCCCGAGTTCTTCTGTCATGTCATCCAGAGTTAAGGGTTCATTATGAAAAAACATCGTGCCATATTGTCTCCCAGCAGAAGGTGTAAGACCGTAAAGATGTATATTTTGTGCGATTGTCTCAATGATTCGCTCACGGGCTTTTTCAAGTTTTATATTACCGTCCATAAACGTCACCCCTCCACTTGCTATCGGTACAGAATAACCGATTTCGTTATTTTTCGCTATTTTCTTATAGCGTATTATATCCTAATCGAAAAAGCAATTTGGAGCAATAGTATTTCAAACAGTTTTTTCCGTTCAAACAATTTAATTTGTAAATACGGTTGTATTACATTTATATTACGACTATACTAGTAGACATTCGCAAGTTTTGAAATCGTAAGGAGTGTATGTATGAGTGAACAGATTGCCAGTAAGAAAATCGAAGTGAAAAACACTACAAAGATTTTCGGCAAAAACACGAAGCGGGCTTCGCAGCTGCTAAATGAAGGAAAAACAAAGAATGAAATTTTGAAAGCGACTGGCGCAACTGTCGGCGTGAAGAATGCATCGTTCGATGTGTACGAAGGTGAAATATTCGTCATTATGGGATTGTCAGGCAGCGGAAAATCAACGCTGGTCAGATTGTTGAACAGGTTGATCGATCCGACGATGGGCAATATCCTGTTGGACGGTGAAGACATCGTTAAGATGAATAAAGAACAGCTTCGTAATGTGAGACGCAAGAAAATCGGGATGGTATTTCAGAATTTCGCGCTTTTCCCACATAAAACGATTCTTGAAAATGCAGAATACGGCCTAGAAATCCAGGGAGTTGCAAAGGTAGAACGTCAAGCCAAAGCAAAAGAGTCCTTAGGGTTAGTTGGACTTGCAGGGTATGAAGATCAATACCCAAGCCAGTTAAGTGGTGGAATGCAGCAACGTGTCGGTTTAGCAAGAGCGCTTGCCAACGGACCCGATGTCTTACTGATGGATGAAGCATTCAGTGCACTTGACCCATTAATTCGGAAAGATATGCAAGACGAATTGCTACAGCTTCATAATGATATGGGGAAAACAATTATTTTCATTACCCATGACCTAGACGAGGCACTTCGTATAGGAGACCGGATCGCCTTGATGAAAGACGGAGAAATCGTTCAAGTTGGTACACCTGAAGAGATATTAATGAGTCCATCGAATGAATATGTAGAACGTTTTGTTGAAGACGTGGATCTTTCCAAAGTGTTAACGGCGGGACATATTATGAAAAAAGCGGATACGGTTCAAGTCGACCGTGGGGCGAGGGTTGCTCTCCGTATGATGAAACAGTTGGGGATATCTTCGATTTACATTGTTGACAAAGCAAACCGTCTAATGGGTGCGGTCACGGCCCAAGATGCAGGTTCAGCTATTGAAACAGGGAAGTCGCTTGAAGAAATAATAATTTCTGATCTTCCGATGATTACTTCGGATACTGTGCTGACCGATTTGTTTGATGTCGTATCGACAGCTGCTATACCGGTTGTCGTCGTAGATGATAATAAAAAAATTCAAGGAATTATTATTCGTGGTGCACTGATTGGGGCGTTATCAGGTGACAATCAGTTTATTAATAATAACGGAACAATCGATTCCGACGAACAAACGGATACGGGGGTGAAGGCGCATGGATAAGCTTATACCTCGTTTGCCATTTGCAGATTGGATAGACAATGGTGTTGATTGGCTTGTAGTGACGTTTGGTACATTGTTTGACGGGATTTCAAATTTTCTCAAAGGAATTGTTGAGGGATCGGTAGAATGGCTCGATATGGTGCCTTCCATTTTACTTGCCGTGCTTTTTGCCTTGCTCGCGTGGTTCATTTCCACCCGACGCATTGCTTTGTTCACACTAATCGGCTTGTTATTCATTGACTACTTGGGTTATTGGTATCCAATGCTACAAATGCTTGCGCTTGTACTCACCTCCGTGTTCTTTGCCTTGGTGATTGGTATTCCAATCGGTATTTGGGGTTCACAACAGGCGACAGCAAGGAAAATTATTAATCCAATATTGGATCTAATGCAGACGATGCCGGCATTCGTTTATCTGTTGCCTGCCATTTTCTTCTTCAATATCGGAGTTGTTCCAGGCGTTGTGGCATCTGTCATCTTTTCAATGCCGCCAACAATCCGTTTGACAATGCTCGGTATTGAGCAAGTTCCGAAGGATTTAATCGAGGCGACTGAAGCTTTCGGCTCCACGACATGGCAGCGGTTGAGCAAGGTGCAAATACCACTTGCCAAGCCGACAATCATGGCGGGTGTCAATCAAAGCATTATGCTTTCCCTATCCATGGTTGTTATCGCCTCCATGGTTGGTGCACCTGGGCTTGGTGAAGAAGTTTACCGGGCCGTTACACAATTGAAAACGGGCGTCGGCTTTGAGACCGGATTGTCCATCGTGATCGTAGCAATTATTTTAGATCGCATCACGCAGCACGCAGGAAAGAAAAAACAAGGGGGAATTACACGATGAAATTAACTAAAAAAGTATTAGGACTTGGAGCGGTCGCTCTGCTTGCAGTAGGACTTGCTGCATGTGGCAATGACGATGACAAAGGTAAAACAGAAACAGGCGGAGATTCTGAGAAATCTGTAGGCGAATCAGTAGACTATAAAATTACTGGTATCGATCCAGGTGCAGGTATCATGGAAGCAACTGAAAAAGTGCTTAAAGAATATGACCTTAAAGATTGGACGCTTACAACGGGTTCAGGGGCTGCAATGACAGCTTCACTGAAAAAAGCGTATGACAAAGAGCAGCCAATCATTATAACTGGCTGGACACCGCATTGGAAGTTTGCGAAATACGATTTGAAATATCTTGAAGATCCAAAAGGCGTATACGGTGGGGAAGAACAAATCCGTACAATTGGACGAATCGGTTTAGCAGAAGACCTGCCAGAAGCGCATCAAATCTTATCACAGTTCAACTGGACTGAAGAGGATATGGGCGAAATAATGGTAGCAATTCAAGAGGGTGAAAAAGAAGACGTAGCAGCACAAAACTGGGTTGATGCAAACGAAGATAAAGTGGCTGTATGGACAGAAGGCGTTGAAAAAGTGGACGGTGACAAGATCAAACTTGCCTACGTTGCATGGGACAGTGAAATTGCTAGCCATAATGTCATGAAAATTGTTTTAGAGGATATGGGTTATAAAGTGACATTAACACAGGTTGAAGCAGGTCCTTTATGGACAGCGGTTGCTGACGGTAGTGCAGATGCATCGCTTGCAGCTTGGATGCCATTAACACATAAAACGTATGCTGATAAATTCGAAGGTAAATTCGAAGAACTTGGCATTAACATGGAAGGTGTCAAAGTCGGTCTTGTTGTGCCGGAGTATATGGACATCGATTCGATTGAAGACTTGAAAAAATAAATAATAGAATGTCAGTGCTATTTAAGCTCGGGCACTAGGACAATAAACCCGGAAGAACGCTGGAATTTGCAGTGATTTTCCGGGTTTATTGTATGCTGTAAATTCAATTGAATGGCAATTGCAGATGTTGAAATAAAGAACTTTATTGAACCCGCTTCGGCGCAAGGGGATGAGGATGCTTTTCGTCATAAGCCAGGCAGCTTCGCACCTGGCTTATGACTTCGGTTACCCTTTGAAAGGCGCCTACGCTGTTATTCATATATTCAACATATATAGGAAGAAAAACTAGGGGGAATAACATCATGAGATTTCTAGAAAAAGTAGGTGGACTTATAGCGATTGTTTTGCTTGCGGTCGTTCTTACGGCTTGTGGTAGCAATGCTGGAAAAGCCGTAACGGATAAAGAAAAATCAATCGGAGAATCGCTTGATTATCAGATTATAGGAATCGATCCGGGGGCAGCCATTATGACCACCACAGAAAAGGTGATTGAGGAATATGGGTTGAAAGACTATAAACTTATTTCAGGTACGGGTGCGACGATGACTGCGGCTTTGAAAAAAGCCTATGATAAAGAACAGCCGATTGTTGTAATCGGATGGACTCCGCATTGGAAATTTGCAAAGTTTGATTTGAATTTCCTTGATGATCCGAAGGGGCTGTACGGGGGAGAAGAACAAATTCGCACAATTGGAAGGCTTGGGTTAGCGGATGACTTGCCAGAAGCACACCAAATTCTTTCCCAGTTCAAGTGGACGGAAGCGGACATGGGTGAAGTAATGAAGGCTATTCAAGAAGGCGAAAAAGAAGCAGTGGCGGCGCAAAGCTGGATTGATGCCAATGCGGATAAAGTTGCACAATGGACGGCTGGTGTGGACAAAGTAAATGGCGACAAGATTAAACTTGTCTATGTGGCATGGGATAGTGAAATCGCAAGTCATAATGTTATGAAACTCGTTCTAGAGGATATGGGCCATAAAGTGACCTTGATGCAAGTGGAAAGTGGTCCGCTATGGACGGCGGTAGCGGATGGTAGCGCGGATGCATCTCTTGCAGCATGGTTGCCGTTGACCGCTAAAACATATGCCGATAAGTTCGAAGGTGAATTCGAAGAACTTGGTGTTAATATGGAAGGTGTTAAAGTCGGTCTTGTAGTGCCGAAGTATATGGGTATCACAAAAATTGAGGACTTGAACAATTAATGATGATTGCTTTATATGTACTAGGCGAAAGCGTATAAACAGGGGAGCGCCCCAGAGCTACGACGCGGAATCAATGGGATTGTTTAATCTGATATAGATAGTAGACTCAGTTCCGTTCAATCGGGCTGAGTCTTTTTTTGATTTACTGGAAGTAGTATGATAACTTTAAAGCGGCACGTATAAACAAACTCTTCGGGGCAAGGTGAAATTCCTTACCGGCGGTGATCGAGCATAGCTCGTCAGTCCGTGACCCGTCCTTCCTCGTTTGGAAGGCGGTGGAGCTGGTGAAATTCCGGCACCGACAGTTACAGTCTGGATGGGAGAAGTGTTTTGGCTATACGTGCTATGCTTGCAGGCTCTGCCCTTTCATTATCGAAAGGGGGAATGCTTATGAATCCTCAACATTATATGAGAATTGCTCTCGACCTGGCGCGTACCGCACAAGGACAAACCTCGCCGAATCCAATTGTCGGTGCTGTTTGTGTGAAAGACGGCCAAGTTTTAGGGACTGGTGCGCACTTGAAAGCTGGGACACCTCATGCTGAAGTGCATGCACTGGCAATGGCAGGTTCGGCTTCTAGTGGTGCGGATTTATACGTGACACTGGAACCGTGTTCCCATACTGGGAAAACACCTCCATGTACAGATCTCATTATTTCGTCTGGAATTCAACGTGTATTTGTTGCGTCTATCGATCCGAATCCTTCCGTCAATGGAACAGGAATTGGACTTCTTAAGGATGCTGGAATTGAAGTCATTACCGGCATTTTACAGGAAGAGGCAGAGCAGTTAAACCAAGCATTTTTTCATTTCATCAAATACGGGAAACCATACGTTACCTTGAAAGCCGCCGCAACTCTTGACGGTAGACTTTCAACGCAGAACGGGGACAGCAAATGGATAACTTCGGCTGCATCGCGAACCGATGTCCATCACCTCCGCCATACCCATGATGCTATTTTGGTCGGCGTACAAACCGTACTTCACGATAACCCTTTCCTCACCACCCGTTTGCCCCATGGTGGAAAGAACCCGATTCGAGTTATTTTAGATCGGCATCTTAGGACGCCAAAAACAGCGAATGTCGTTACAGATGGCGCTGCAGAAACGATTATATTCACACTCGATTCAACAGAATCGGAAACTGCTTTTTTTGATCATCCTCTCGTTTCAGTTGAAAGGATTTCAGAAAACGTATCTTTTTTGAACGAAGTTTTAAAACGTCTTGCTGATAAAGAAATCATGACGTTGTTCGTTGAAGGCGGTAGCAGAGTTCATTCCAGTTTCATCAATGAAGGTCTCGCAGATGAACTGTATTTGTATATGGCTCCGAAATTAATCGGCAACGGTGCTTCTTTGTTCATGGACGATACTCGGAACTTGATGGCAGAAGGCGAATCCCTTCGTTTTTTAGATGTGCGACAAATCGGGGCTGATATCCGATTGCATGCCAGGTTTCTAAAGGAGGATTGACAGCAGTTGTTTACTGGAATTATTGAAGAAATAGGAACAGTTTCAGCGGTTAGGCCAGCGACGAATTCATTGCAACTATCAATCCGTTGTAACAAAGTGCTTAGTGATGTAAAAAAAGGCGATAGTCTGGCGGTAAATGGTGTCTGTTTGACGGTTTCAGATTTCTCAAGCAATCAATTTATAGCTGATGTCATGCCTGAAACTGTTAAAGCGACAACGCTTCAAGCATTGCGTACAGGAAGTTCGGTTAACTTAGAGCGTGCGATGGCGGCAAATGGTCGTTTTGGAGGTCATATTGTCAGTGGGCATGTTGATGGCACTGGCGAAATCATTTCGGTTAGACAAAAAGAAAATGCAATCTATATGGAAATCAGTATTGCAACTGAATTATTGAAATATTTTATCCCAAAAGGTTCAGTTACTGTGGATGGAACTTCTTTGACCGTCTTCGGTGTGACGGGTAAAGGTTTTATCATCTCATTAATTCCAGTTACACAAGACGACTCCATCATCGGCCGAAAACGGGCCGGGGATCGAGTGAACGTAGAATGTGATATGCTCGCAAAATATATTGAACGGCTACTGACTACAAACAAAGAGAATCCAACTGGCGGTTTAACAATGGATGCCCTCGTCGCCAATGGATTCCTCAGTTAAGGGGGAAAAATAAATGTACTCTACCGTAGAAAAAGCAATCGAAGAGCTGAAAAGAGGAAAAGCGATTATTGTCGTTGACGACGAGGACCGAGAAAACGAAGGAGACTTTGTTGCACTTGGCGAATTCGCTACACCTGAAATGATTAACTTTATGGCGACAGAAGGCCGTGGATTGATTTGCGTGCCGATAGATGAAGAGAAATCGCGACAGCTTGAATTAGGACTTATGACAGAAAATAACAGTGATGCTCACGGAACGGCATTCACGATTAGCATTGATCACGCGGATTGCCATACTGGAATCTCTGCATTTGAGCGGTCGGAGACAGTTTTAAAGATGCTTGGGAATGGAGCAGGTCCAACAGACTTTAGAAGACCGGGACATATTTTTCCGCTAATAGCGAAGTCTGGCGGCGTCTTAAAGCGTTCAGGTCATACAGAAGCTGCTGTAGATCTCGCAAAGCTTGCGGGAGCAGAACCGGTCGGCGTCATATGTGAAATAATGAATATCGATGGGACGATGGCGAGAGGCCCACAGTTGAAAGAGATAGCTGATCGATTCAATCTTGTTATCTTAACAATTCAGGAACTAATTTCTTATCGGCGAATCAATGAAAAACTTGTTGAGCGTATTGTAGATATTCATCTGCCAACAGATTTTGGAGATTTCAAAGCGATCGCTTTCGTTGAAAAAGAAACAGGACATGAACATATTGCTCTGGTAAAAGGCGATATCGAAGACGCTGAAAATGTCCTTGTCCGCGTTCATTCGGAATGTTTGACAGGTGATGTCTTTGGCTCATGTCGATGTGATTGTGGTCCGCAACTTCAAGCTGCACTTGCACAGATTGAAAATGCCGGTAGAGGCGTCCTACTCTATATGCGTCAGGAAGGGCGTGGCATTGGTCTCGTTAATAAAATGAAGGCCTACAAGCTACAGGAAGAAGGATTCGACACTGTTGAAGCCAATGAGAAATTAGGATTCGCAGATGACCTTCGAGATTACGGTATTGGTGCACAAATACTGCGGGATCTAGGTCTAACTTCTATTCACCTTTTAACAAACAATCCGCTTAAAATTGCTGGACTAGCGGGACGCGGGTTAGAAATAACAGAGCGCATTCAAATCGAAATGCCTGTTAAAGTGGAGAACAAAGTTTATATGGAAACAAAGAAAAATAAAATGGGACACTTATTGCATAATTGAGGGGGAATAATAATGAGCACAATTTATGAAGGACATTTAGTTGGGACAGGGCTTAAAGTTGGAATTGTGGTTGCAAGGTTTAATGAATTCATCACAGGTAAATTACTAGGCGGAGCGGAAGATGCTTTGCGTCGCCATGGAGTTGCCGACAGTGATGTTGCGGTTGCATGGGTACCAGGTGCTTATGAAATTCCACTAATCGCGAAGAAAATGGCGGCTTCCGGTAAGTATGATGCTGTCATTACACTAGGCACTGTCATCCGCGGTGCAACACCGCACTTCGATTATGTGTGCAATGAAGTAGCAAAAGGCGTTGCAGCCATCAATCTGCAAGAAGGCATTCCGGTCATCTTCGGTGTCCTGACGACAGATACAATTGAGCAAGCAATCGAACGCGCTGGAACGAAAGCAGGCAATAAAGGATGGGATGCAGGGAATGCTGCAATTGAGATGGCGAATTTGTTGAAACAGATGTAAGTTCGTTGCATGGTTCGATTATTGAAACTAAGAAAACTTAGCTCATTTATTTTGAGCTGAGTTTTTTATACTTTGTTTTATAAAAATAGAATACATATAGGTGGAAATACAGAAACCCATTGAATTTGCTGGGGCTCTCAATAATGAGAGAGTTGTTATTCGGGCGTGGATTGTAGAACGCTGGCGCTTTGGGGATGCCTTCCGCCATAAGCCTGAATTATCGCTTTGCATCCAGTCTGACGGCTTCGGCGACCCCTTTTCCGCGCCTGCGCTAGGGTGTTCATTATCGAGAGAAATGTAATTTTGAGATGTATATGCCGATTTTATAATGTTATTACTAGTTGATACTAATTATATTCCAGAAAGACGCACGCCAGGTTGTAGATTTCATCACAGCTAATGAAATGAGCTTTTTCAACTAGATCATCCAGCGAAGGCACGACTCCGTGGTAGCCGGAGCGAAAAGAACAAGAAGGTATACAGCTCAATCCCTCCTAAGTATTAGGACTTTTTCAGTTGCCTCTCAAAAGCCCTTGTAAAGCGCATACGCCATATTCATTTGTTCAACATCTATAGCTGGTTTTTTATTGTGAAAATAAATATAAACATTTATATATTTGTAAAACCCAGTTGTTGTGAAATAGCTAATGAAGTTTTCTTGATTTTTGAAATAAGCTCATCGTGAACACGTTCCATAGTAATTCGATTACTAGGACCCGAAATGCTAAAACTAGCAATTATATTTCCTTGATAATCTTTAATAGGGGCCGCAATACAACGTATACCTTCTTCATTTTCAATATTGTCTAAGGCATATCCTTGCAATGTGACCTTTTCAACTTCTTCTATTAGTGTTTCCTTTGTGATAATTGTTTTCGCGGTTTTCGCGATAAAGTCTGTATTACGTATAACCTCATCAAATTCTTCGGATTGCAATCCTGATAGTAAGATTTTCCCTACCCCAGTACAATACATTGGAGCCCTATTACCGACACGTGAAAACATCCGGATAGTTTGATTGCTTTCGATTTTATCGATATATAAAACCTCGCCAATATCCTCAATGCATAAATGAATTGTTTCATTTACATCGCTTGAAAGTTCTTCAAGATAGGGTTGGGCAATGCGCTTCACGCTGTCACTTTTTAAGACATTTCGGGATAAATAAACAACTTGATAACCAAGTTTATATTTATCGGTCTCAGGTACTTTTACTACATAATTCATATTATAAAGCGTCGATAGCAGTCGATGAATCGTACTTTTTGAAAGATTGACTTGTTCTGCTAAACGAGCAATTTGAATACCATCGGGGTACTCTGAGATGACATTTAATAAAGTTAATGCTCTTTCTACTGATTGAACATTTGACAAGATAACTCCTCCACATAAGGTTCAAGTATTTGAATGTATAAATAATGGTATAGCACCCTAATAGATTTGTAAATAGTCTTAAAATTTACTGTTGTGAAAAATTTAACCTCATGTTATCATTATTATGGAACCCCATCCCACAATGTGGAACGGTTGATGGGGATAAAAATACTTACAGTAATAAAAATCATGAATGGAGTGTAATAAATTATGAAAACATTGTATGCACATCATCCGGAGGACGTAAAAAGTTATACAACTGAGAAATTGCGCGAACAATTTTTGATGGAATCTATTTTTGTGGAAGACGAAGTTCTTCTCACTTATAGCCATGTAGATCGCATTATTTATGGGGGAGCTATGCCAAAAGATAAAGCGCTTACATTAGATGCCGGAAAAGAACTGGCAGCCTCTTATTTCCTGGAAAGAAGAGAATTAGGAGTCATTAATATTGGTGAAAATGGATACCTCGTACTGGATGGTGAAAAGTATGAAGTAAATAACCGGGAAGGGATTTATGTAGGCAGAGGTG
>DYWT01000133.1 GCA_020742515.1 Sporosarcina psychrophila
AACTGTCTTACTATATATGTTGAAATAAAGAATCCCATTGAACCCACTGCGGCGCTAGGGGATGCCTCCCGCCATAAGCCAAGCAGCTTCGCCGCTAGTCTTATGTCTTCGGCTGCCCCTTGTAAGGCGCCTACGCTGTACTCATTTGTTCAACGTATATAAGACTGAATCTTATTGCCTTTTTTAGCTCAAGTCCCGGTTTTCTTCGATTGCAAACCGATTCACAGATGTTTCCAATGCTTCAGAAAGTGTTGATAGCTCACTGGCAGCTTCTCTCATCGCTTCGACTTGGAAAGACGTCTGTTCGGCAGATGCTGTCGTTTGTTGAACTCCTGCCGCAGACTGCTCGGCGATTGAAGCGACTTCAGTCACACCACTTGTCAATTTGCCGCCGATTTCCTCAAGATGATCTAGATCTTCAGACATTTCAGCCGTCAATTTATTCATTTCGGAAGCAAGTTTTGAAATTTCTTCAAAGACAACGCCTGTATCAAGCACTTTCTGCTTTCCATCAGTAACACTTTGATAGCCGCTTTCAAGAGCTTTTACTGCATGTGAAGATCCTGCTTGAACAGCGTTGACAATTGTTGTAATTTCACTAACAGAATTCGCAACCTGTTCCGCAAGCTTTTTCACTTCATCTGCAACGACAGCGAAGCCTTTTCCATGCTCACCTGCTCGTGCTGCTTCAATTGCCGCATTAAGCGCAAGCAGGTTCGTTTGTGCAGCAATTTCACTAATGACCGTTACGAGTGACGAAATCTCCTTCGTCTGATTATCCAGCTGTTTAATTGTTTCAACGGACTCAGTGACTACTCCATAAATTTCATTCATCTGGTGAACGGAACTATCCATCATTTCGTTTCCACTCACTGTCCGCTGTAAAATTGCTCGTGAAGATTCTACAACTTGTCCACCGGCTTCGTTTGCATGTTGAACTTCCTCAAAAAAAGTACCGACCATTTCCGCCATATTCGAAGCAGTATTCGCCTGTGCTTCAGATCCAGCAGCGAGTTGCTCCATCGTTGCTGCGATTTGATTTGTGGAGTCACTTACAATCTCTGACGTATCGGATAAATTTGTACTTCTATTATTCACTTGACGTGAAATCGTTAAGGTATCAGCTAAAATACGCTGCATTTCTTCTCTCATTTTATTAATAGAATTGATTTGTTGTCCAACTTCGTCTTTCAGTTTTGTTACAAGAGGAGGATCGTTCAAAACCCCTTCTGACATCCGTTCCATTCTGCGGGAAACCGCTATGACCGGTCTAGAAATGCTTCGTGCCATATAAAAACTAATTAGGATGGCTAGTAAAATAACTACAATCATTATGGCGAAGTTTACCTGTTGTATTTTTTTACCTTTTTCCACATTCTTAGTTCCATCACTCATGATTCTATCTTGTCTTGATATCGCAAGGGCATCGAACCCTTCCATCAATTCATTTGCAAGCGGCTCTGCAATTTCATGGTCAAGACGCTCAGCTTCCTCTTGTTTCCCAGCTTTGACAGCTGGAAAAACCTGATTCGTCAACGTTTCTCGCCATTCGATACTATTGGCGATTAACCCCCTTACTTCCTCCGAGTTAGTATTCTGTTCAAGTTCATCCTGAAGGGTCACACTTACTTCCGTTAATCGGTTGAACTCTTCGATATATTTATTATCCCCATACATGATATAACCCCTTGACATAGCTACCCGCTCCGCTATATTGAAAGCTAGCCTTGAATCAGTAATAAGCATCGGTAATTGCTCATTACTGATGTCATTTGATGTTTCAACAAGACCCTTGATTCCTGTGGCTCCATTCAGACCCAGCAACGTTGCAAGAATCACGACCACTCCGAAGCCTGCCCATATTTTTGCTCGAATTGTTTTCACTACTTCATCCTCCTACTATTCACGTCTATATTACAAAGCAGTTTTCTAAAAATGGAAATGGATACATAGTTTGTCGAAAAAGAAACTATTATAAAGATTATAGCATGGTTCTTGTAGATTAATAGACAGTTTGAACTACTTTCATTCATAATATTCGTTAATCCTCTCTATATCCATAGAACTATCGAATTTATTAGACGATTGCTCCTTTTTTCGGTTATAATGAATAGTGGCACGTTACGTAATATCATTCTCTCAAGGAGTTGCAGTTTACTTGTCTTTACAGAAAAATTTTATCATTGGGCTTATGCTCTTTGCATTGTTCCTTGGCGCGGGTAATATTATCTTCCCTCCGCTTCTCGGACAAATGGCTGGAGATGAGCTTTTCATCGCTATGATTGGGTTCCTAATCACGGGAGTCGGATTACCTCTAATTGCTGTTCTCGCCATTGCCAATGCAGGAGGCGGCTTGGAAACCATTGCAAGTCGTGTCAATCCTTATTTTGGAATTGCTTTTACAATGATTGTTTATATGGCAATTGGTCCATTCTTCGGCATTCCACGAACAGCTACCGTTTCATATGAAATCGGTGTGATTCCGTTTCTGCCTGATAGCATATCCGGCTCAAACTGGCCTCTTGCGTTGTTCACGATTGTCTTCTTTATCATCACGGTGGTGCTTGCTCTAAATCCTGCGAAACTTGTCGATCGAATAGGTAAAGTGTTGACACCTGTCTTATTCCTTGTTATTGGGGCACTCGCTGTGAAGAGTATTGTGTCGCCGATAGGAGATATCGGACAAGCACAAGACGAGTTTGCGGCGCAACCGTTTTTCCGCAGCTTTGTTGAAGGGTATTTGACGATGGATGTCATTGCGGCACTTGTATTCGGCATCGTTGTTATTAATGCGCTAAAAGCAGAAGGTGTAACAGAAAGCCGTGCTGTCATGAAAGCAATGGTTTTTGCTGGACTGGTCGCGGCTACCGGGCTTGCACTTGTTTACGTTTCACTTGGTTACATCGGAGCGACAAGCGTCGACGTTATTGGTTTACAGGACAATGGAGGCGCAGTTCTCGCACTTGCATCGACTGTTTTATACGGTCCATACGGAACAATGATTCTCGCGATGACGATTATTTTCGCTTGTCTGACGACGTCGATTGGTCTTGTTTCAGCATGTGCACAGTATTTTGAACATGTTTTCCCGCGTAATTCATATAAGACTTATGTCTTCATTTTCGCAGGGTTCAGTGCAATTATCGCGAACGTTGGATTGACACA
>DYWT01000134.1 GCA_020742515.1 Sporosarcina psychrophila
AGTTATGCTTTCCGTGTCAACAACTAATTTCAATTTCTTTTTTTCGTTGTTTTCACTATGTCGCAAAAGCAACTTTTTAAATATACCAGTCTATCTTTTAAAATGCAAGTCTTATTTTAAAATACTTTTCATTTCTTTCTCAACATCACCAAGATATGCCGCCCTGAGCCTGTTTGACACTATTTATTGCAAAGATGTACGTTTATTCTTCTATTCCAATACCCTTTCTATAGCAAGATGACGATTCGTCGTAAGATCCAAAATGGAACCATCCGTACTTCTCTTTACCATTGGGCGTAACCTTGCATCACGGTGAACAAATATAACTTCTCCAACTTCACCATTCGTCAGGAGCACCTTTGTTCCAATAGAAATGTTGCCCACAAGATCAAGCAATGCTTGGACGACTTTGATATCAAACTTTCCAAACTCTTCTTCCTTTATCATCTCTATTACTTTGAATGGAGACTCTTTTGAACGATGTACTCTTTCGGATGTCATCGCATGAAATACATCTGCAACTGCTAGAATTTGCGAGAACATGGAAATTTGATTCATTTTTTCTCCACGCGGATATCCGCTTCCATCAAGACGTTCGTGATGTTGGAAGATAGCTAGCTTCATTTCTTGACGCAAAAGCGAGGTATCTTGGATCATTTGGTAACTGTACAGTGTGTGCTGTTTTACTTCCTTGAACTCATCCTTTGTGAGAAAGGCTGCCTTTTCCGTAATTGATGCCTCAATTTTAGCCATCCCACAATCAGCAAGTACACCGGCGAGACCAAGTTGCAAAGTTTGTCCTTTTGGTAATCCCATTTGCCCGCCGATGCCAGATGCCAATATTCCGACAGCAATTGAATGATGGTATGTGTAGTCCTTTGCGTTTGCAAAGTCGTGTAACAGCGTTAACATTCTTTTCTGTTCAATGAACGTCTCTAATAGAGGAATCACTATTGAACGGATTTTTGCTATATCTGGACGTACGCCTGCACGCCATCCAAGAAACTCTTTTTTATAGTCAGTAACTGCGTTGCTGTATCGTGTTTGCAAACTTGCTTGTTTCATAGGTATTTTTGCAAGCACATCGTCCGGATCCACGGAACCTTTATCATCGTCATGTACATCTTCTCTTTTAACAACAAGTCGCTCTTGAATTTTGACCTTTTTTATCCCAAATGCATTCAACACTTTGATATGCTCTGGGAAAAGCTCCGTATCCTTTCTAAGAATAGGATAGATTGTATTTACAAATATATCTTCACTAGTAATTATGCCTGGACGCAGGTCGCTTGTTTTTACATAGGTTTCGATCATTGATGGTACCCACTTTCACCTCATAGTTCTTTCTATTATACTCCAAATATTTGAAATAGACGATGAAAATAAAAAGAGGTTATTGAAACGGCCGTGTTGACCATTTCAATAACCTCTTTGCTCAAGAATCTGTATCTTCGCTGTCCAACTCGATAGCAGACGGTGCTTTGTCTTCATTATTTTCAGAAGGAGTTTTACTTTCTTCAACATTTTCGTTGTCGAGTTCTTCCTCTTCTTCCTCTTCTTCTTTCACAACTTTAGCAACAGTCGCGACAAGTTCGTCTTCTCCTAGGCGGATTAAACGCACTCCTTGCGTGCTGCGCCCAATAACTGAAATGTCCTCAATGTCCATACGGATCAGGATGCCATGTATAGTGATCAGCATTAGATCTTCGGTACCATCTACAGTTTTCATTGCGACGAGAAGGCCATTGCGTTCTGTTACATTTAATGTCTTCAGCCCATAACCGCCACGAGTTTGAATGCGATACTCTTCTTCAGGTGTTCGTTTTCCGAACCCTTTTTCTGTGACGACTAAGATTTCATCGCCTTCATTCACCGTATCCATACCAATTACAATATCGCCTTCCCGTAGACGGATACCACGGACTCCGCCCGCTATCCGCCCCATGGAGCGAATGTCTGTCTCGTTGAACTTGATTAACATACCATCCTTTGTACCAATGGAAATGTTTTCATCGCCTTTGGTCATTTTGACACCAATGAGTTCATCATCGCCTCGAAGGGTAAGTGCGATTAATCCATTTGAGCGTATATTGGCAAACTCAGAAACAGGTGTCCGTTTAACAATCCCGCTACGCGTTGAGAAGAATAAGTATTTATCACCCTCGAATACATCTACAGGAATCATAGCTGTTACTTTTTCGTCTTTATCGACACCTAACAGGTTAATGATAGGTAATCCTTTTGCAGTCCGGCTAAATTCAGGCACTTGATAGCCTTTCGTGCGGAATACCCGACCTCTGCTTGTGAAGAATAAGATGGTGTCATGCGTCGACGTATTCAACAGATGTTCAACAAAGTCATCGTCATTCGTACCCATTCCCTGAATTCCGCGTCCTCCACGGCGTTGGCTTCGGTACGTATTAGCAGGCAAACGTTTAATATACCCATTATGTGTAAGGGTTAATACTGAGTTCTCGATTGGAATAAGATCTTCGTCCTCGATCATTTCAGCCCCGCCCAGCGTAATTTCCGTTCTGCGTTTGTCTTCAAAACGGGTTTTCACTTCGAGTAATTCTTCACGAATAATTTCAAGCAGCTTTGACTCGTCAGCAAGAATTGCACGAAGTTCTGACATTAGGAGCTGCAGTGCTTCGTATTCACTTTCAATTTTGTCCCGCTCAAGTCCTGTCAAACGTTGAAGACGCATATCAAGAATGGCCTGTGCTTGACGATCAGATAGATCGAATTGTTCCATTAACCCGTTTTTTGCTTCATCTGTTGTTTTAGATCCACGGATAAGGGTAATTATTCTATCAATATTATCAAGTGCTATGCGCAGTCCTTCCAAAATATGTGCGCGATCTTCCGCTTTTTTCAGATCATATATAGTACGTCTGCGAATAACAACTTTTTGGTGTTCTAGGTAATGGTATAAAATTTCCTTTAATGCAAGAATTTTCGGTTGACCATCGACGAGTGCAAGCATATTGACACCAAAACTAGATTGAAGTGCCGTCTGTTTATACAAATTATTTAACAGTACATTAGCATTCGCATCACGTCGTACTTCCATGACAATCCGCATTCCCGTACGATCTGATTCATCGCGCAAGTCGGTAATCCCATCAATCTTCTTATCACGAACCAGCTCGGCAATTTTTTCAATAAGCCGGGCCTTGTTTACCTGGAATGGCAGCTCATGTACAAGAATTGTTTCCTTGCCGTTCGATTGCTGTTCAATTTCAACTTTGCCTCGGATGATTACTGAACCCCGACCGGTTTCATAAGCCCTTCTGATTCCGCTACGGCCGAGAATAATCCCGCCAGTCGGAAAATCCGGGCCTGGAATAATTTCCATCAGTTCTTCCGTTGTAATAGCGGAATTATCCGCTAACGCAAGAACAGCGTCAATCGTTTCCCCCAGATGATGCGGCGGTATGTTTGTTGCCATACCGACCGCAATTCCGGTCGTTCCGTTAACGAGCAGATTCGGATATCTACTTGGAAGTACAACCGGTTCTCTTTCCTGTTCATCGTAGTTATTCTGATAATCAACAGTATCTTTGTTAATGTCTCGAAGAAGTTCCATCGCAATACGCGACATACGCGATTCTGTATACCGCATCGCAGCCGCGCCGTCGCCGTCAACAGAACCAAAGTTCCCATGACCATCGACAAGCATGTAACGGTAGTTGAAATCCTGCGCCATTCGTACCATCGTGTCGTATACAGCGCTATCACCGTGTGGGTGATACTTACCAATAACGTCTCCAACAATACGTGCGGATTTCTTATGCGGTTTATCGGCGGTATTTCCGAGATCCTGCATTGCATACAGAATACGGCGGTGAACCGGCTTTAAACCGTCCCTTACATCGGGGAGCGCACGTGAAACGATGACACTCATTGCATAATCGAGAAATGAGTCCTTCATTTCTGTACTAATGTTAATCCCCTTGACACCACGTTGAGGCATATCTGCCATGTTGTTAGACTCCTTTCAACTCAAAAACCCTTTAAAAAATAGTTCAATTAGCTGGTTCTATCTGTCTTTCGATTCAACTAACTAATCAGGTATCTATATTTTGCACATACATTGCATTTTCTTCGATGAATTTACGACGCGGTTCGACTTCATCTCCCATTAGCTGTTGGAAAGTTGAATCCGCATCAAATGCATCTTCTAGATGAACTTGGAGCAATGTGCGTTGATCGGGATCCATTGTTGTATCCCATAATTGCGTTGCATCCATTTCTCCAAGTCCTTTGTAGCGAGTGATAACCGGTTTTGGTACTGGTGAGATACGGCCAATAATTTCTTGGAGTTCTTCCTCAGTATAGCAATACTCCTCACTCTTCCCTTGTTTCACGCGGTAAAGCGGAGGCTGGGCAATATAGACATACCCTGCTTCGATGAGCGGCCGCATGAATCGGAAGAAGAAGGTCAAAAGAAGCGTACGAATATGGGCACCGTCGACATCCGCATCGGTCATAATGACAAGTTTATGATAGCGTGCTTTTGAAAGATCGAATTCTTCGCCGATGCCTGTACCGAGCGCCGTAATCATTGCACGGATTTCCAAGTTGCCTAAAATACGGTCAAGACGAGCTTTTTCGACGTTCAAAATCTTACCTCGAAGCGGAAGAATCGCCTGGAAGTGACGGTCACGTCCCATTTTAGCTGAACCGCCCGCCGAGTCACCTTCAACAATATACAGTTCACTTATAGCAGGATCACGTGAAGAGCAGTCTGCCAATTTCCCTGGAAGACTCGACACTTCAAGTGCCGATTTCCGGCGCGTAAACTCACGTGCATTTTTTGCAGCAAGACGTGCGCGTGCCGCCATAAGGCTCTTGTCGATGATTTGACGCGATGTTGTTGGGTTTTCAAGCAGGAATCGTTGGAAACCTTCTGAGAAAAGTGAGTTGGTGATTGTACTTACCTCGGAGTTACCGAGTTTCGTTTTTGTCTGACCCTCAAACTGGGGATCCGGGTGTTTTATCGAAATGATGGCCGTCAGTCCTTCACGTACGTCATCACCAGATAAATTCGGGTCAGCCTCTTTCAGCACGCCATTTTTCCGGGAATAATCATTAATGACACGCGTCAGTGCTGTCTTAAAACCTGATTCGTGGGTACCGCCTTCGTAGGTATTGATATTATTGGCGAATGAAAACAGATTTTCTGCATAGCCGCTATTGTATTGCATTGCGATTTCAATTGAAATTCCGTCTTTTTCACCTTCAATGTAAATTGGTTCATCATGGATAGGTTCTTTATTTTTATTCAAGTGCTCGACATACGACTTGATGCCGCCCTCGTAGTAATAAATGTCACTTCGTGCTTCTTCTTCGCGCTCGTCACTAATCGTAATCCGTAAACCACGGTTGAGGTAAGCAAGTTCACGAAGCCGGTTCGCTAAAATTTCATACTCATAAGTCGTTGTTTCTGTAAAAATTTCCGGGTCTGCCTTGAAGCGGATTCTTGTACCGGTTTCCTCGGTTTTACCGATGACACTCAGCTCTTTTGACACGGCTCCGCGTTCAAACTCGATGTAGTGAACTTCTCCGTCACGTCTGACAAATACTTCTGTCGTCTCTGACAACGCATTCACAACTGATGCACCGACTCCGTGTAAACCGCCGGAAACTTTATAACCGCCGCCGCCGAATTTACCACCGGCGTGAAGTACCGTCATAATGACTTCAACTGCTGGTCTTCCAGTCGATTCCTGTGTACCTACTGGAATCCCCCGACCATTATCGTCGACACGGATCCAATCATCCTTTTCAATTGTCACTTCGATATGGTCACAGTAACCTGCAAGTGCTTCGTCAATACTATTATCGACAATTTCCCACACAAGATGATGAAGTCCTCTAGAACTTGTTGTCCCGATATACATACCTGGACGTTTGCGGACAGCTTCCAGTCCTTCTAAGACCTGGATTTGATTCTCATCATATGCCATCTGCATATCTTTCTCTTCCATTGCCAAACTGTTCACCTTCCCTTTCCGAACGTCTAACACCACTATTGCCTGGCCTTGTAAAACTAAATGACTTTAATCGTCAAGTTTCTTTCTTCGTAACTTCACCTGCTGCAACTTCAAATATGTCTGCCTGACGAATGGTTTCATGGTCAATCCCTGCTATGTTCGTCGTCGTGACGATTGTCTGCACTTCTCCTTGAATCGTGTTCAGGAGATGAGATTGCCGGTAATCGTCAAGTTCAGATAAGACATCATCTAAAAGGAGGACAGGTGCTTCTCCAACTTCTTGCTTTACAAGTTCTATTTCCGCAAGTTTAAGGGACAGCGCCGTTGTTCGCTGCTGTCCCTGCGATCCATACGTTTGGATATCGTAACCGTTGACGTAAAAGTGGAGGTCATCCCTATGCGGTCCAATCAACGTCATGCCACGTTCTAACTCACGTCGTCTCACTTCAAGTAAGCGTTGACCCAGTATCGACTCCATCTGTTCTGCAGTCTGTCCGGAATCGAGCTCTTTTAATGTCCCATATGAAACTTGAAGGGTTTCGAGTCCGCGGGAAATACCTTTATGGATTGGATCCGCCCACTTTTGTAAAAGTTCCATGAAATAAAATCGTTTGCGAATAATTTGGACAGCTACTTGAATATACTGCTCTGTATAAATATCAAACATGACATCGTTGAAATCCAATTTCCCACGATTGTCTTTTAAAATAGCATTGCGTTGTTTAAGTACTTTTTGAAATGTTAAAAGGTCATGTAAATAGACAGGTGAAATTTGGCCGATTTCCATATCCAGAAAACGCCTTCTCACCTGGGGGCTACCTTTTACGAGATTCAAATCTTCAGGAGCAAACATGACGACATTCAATTGACCGACGTACAGGCTAAGACGTTTCTGTTCTAGATGATTGACACGTGCTTTCTTGCCTTTTTTTGAAATGATCAGTTCTAATGGCAGTCGTCCATATTTACGTTGTATGTCCCCTTCTATTTTACCATAATCTTGGTCCCAGCGTATCAATTCACGATCAATTGAAGTTCTATGCGATTTTGCCATGGAAAGTACATAGATGGCTTCCATGATGTTTGTTTTACCCTGAGCATTTTCACCAATCAACACATTAATTTGCGGGGAAAATGAAAGGTCGAGTGATTCATAGTTCCGGTAATCGGTTAACGCAAGCCGTTCAATATACATCCGTTTGACCGTCTGGTAGTCCGATTACTTTGTATGTGCCGATATCTTGAATTTTGATAATATCACCATCGCGAAGTTTTTTACCTCGTCGTTGTTCCTCCTCGCCATTAACATAGACGATGTGTTCATCAAGGAACCATTTAGCCATACCGCCTGAACTAATTACATTTGCCATTTTCAATAGTTGTCCAAGAGTTATGAACTCTGTATCAATCGTTAGATTTTCCATATGGTCTCAACCTTTCGCAAGTTAGTCTGTCTTTCTATTTTAGCTGACTTTCAGCAGTAAGTAAAAAGGATAGTCAAATAAGTGACTATCCTTCGAAATTCAGTATGTCCGTACAGGGAGAATAAGTTGCAATATCGAGTCATCATCGACTGATTTCAGGATGAACGGCCGCATTGCTCCAGTAAATTGAATCGTTATGTCCTGTCCATCAATTGCCTTCAATGCGTCCATCATATATTTGGCACTGAAAGAGATATTCAAACCCTCACCCGTCACGCCAATTGCTTCTACCAATTCTTCTACTTTACCTACTTCTGGTGAATTCGAAGAGATTTCAATGACATTTCCTTCATCTGCCGAGAAACGAACAATGTTATTTCGTTCTTCACGTGCCAGAAGTGAAGCTCTATCAATTGCTTGAAGAAGAAGGCGCCCATTTACGGTAACCGACGTTTTATATTCAAGCGGAATAAGACGGGAAGTATCTGGGTAATTGCCCTCCAGTAAACGTGAATAGAATAAAACGCCACGCGTTTTGAATAATACTTGTTGATCCGCAATAACAATATCCACAAGTTCCCCGCTATCAGGCAGGATTTTGTTCAATTCCTGAAGACTTTTACCAGGAATGACTACACTGAATGGAACCTCTGGCATTTCTTCCGGTACAGTCAGCCTTCTTGCCAATCTGTGGCTATCAGTAGCTACACAGGCAAGTCCTCCATCTTTTGCTTCCCACTTAACACCTGTCAGTATCGGCCTTGTTTCCTGTTGAGATACTGCAAAGACGGTTTCTCGGATGATAGACTTCATCAAATCTGCGGGTAATGAAAATAGATATTCATCTTTCACATCCGGTAATACAGGATAATCCTCAGGGTCTAATCCGATTAAATGAAATTCGGATTTTCCTGATTGAATATGTGTTTGGAGTCCATTTGCAACTTCAATTGTTACGTCATTAGTCGGCAGTTTTCGAACAATTTCGCTAAAAACCTTCGCTTGCAGTACGATACTGCCTTTCTCCGTGACATGAATAATCTGTTCACCATTATCTTCAGCTGGTATAAATGTGCAAATTGTTATATCGGAATCACTTCCTGTTAACGTCATTCCTTTTTCATCCACTTCGATCTTGATTCCAGTCAAAATTGGAATTGCAACTTTTTGACTGATCGCTTTCATTACATCGCTTAATCCATCAAGCAGCTTGTCTCTCATAATTTCAAATTTCATTCTGTACCCTCACTTATATATATATTATTAATGATTAATAAATTAGTAGTAATAGTAGTAGGGGCTGTGGATATGTGGGTAAGTCTATTTTCACTCGACCAGCTAACGTTTTCCACATGTGCATAACCTGTTTGCAGGTGTGCACCCCTTATTATATGTTATACACAGGTCACCCTCTGCCAAGGACATTACGAATATCTTGGATATCTTGCTGAAGGGCTTGTTCATCTTTTAACAGCGTTCTGATTTTCTCATGCGCATGAATAACGGTCGAATGATCTCGACCGCCGAATTCAGATCCGATTTTAGGTAATGAGAAGTCTGTGAGCTCTCTGGATAGAAACATGGCAATTTGTCGAGGAAAAGCAATTGCTCTTGTTCTTTTCTTCGCAGTAAAATCTTCTAGACGTATGTCAAAGTGCTCTCCTACAGCTTTTTGAATGTCAAGAATTGTAACGGTGCGCGGTCGTGAATTCGGAATGATATCTTTCAATGCTTCCGCGGCAAGATCTGTATTGATATCCGAATTGACGAGTGATGAATAAGCAACAACCCGTATAAGGGCGCCTTCTAGTTCACGTATATTTGAATCAATCTGATTGGCGATATACAACATAACCTCATTTGGAATATCAAAAAGTCCGTCGGCTTTTGCCTTTTTACGCAAGATTGCAATTCTTGTTTCTAGGTCGGGAGGTGCTATGTCAGTAATAAGACCCCATTCAAAGCGGGATCTCAGCCTGTCTTCAAGGGTTGGAATCTCTTTTGGAGGCCGGTCACTCGAAATGACAATTTGTTTTGATTCCTCGTGAAGTGTATTAAACGTATGGAAAAATTCTTCTTGCGTTTGTTCTTTTCCCGCAAGGAATTGAATATCATCTATTAGGAGCACGTCCACATTCCGATATCGATTACGGAACTCGACGGCTTTATTATCTCGGATTGAGTTGATGAATTCATTTGTAAATTTTTCAGACGACAGATACATAACTTTTGCCGACGGGTTCTGTTCGAGCACATAATGTCCGATCGCGTGCATTAAATGTGTCTTTCCCAGACCCACGCCTCCATAGATAAACAGCGGATTATAGGCTTTTGCAGGCGCTTCGGCTACGGCAAGCGATGCTGCATGGGCAAAACGGTTGCCAGATCCAATGACGAATGTATCAAAAGTATATTTTAAATTGAGCATGCCTGGAGCCGATGTCAATGGTACTTTTTCTACCGTTTTAACAGTCGGTTTTGGTAGCATGAAATCATTTTCTTCCATGTTTTTAGGAACAACAAACTGAATGATCCGGTCTTCTCCTGTCAGTTCAGAAAGGATTCCAGTAATGAGATGTATATAGTGATTTTCTAGCCAATCTTTCGCAAACGAATTCGGTGCGGCGATTGTAACCGTCTCTTCGCCATAGGACATCAATTTTGTCGCCTTTAGCCAAGTTTCAAAACTAGGTCTTGAAATCTTCTGCTCAACTTTCGACAAAACTTCGATCCATAATTCTTCTAAATGTTCCAAACGTGTGCCTCCTTTACGATGAAAATAAAAAACCCGAAGATATGTATTATACACACTTTCTCTCCGTGTGGATAACAATTATTCAAAAGTGTTGAAAAAATTATCCACATTGTATTAACAACTGTGGATAAAAATATTGCTATAAAATTATGTGCACAACAAATTCATCTCATTGTAACAGGGAATGTCATGAATTACAAGGACTCCGGAACCTTATCCACAATGCCGGCAGATGTGGATGAAACCTTTATCCACAGGCATTAGTATGTGAAAAAGATGTCGATAAGCGATGTGCATAAAAAAATACTCTAAACGGATGTCCACATTGGTGTTCGAAAAAAATCGGGGAAACCGTGGATAACTTCTGAGTGATGGAATCAACGAATTCAAATAAGCTGAATGACCGTTGGATTAAAAAAGGTTGACTTTTACTATGAAAGACCGATATACTATTCAAGACTGTCACAGCAATAAAAGGACAATCAATGCAGGAGGTGTCTTAAAAGATGAAACGTACTTACCAACCAAATAAACGTAAACGCAGTAAAGTTCACGGCTTCCGTGAGAGAATGAGCACGAAAAGCGGACGCAGAATTCTTGCAGCTCGTCGTCGCAAAGGAAGAAAAGTGCTATCAGCATAAGGCCACTGACATTTCAGTGGTCTTTTTTCTTGTTTATAATGAAGAAGTATAATCATAGATGACGGAGCAGGTGTATGATATGAACAAACGTCAACGGATAAAGAAAAACGAGGAATTCCAAGAAGTATTCAAAAAAGGGAAGTCGTTTGCAAATCGACAATTTGTTGTGTATTCCTATAGGAAGGAAGACCAACCGGAATTTAGGATTGGCTTGTCTGTCAGCAAAAAGGTAGGCAATGCTGTGGTGCGAAATAGGATTAAACGGTATTTGCGACAATCCTTCCTGGAAATGAAAGATGAAGTGCGCAGCGATATGGATTATGTCATCATCGCCAGGCATCAGGCAGCGACACTTGATTTTCATGAAACAAAGAAAAGTTTGCAGCATGTACTGCGCATTTCTCGTCTCTTAAAGAAGAGGTAGAAGGATACAAACGAACATGATAAACTGGGATCATTGGCCAATAGGCCTTCTAATTGAATAAGAGAAGATTTGGGGGAACTGATTTGAAAAAAAAGTTAGCGTTAATCCTCATACTGACAGCATTGTCGGTATTTCTTGCGGGATGTTCGGAGTTCCAACAACCAATTTACGAGGACAGTGAAGGATTTTGGAACAAATTTGTTGTCTGGCCGTTAGTATCACTTATAACGACATTCAAAGATATACTGGGGACATATGGGTACGGAATTGTTGCAGTTACAATTATCATTCGACTTGTCTTGCTTCCATTAATGATCAAGCAGACGCAAAGTTCAAAACGTATGCAAGAAATCCAGCCTGAATTGAAGGCACTCAAAGAGAAATACAAATCAAAAGATGCGGTAACACAACAAAAGTATCGTGAAGAAATGCAGAAAATCATGTCGGAGCGGAAAATCAACCCGGCGGCAGGCTGTTTACCGGTTATAATCCAAATGCCTATTCTTTTTGGCTTTTACCATGCTATTAGCCGAATGAATGTTACTTACGATATCGGAAATTTCCTTTGGTTCGAGCTGGCTGCACCGAGTATAACGCTAGCCATTTTAGCAGGAGCTATGCAGTTCATCGTTTTACGTACGGGTCCAGCAATGGACAACCCGCAGATGAAAGTAATGATGTATATCATGCCGTTCATGATTATGATCTTCGGTTCATTCCTGCCGGCAGCACTTTCACTGTACTGGGTAATCGGTAATATCATTTCAATTATCCAAAATATCTTCATTTACAAACCATTTAAGAAAAAAGAAGTGGAACTTGTAAAAGTGGGAGGAAAACGGAAATGACAAGGATGACGCGAAGGGGAACCACGGTTGAATTGGCAATTTCGTCAGCACTAGCAACACTTGGTGTTACGCGTGACGAAGTCGAAGTCGAAGTGATCAATCAAGGGAGAAAAGGATTTCTAGGTTTCGGTGCACAAGAAGCTGAAGTAGCCGTAACCATCATAAACTTTGAAGAACCTTCCGTCCCTGAAAAGGTATCGGTGTCTGAAGAAGTAGAACCAGTACTGAAAAATCTGCCAGTTGAGGTAGAACCAGTTTCTGAATCTGCATTGGAAAAAGAAGAAGTCCGGATCGAAGGATTGTCTGATGAAACGGCAATTGAAGAAACGGAACACTATTTAAAAATGGTTGCATCTGGAATGGGCATCGATGATCTTCAAATTAGCCATGAAGTTGGCGGTAAATACGTAACTTTCCAAATGGAAAGTGCGAAAGCTGCATTGTTGATCGGGAAACGCGGACAAACACTAAATGCACTTCAACAGTTATCACAACTTGTAACGAACAAGTCTGCCAGTCAATTCAAAGTGGTTCGGATAGATGTCGGTGATTACCGGGAACGACGTGAACAATCATTGGAACAACTAGCTGAACGGATGGCTGACAAAGCAGTGCGTACTGGTCGAAAAGTACAGCTTGAACCGATGGCTTCCTATGAAAGGAAAGTCATTCATAATGCTTTATCAAGACGATTGGATATTGAAACGTATTCAGAAGGATCTGATCCTTACAGGTATCTGGTTATCGAATCAGTTAAATGAAGTAAGAAAAGTGTAAGGCGGCTAGAGTCGAGACACTGTTCAAAGTTGAAAAACGTATACTTTCTTATCTTTTAATAAAGGTCCTGCAAAGACGAATCCTGTCTCTGCGGGACCTTTTTAGCATTAACTGTAAGGATAACTTAACTTATCCACATTTTCCGAAATGGGACACTAGGAGGATGGGCAAATTTGTGATAATATATTATGTTAGATAGTCGTGTCCGAAATAGGTTATCCACATGTGAGTAACCAAGTTGGGAAGGTGAAAAACGTGCATTTTGATACAATAGCCGCCATCTCTACTCCAATGGGGGAAGGTGCAATTGCAATTGTCAGGTTAAGCGGGGACGAAGCTGTCCAAATAGCGGATCGTATTTTCCGTTCACCGTCTGGCAAGAGGCTGAAAGAAGAACAATCACATACAATCCATTATGGACATTTAATAGATCCGACCACTGCTGAAACTGTCGAGGAAGTGATGGTTTCTCTCATGAAAGCGCCAAAAACATTTACACGTGAAGATGTCATAGAAATTAATTGTCACGGCGGAATTGTTGCGGTCACCCGTGTTCTGCAACTTGTGCTGAAACAAGGAGCGCGTCTTGCGGAACCGGGTGAATTCTCAAAACGTGCATTTCTTAATGGGCGTATCGATTTGTCTCAAGCTGAAGCGGTCATGGACCTTATCCGTGCAAAAACGGACCGTGCCATGGATGTTGCGTTGAATCAGATGGAGGGGAAACGTTCACGGTTGATTGGGACATTAAGACAGGCGCTTATTGAAACGTTGGCGCAAGTTGAAGTAAATATCGATTATCCGGAATATGATGATGTTGAAGAAATGACAATCCCGCTTATGATTGAAAAAAGCACATGGGTGATGAATGAAATTGATAAGCTGTTGAAAACTTCATCTCAAGGGAAAATTCTGCGAGAAGGCCTGTCCACAGTTATTATTGGAAGGCCAAACGTAGGGAAGTCTTCTTTGCTCAATAGCATCATTCAAGAAAATAAAGCAATCGTAACTGACATTGCGGGGACGACGCGTGATATTATTGAAGAGTACGTCAATGTACGAGGGGTTCCACTTCGTCTTATCGATACAGCAGGAATCCGGGAAACAGAAGATATCGTAGAACGGATTGGAGTCGAAAGATCAAGGAAAGTATTGAAGGAAGCGGATCTGATTCTGCTCGTCCTCAATAGTTCCGAGGAGTTGTCGATCGAAGATGAACGGCTCTTCGAAGTGGTGTCGGGAATGGATACGATTTTTGTAATCAATAAAACCGATCTGCCACAAAAAATTGACATGCAGAAAGTGATGGAACATGCCGGTACTGGCAAAGTTGTTACGACCTCTCTATTGAAAGACGAAGGGGTAGACGAGCTGGAAGAAGCAATCGCCGGACTCTTTTTTGAAGGAAATCTTGAATCAGGCGATTTCACATATGTTTCAAATGCACGACATATCGCACTATTACACAATGCGCGCGCAACAATCGAAGATGCACTGGCAGCTGCAGAAGCAGGCGTTCCAGTTGATATGATACAGATTGACGTTACACGGACATGGGAAATCCTCGGTGAAATTATTGGGGATACCGTCCAAGATGGTCTAATTAATGAGCTGTTTTCTCAATTCTGCCTCGGAAAATAAAATAAGATGAGTGTTCAAAAAGAACAAATGGCAAGCAATGGAGAGCTACCTGCCTATAGCAGGATTCCGATACTACTTACCAATGAACTTTTTGAATTACTTTAATAGAAGGAAGGAAAAGAACATGCCCAAATTTGAAGCAGGCACGTTCGATGTTATTGTTATTGGAGCCGGCCATGCGGGAGTTGAGGCGGCACTTTCCGCTGCCAAAATGGGTGCAACGACGCTCGTACTTACAATGAACCTCGATATGATCGCCTTTATGCCATGTAATCCGTCACTCGGCGGTCCCGCCAAAGGGATTGTCGTACGTGAAATTGATGCACTGGGCGGTGCAATGGGGAAAGTAATCGACAAAACTCACATTCAAATGCGGATGTTGAATACAGGGAAAGGACCTGCCGTACGAGCACTTCGTGCGCAAGCTGATAAAGTCCTTTACCAGCAGGAAATGAAACGTCTTCTTGAAGAACAGGACAATCTTACACTTCATCAAGGAGTGGTAGAAGAACTGATCGTAGAGGATAATGAAGTAAAAGGGTTAATTACACAAGTAGGAGCTGTATATCGTGCGAAAACAGTTATCATCACCACAGGTACTTTCCTGCGCGGTGAAGTTATTATCGGCGATCTGAAATACTCAAGTGGACCGAATAACCAAATGCCATCCATTAAGCTAGCGGATAATATTCGGGAACTTGGCTTTGACATGGTGAGATTCAAAACGGGAACTCCACCGCGTGTGAATAGCAGAACGATTGATTATAGCAAAACTGAAATCCAACCGGGAGATGATACGCCGTGGGCATTCAGTTATGAAACAACTGAATTTATCATGGATCAATTGCCGTGTTGGTTAACATACACTTCTCCAAGAACACATGAAATTATAAACGAAAACCTTCACTTATCACCAATGTATTCAGGGATGATAAAAGGAAAAGGACCGCGCTATTGCCCATCAATTGAAGATAAAATCGTACGCTTTGCTGATAAATCACGTCATCAAATTTTCCTTGAACCTGAAGGCCGCAACACGAAAGAAGTATATGTCCAAGGATTATCGACAAGCTTGCCGGAACACGTCCAAAAGCAACTGATCGCAAGTGTTCCAGGACTTGAAAATGCTGAAATGATGCGTGCAGGTTATGCAATTGAGTATGATGCAATCGTACCTACTCAACTATGGCCGACACTAGAAACGAAAAAAATTCGCAATCTATATACGGCCGGTCAGCTTAACGGTACATCTGGCTATGAAGAAGCAGCAGGCCAAGGAATAATGGCAGGTATAAATGCAGCAGCCCGTGCTCTTGGAAAGGAAGAACGTGTCCTCGGGCGCGCCGATGCATATATTGGCGTTCTTATAGATGACTTGGTTACAAAAGGGACAAGCGAGCCCTACAGACTTCTGACATCGCGTGCTGAATATCGACTTTTGTTACGTCATGACAATGCGGATATGCGCCTGACGGAAATTGGATATGAACTCGGGATGATCAGTGAAGAGCGACACGAAGCCTATCTAGTAAAAAAACAGCAAATTGAGGAAGAGATTGTCAGGTTGCGAAAAGTGACGATTAAACCTACTAGTAATGTTCAAGAAGTTATACGTGAAACGGGCGGTTCGGAACTCAGAGAACCGATGAAAGCAGCGGATCTTCTAAAACGACCTGAAATAAAGTATAGCCAGATAGAAAGAATAGTTCCACCAGAGGAAAAGAGATCCACCGAAGTGGAAGAGCAAGTTGAAATCTTCATTAAGTATGAAGGCTATATTGAAAAGTCCATGCAACAAGTAGATAAAATGAAAAAATTGGAAAACAAAAAGATACCCGACAATATTGACTATGATGCAATATCTGGTATTGCGACGGAAGCGAAAAGTGTGCTGAGTGAAGTAAGACCTTTATCCATTGCGCAAGCGTCTCGCATATCTGGTGTTAATCCTGCCGACATATCTATCCTTCTTGTCTATATTGAACAAGGAAGAATCGCCAAGATTCCAGGTTAAATTAGCTAACACGAACTTGGATATTGTTGCGATAAAATCGCTAACGCTTTTCTTGGTGTCTAGACTACAGGCGTCAGTCCCTCGGGGTCACAAGTCATTTTGCTGTGATGGCTGGAGAACGCCTTCTCGCAAACTGTCTTGTGCCTGTCGGAACTAAACGACGCCTTACGCTTTTCTTGGTATCTAGACTACAGGCGTCAGTCCCTCGGGATCACAAGTCATTTTGCTGTGATGGCTGGAGAACGTCTTCTCGCAAACTGTCTTGTGCCTGTCGGGACTAAACGACGCCTTACGCTTTTCTTAAGGGGGAATATTGATGAATGTAGAGCAATTTATACAGGCATTGAAAGAACAAGGTATTGAACTGAATGAAATACAAATTGCACAGTTTAGCCAGTATTTTAAACTTCTGGTAGAATGGAATGAAAAGATGAATTTGACGGCGATTACAGATGCGCCATCAGTTTACTTAAAACATTTCTATGACTCAATTTCTGCTGCTTTTTACATTAACTTGAATGAAAGAAAAACAATTTGTGATGTAGGGGCAGGAGCAGGATTTCCAAGTATCCCTTTGAAAATTTGTTTTCCGAACCTAGAAGTAACAATTGTCGATTCATTAAATAAAAGGATCGGTTTTCTTAAAAATCTAGCTGAAGAACTTCAACTAGAAAATGTTCACTTCGTTCATGCAAGGGCAGAAGACTTTGGACAAGACATAAAGTATCGTGAAAATTTTGATATTGTTACCGCACGCGCAGTTGCACGTCTTTCTGTTTTAGCGGAGTTATGCATACCCCTCGTTAAAAAAGATGGAATCTTCATTGCGATGAAAGGCGCAGCGGCGGATGATGAACTCGCAGATGCAAAAAAAGCACTTTCCGTTCTCGGAGCTACCATCAAAGAACAACATTCATTCACTTTGCCCGTTGAAAACAGTGAACGGAATATCTTTGTTTTCGATAAAGAGAAAATCACTCCTAAAAAGTATCCTCGTAAACCGGGTGTTCCAAGTAAGTCGCCGATTCAGTAAACTGTTTCACGTGGAACAATAAGTTAAGAGGATATACTATCGCTATGCCGAATTAGTTGAATTAGGGAGCAGTATTGAAAAGGTGGTGCCGGGAATGAAAAGTCCGTTTTCACGATTTTTTGGAAGTGGGGATAAGGAATTAGATCCACTAGTAAGAGAAGAGGTTGTTCATCACGAAATAATTGAACAGGTGAATATAGAGTTAGTAAAACCGAATAAGTACCAACCCCGTACAATCTTTTCAGAGGAGAAGATTGAAGAACTTGCTAGAACAATCCATACACATGGTGTCATACAACCAATTGTCATTCGGAAAATAGATGACGAGAAATATGAAATCATCGCGGGAGAACGTAGATATCGAGCAATGAAAAAGCTGGGATGGTCCGAAGTTCCGGCAATTATCCGAAACCTCGATGACAAAGAAACTGCATCCATTGCACTGATTGAAAACTTACAACGTGAAGAATTGACCGCAATTGAAGAGGCATATGCCTATGAAAAGCTTCTTGAACTTCATTCATTAACACAGGAAGCGCTTGCCCAAAGACTCGGAAAAGGTCAGTCAACCGTTGCCAATAAATTACGTTTATTAAAATTGCCAGATGACATCAAAAATGGAATCTTAAAAAAAGAAATTTCAGAGCGACATGCAAGAGCGCTTATTCCTATTAAAGATAGCGAGTTACAGTCGCAATTGTACAAGGAAGTTATTGAACAACAGTTGAATGTTAAACAACTTGAAGCAAGAATTACTCAAGTTTTACATCCGCCAGAAAATGTAAAAGATAAAAAGGCGGCTCCTCGGCGAAAATCAGTCAGTAAGGATGTCCGAATTGCACTCAATACTATTAGGCAATCACTAGTTTTAGTGACTAAAAGTGGAATCGATATAAAAACAGAAGAAGAAGATTCAGAGGAATTTTATACGATCACTGTTAAAATTCCAAAAAAGAAATAATAAAAGACTCTTGCTCGACTTAGGCAAGAGTCTTTTTACTACATATTTCTCTACAAAAAATGATTTTATTGATAAACTAGAAGAAGTTACAAATTTGAGAGAATATAAAGATATAATAGTGCAGGAAAGCAGGTGCAGATGTGGGCAGAATTATAGCAATTGCCAATCAAAAAGGAGGCGTCGGAAAAACGACAACATCCGTAAATCTAAGTGCTTGCCTTGCTCATATAGGCAAAAAGGTCCTATTGATTGACACCGATCCACAAGGGAATGCGACAAGCGGGGTAGGTGTTAACAAGGGGGATGTTCAACAATGCATTTATGATATATTAATAGATGATGTCAACATCAAAGACGTTATTCGCTCGACGAAGGTAGAAAACCTTGATATCGTACCGGCAACAATTTCATTGGCGGGAGCGGAAATTGAACTAGTTTCTACAATCTCAAGAGAAGTTCGGATGAAACATGCCATTCAAGAAGCGAAAGATATGTATGATTACATTATTATAGATTGCCCGCCATCACTTGGATTACTGACAATAAATGCATTAACTGCCGCAGATTCAATTATCATCCCTGTTCAGTGTGAATATTATGCGCTTGAAGGATTAAGCCAACTATTAAGTACAATTAGGCTTGTTCAAAAACACTTAAATGAAAATTTAATGATCGATGGTGTCTTGCTTACAATGTTTGATGCAAGGACGAATCTGGGGATTCAGGTCATAGATGAAGTTAAAAAGTACTTTCAGGATAAAGTTTATAAAACAATTATTCCGCGAAATGTACGATTGAGTGAGGCACCTAGTCATGGTGAACCGATTATAGTCTATGATTCACGATCACGAGGAGCAGAAGTATATTTAGACTTGGCAAAGGAAGTGGTACGCAATGGCTAAGGGCCTTGGAAAAGGATTGAATGCTTTATTTCCTGGAGAGTCACTGGCGAAAGTAGAATCTGTCGAACATATTCATGTGAAAAGTATTAAGGTTAATCCATACCAACCAAGAAAAGTATTCGATAAAAATGCTATTCAAGAATTAAGTGCTTCCATTAAAGAACATGGTATCCTGCAGCCAATTATTCTTCGGAAAGTTGGAACTGCATATGAAATCGTGGTTGGTGAAAGACGATTCCGGGCGGCACAAATGGCGGGTCTTACTGAAGTTCCAGCAGTTGTCCGTATCTTGACGGACGAAGAAACAATGGAGTTTGCAATCCTTGAAAACTTGCAGCGTGAGGATTTAACTCCGATCGAAGAGGCAGAAGCTTATCATAACCTTATGGAAACGCTAGGTCTTACACAAGAACAGTTAGCATTTAGACTTGGTAAAAGCCGGCCTCATATTGCAAACCATGTCCGTTTACTTTCCTTGCCTGAAAAAATAAGAAATTACATTACTGCAGGCAAACTGTCAATGGGACATGGTCGGACATTACTTGGTCTTCGTAAGAAAGAACAAATTGCCCTCGTTGCAGAACGGACACTCAAAGAGGGACTTAATGTCCGACAACTTGAGAAGCTGGTCCAAAGGATGAATGAAGATGTTCCACGTGAAACTAAACCGGAGAAAAGTAAGGATCTATTTCTAGCTGAGCGAGAATCAAATTTGCGTGATTACTTCGGTACGAATGTGTCAATCAAGAAAACAAAAAATAAAGGGAAAATAGAAATCGAATTTTTCTCTGAAGATGATCTGGAGCGTATACTTGAATTATTAAACGAATAAGCATGTACCTATTTTGCAGAATGTGCAAAATAGGTTTTATTTTTAATGGGCGGAAGTGAGGAAATGATTTTATTCGGCACAATTATAAATGCTCTTTTAATAGTTGTTGGTGCATTCGTAGGTCGATTTCTACACAATATACCGGAGCGGATGAAAGAAACCGTCATGTATGGGATTGGACTTGCAGTTGCCGTTATTGGGATACAAATGACATTTGAAAGTACACAAGTCTTGATTGTCATTATTAGTATCGTGGTTGGAGCGGTAATTGGTGAGTGGGTGGATCTCGATAAGAAAGTGAATGATCTAGGACACTGGATGGAGAGTAAGATACCGGCAAATGATAAAGGCCCGGGCATCTCACAAGGGTTTGTTACAGCTACATTAATTTTTGTTATTGGTTCAATGGCAATCATCGGAGCTATTGATAGCGGGCTGAGAAATGATCATGATGTCCTTGTGACGAAAGGGATTATTGATGGTTTTACTGCTATCATTTTAAGCTCAACACTAGGCATAGGCGTTGCATTTGCGGCAATTCCAGTGATTCTTTATCAAGGAGTAATTACGTTATTTTCTACCCAAATTAGTCGCTTTGTTCCAGATGATTTACTGGATTTCTTCATCTCTGAAATGACGGCGACAGGCGGTTTGATGATTTTGGCAATCGGTCTGAATTTAATTGGTTTGACTAAAGTGAGAGTTGCTAATCTGATTCCGGGTATTTTTGTTGTCGGAGTTGCTGTTACTATCGTTCATTTCTTTTGACTTCTGACGTCCATGGGCCAGCTGTAGTGCCCTAGCGATGGTGCGGCTCATCTCATATGGAAGGTAGAGACGGGTACTTTGCAAAACAGCATGTTCCATAAACCCGGCAATATTGACGATGCCTTTAATAGAGACATCTCCGACAGGAGGGAGCTCTTTACCAACAGCTTTTCCCGGGTGTATGGGACCATTATTGAAAAGTAGCTGACCGATGGAGCTGACTTGTCCCAGGCAAGCGTCAATTGCTACAATGAAAGCGGCAGGATTGGTGAGTCTGGTTTCATCTATATGCTGCTGCAAATTTAAGGCATGTAGCGGACTTTCTAATGTGCCGATTACGGTGTACGGAAACAGGGGAGACTCAGATAGGAAAGAACCAGTCAGGGGTCCTAGCGAATCGCCTGTGGATCGATCAGTTCCGATGCAGAAAAAAATAAGGTCTTGCGTATTGAACGGAATATGTTGGAGGAAGAACGAACTAAGCTTCCAAACAGCACCTGTTTCCTTGTAATGGATCCTGTAATCGTATGGTGAAACAAGAGTAGCTCGCATAAAAAAACTCCATTTCTTTTTTTATACCCCAGTCTACGCTTGCGATTGATTAATTATACGGAAGGAAGAGAATTGTGGAGTTAACTGCATTAAAGGATATTATAGATCTACCAAAGGAAGTTGAAGAAGCGAGAAAGTTTTTGTTTGACCAGGAATTTTGGATGGGTATTGGCATGGTTGCACTTAAAATAATCTTCATTATTCTGCTTGCAATCATTGTTGTTAACGTAGGTAAGGCCGTTATTGGCCGCATATTTAAAGTGAAGTTGAAAGGCCCATTGCGCCATTCAGAACGGCGTGAGAAAACATTGGTAAAACTGCTGCAAAATACGTTGGCTTACGTTATCTATTTTTCAGCTATCCTTGCCATTCTTTCCGAGTTTTCGATTGACGTAAAAGGATTACTTGCCGGAGCAGGAGTACTAGGACTTGCTGTCGGGTTTGGGGCACAAAGTCTTGTGAAAGATATTATCACAGGATTTTTCATCATTTTTGAAGACCAATTTTCAGTTGGTGATTACGTAAAAATTGGTATTGCAGAAGGAACTGTAGAAGAAATTGGATTAAGAACTACAAAAATTAAAAGCTTTACTGGAGAAATCTCCATTTTACCAAATGGGACGATCAGCCAGGTCGTTAATTATTCTATGGAAAACTCATTGGCCATCGTCGATGTAGCGATACCTTTTGAAGTGGGTGTGGATAAGACAGAAAAACTGATTAAAAGCTACTTATCAACATTGTTGACAACTAACTCGGACTTCATCAATGTCCCGAAATTAATTGGGGCTCATGATTTTACCGAAACTGAAATTATTGTCAGAATTATTGCGGAAACAAAACCGATGCGTCATTTTGATAGTGCAAGAACAATTAGTGTTGGATTGAAGAAGTACTTGGAGCACCAGGGAATCGAAATTCCGTATCCGACATTAGTGACAAAATCATTTGCTACTGACTAAACTATCTAGTGAAGGAAGGATTGTGCAATTTGTATGGAAGGTAAAGTATTCGGATTGAACGATGTTGTAGAAATGAAAAAGCAGCATCCATGCGGAACGAACTCATGGAAAATTATTCGAATGGGAGCAGATATTAGAATAAAATGTGAAGGCTGTGGGCATAGCGTCATGATACCGCGTAATGAGTTTTTGAAAAAAATGAAAAAAGTGCTTATAAAAGCTGAATCATAAGCTGGGTTTCTCTAGTAGATGGACAACTGAGCCTGCTGTCCTTATAATGGAAGAGTTGTATATAGGAATGAATGAGTGAATGAATGAATGAGCATATAATGGAGGCTTCTTTAAGCGAAAGTACCGCTTAAAAAGCTAAATGAAAGGTTGTGGAACGAATGGCATTAACAGCTGGAATCGTCGGTCTACCAAACGTAGGTAAATCTACACTATTCAATGCGATTACAAAAGCAGGGGCAGAGGCGGCAAACTATCCGTTCTGTACAATTGATCCGAACGTTGGAATCGTTGAAGTACCTGATGAAAGACTAGATAAACTGACAGAGCTTGTTACACCGAAAAAAACTGTTCCAACTGCATTCGAATTTACAGATATTGCTGGAATCGTTGAAGGGGCAAGTAAAGGAGAAGGGTTAGGGAATAAATTCCTTATGCACATTCGTGAAGTGGATGCAATCTGCCAAGTTGTCCGTTGTTTCGTTGACGAAAATATTACGCACGTATCTGGTAAAGTTGATCCAATTGATGATATTGAAATCATCAATCTAGAACTGATTCTTGCTGATATGGAAACAATCGAAAAGCGATTGGCACGTGTTACCAAAATGGTGAAACAGAAAGACAAAGTTGCAATTGCAGAAGAGCCGATCTTAATTAAACTAAAAGAAGCATTCGAGAATGAAAAGCCAGCCCGTTCTGTTGAGTTCACGGATGAAGAATTTATCCTCGCTAAAGGGATGAACCTTCTGACGATCAAACCAATGTTGTATGTGGCAAATGTTTCGGAAGATGAAATTGCAGATGCGGATAATAATGAGAACGTTAAAACGGTTCGCGAATTTGCGGAAAAAGACAATGCGCAAGTAATCGTTGTCTGTGCGAAAATCGAAGAGGAAATGGCTGAACTTGAAGATGATGAAAAAGCGATGTTCCTTGAAGAACTCGGTATCAAGGAATCAGGTCTTGATCAGCTTATCAAGGCGTCCTACAAGCTTCTAGGATTTGCAACTTACTTCACAGCGGGTGTGCAAGAAGTTCGTGCTTGGACGTTCCGTAAAGGGATGAAAGCACCTCAATGTGCCGGCATTATTCATACTGACTTCGAGCGTGGTTTCATCCGTGCTGAAACAGTGGCGTATGAAGATCTTGTTGCGACGGGATCGATGACTGCTGCCAAAGAGGCCGGCAAAGTCCGTCTGGAAGGTAAAGAATATATCGTTAAAGACGGCGACGTTATGCTGTTCCGTTTTAACGTTTAATAGTAAAAGTAGTAGAAAAAGCCGTATCAGGATTTAATATCCTGATACGGCTTTTTTTCAAGATAAGAGAGTATAAGTTTTTCAACCTGGGGCGCTGTCTAGCTCCAGCGCCTAGAGGCTCGGGTCATAAGTCGACCCAGCTACTCGGCAAAGGACGCCGCTTCGCCGGTCCGCCTTATGCCTGTCGCCTCTACCAAGGCGCTTGCGCTTTTCTTATAATCGGCTATTACCCCAATCCATTGAACTTGTCGGGTGAATAGACATAGAGCTTTGGCAACTCGGGGTCATCTCTTACGAACCAGTCATCCGGAAGTTTGCGCAACTCTTTATACATTGCGAAGTCACCGGCCGCCCCGCCTATCAGTAAAGCAGACAGGCTGACTAACAATCCACTGCCCACAGAAAGACCGATTACGGCAGGCAGAATACCTGTCATCCAAAAGGGGAGCAACAGCGCTTTTCGTATAGCGCGATTTGTCATGAGCTGATCGGTTGTTGCATATGCAATACCCATTTTAAGATTGACACCAACAATCATCTTTTTCCATGGAACTCCTCCGAATACACGAAAACCAAGAAGATGAAATAATTCATGCAGGATAATCAACAGAATATAACCTGAAACGAAAAGAACAATAGTCCATAAGCCAAGTGTGAACAAAAAATCTCTTTCAATAAAAATTTTCAAAGCCCATAAAAAAAGGGTAGCCGCCACAGTTATAGTTAAGCTATTTTTAGCCACCCTAGGTAAATCAATCTCAATTATTTTGTCTGATTCAGGGAACTCGTTCACTGAAAATCACCTCTTTCTAAAAGTATACAAGAAAAAACTTGAAAGATGAATCAAGTCATGCTAACATGTACTGATGTGAGTAATAGTATTACTTACTCCTTGCCCGCTGACATCAGCAGGGCCCAAGTCCATAAGGAGGTGACTACAGATGAGAAAGTACGAAATTATGTACATTATCCGCCCAACAGTAGAAGATGAAGCGAAAAAAGCGTTGATTGAACGTTTTAACGATGTTCTTCTTACTAACGGTGCAGAAAACATCGAGTCGAAAGAGTGGGGCAAGCGCCGTCTTGCTTACGAAATCGACGATCTACGTGAAGGTTTCTATCAACTAATTAAGTTGAATGCTGAAACTAAAGCAATCGATGAATTTACACGTCTTGCGAACATCAACGAAGATATTCTTCGTCATATGACTGTCCGCATTGAAGACTAATCCATATATAACAATGAACAGGTGAAACTTACAAAATGATGAGGGAGGTTGAATTCTGATGATTAACCGAGTTGTTTTAGTAGGGCGATTGACAAAAGATCCTGAACTCAAGTATACACAAACTGGTATTGCTGTGACTCGTTTTACGTTAGCAGTGAATCGTGCTTTTCAAAGTGCCTCAGGCGAAAGAGAAGCTGATTTCATCAGTTGTGTAGCTTGGAGAAAACAAGCTGAAAACGTTGCAAACTTCTTGAAAAAGGGAAGTCTTGTCGGAGTAGATGGCCGTATTCAGACGGGCAGCTTTGAAGGACAAGATGGAAAGCGTGTTTATACTACAGAAGTTGTGGCAGACAGCACGCAGTTTCTTGAACCGCGCAATGCATCTGGTGAAAATAGAGCGGGATCCGGCGGCGGAGCACCTTACCAAGGTTCTCAGCAAAGTGGACAACCGAGCTATCAGAATCAGCAGCCTAGTCAACAATATCAACAACCTAATCAGCAAAACTATACACGCACTGACGAAGATCCATTCTCGACAGGCGGAGGTCCGATAGAAGTATCGGACGACGATCTGCCGTTCTAAAATCAAATGTGCATGGTTAACACTTATCAATGAAAACGAGGGTTTCGAGAAGCAAGCAATGCGCCGCTTATCGGAAGCCGAGAAGGAGGGGAACAATTATGGCACCACGTCGTGGAGGAAAGAGACGCCGTAAAGTTTGTTATTTCACATCAAACAACATTACTAAAATCGATTATAAAGATACAGACCTGCTTAAGAAATTTATTTCTGAGCGTGGAAAAATCTTGCCTCGCCGGGTAACTGGTACAAGCGCGAAGTATCAGCGTAAACTGACACTTGCAATCAAACGCTCACGTATCATGGCACTTCTTCCATTCAGTTCGGAAGAAAGATAATTTTATTT
>DYWT01000135.1 GCA_020742515.1 Sporosarcina psychrophila
TAAGACTGGCGGCGCAGCTGCTTGGCTTATGGCGGAAGGCATCCCCTAGCGCCGTAGCGGTTCGATGGAGTTCTTTATTTCAATTTATATAGTATCAACTAGTAATCACATATACTCTCGGCATATACATATCAAAATCACATTTCTCTCGATAATGAACACCCTAGCGCAGGCGCGGCAAAGGCATCCCCGAAGCGCCAAGCGATCTACAATCCACTCCCCTAATTACAACTCCTCATTATTAAGCACCACGGCAGATTCAATGAATTCGTTTAATTCAACATATTATATAGTACAAAAATGAACACAACCAAATTAATTATGCCGCATCCAGTGGGCATGCTAACACTTCGGCAATGAAGCCTAGATGTCAAGATTCCATGTTATAACTCAACCCAAGTACGAAAGTTTATAATTTCGCTACAACGTAAAAAAGCCCGACGTCGCGAATGCGTAATCGGGCTCATCTTTAGTCCTTCTTCATCTCATCCAATACGCGGTTAACCCGCTTTTCAAGCATTTTCATGCCTCCGCCGCCCGCTTGGAAATGACGCAGTTGGCCAACTTTATCAAAAACATAATAAGCCGGAACATATTGGTTATCAAATTTATCGGTTAGTTTCACTTCACTGTCGACAAAAATCGGCTGCGTAATGTCATGCTCAGCTGCCACTGATTTGATTTGAGCTAAATCCAAATCGTCTTCCGAACGTGGCATATGGACTGCAACAACGTTTAGGTCTTCTTTATATTTGTCTCTGAATGCATTCACTTCGGGCATTGCTTCCTTACAGAGATGGCAGCTGACAGACCAAAAATGAATTAGTGTCGGTTTCTCACCAACCAAATCCTCTTTTGTTCTTTCTCCGTTCAACCATGCTGTTGCACCTTCAAGTTCAGGCAATTGATCACGTAGTTTCATATTCTTTATCCTCCTTTATTTTTCAAAAAATCCCCACTGCGTAATATATGCACGGGGATTTCAATTGGTAAAATTATAGTGTCTTCTGACCTGGTCTCCAGTTAGCCGGGCAAAGTCCGCCAGTTTGAAGAGCTTGAAGCACACGCAACGTTTCGTCTACGTCACGACCAATATTGTTATGGAATACTGTTTGGTATTGAAGTTCACCTTCAGGGTTGATGATGAATAGGCCGCGTAGTGCAACACCTTCTTCTTCAATTAAAACACCGTAGTCACGTGATACTTGGTGGTTTGTATCTGCCGCAAGTGGGTATTTCAACTGCTCAAGACCATTATCTTTACGGTCTGTGTTGATCCATGCAAGGTGAGTGTGAATTGTATCTGTAGAAAGACCGATAATTTCTGCATCTAGGTCTTCGAATTCATCATAACGGTCAGACATTGCTGTGATTTCTGTCGGACATACAAATGTAAAGTCCATTGGATAGAAGAATAATACTGTCCATTTATCATTTTTCATATTTTCTTGAAGGCTTACTTTACCAAAAGACTTATCTGCTAGCACTGCATCCAGTGTGAAATCTGGTGCTTGCTTACCTACCATACGATTATTCATTAAATAACCCCTCCACTAATTCTTTTGTGTCAGAATATCTCTCCTGCACAATCCTTATCAAGGATAACAAAAAAACAGCCCCAATTCAAACGGAGCGCACTGTTCACACAGCGCCCCATTCAATATGTGGCAATTTCATGACGGATATTCAGTCATTATGTTTATACTCTTCCCTATTAAGGGAAAAGGGGTGTAAGTGTCATTTACAGTTGGAAGGTTTCGACGGTCTCGCCAGGCAAAATTCACAGTTAGGATCATTGCAAGAACTCTCACGCCATTCATCGCATGACGGGCAAAATATAGAATCATGTTCGTCATTATAATCCAATGGATCCAAACAAACTTTGCAGTGATTGGGCAGTTCATGCAGCTCTTTTATTTTTCCATTTTTCATTAAAAAAATGCCTTCGATTTCTTTTTTACCTACTCTTGAATTATCAATCAGTTCCCAACTAAGCCCGAGGTCTTCCATTGTCCATTTACGGTCATCTGGGTCCAAATAGAAAACTTTCTTTTTTCCCAATCAAAGCCCTCCTTTATTCGCTATATTGTACCATGAAAAGCCAAAATTTCAATCGCCGAAGGATGAATGAAAATGCAGAAAACTATTTCGATTACTGAGCTGGATATTCTTCATTCGCATATGTCATTCACTTTACCTTTAAGATATGACAGCAGAAGAAAAGATGCCCTTGCGCAAACATTCAAGAAAAATAAGTATTCTTTTTTCCGGATAGATGAACTTGCCGCAGAAAGTAAAAGTAACGGCAATGAAATCACTGTTAATGGAAAAGAACTTGAACAATATTTTCTGCCCTATATTGAAAACAAACTTTTTCCTGCAGCGTTAAATGAAAAAGGATTTCACAGATTTACAAAGGCAATCCAAGAACAATTTGAATATAAACTTAGAAATACAACTCTATCCTTCATTATACAGAGTGTAGATATAATACTCGGTCCCTTTGATATTGTCTTTTTGACTGTCAAAGTTCAATTAGATAATCAAAAGACTGAACTAGCAGATGTTCTTGATTTCATGCACCATTTTAGAGCAGTCGAGCCTAAATTGGAAGAGGAGCAAGGGATGATAATTGTCTCTTTGGAAAGTGGAGAGCACTTGACTGTTCAAAACTTATTATTTGAATATCTTTTTCCTTTTTTGAAAGAGTATATTTTGCACGATGATAAGTTGGGCGGCTCTTTTGGTTCTTTGCCTTACTATGAAGACGAAAGAATGTATGTCACCGCCTTTCTCTTCAGCCGGGAAGGTTCCCTTATTACAGATGACCAATTGTACAGGATGGGTGCTTTGGATGGCAAATTACCAAATGGAGAACTATTCATATCGGCTACTAATCCTGATTACGTCCGACGCTCACTAAAGCAATCACTTCACGATAGATGGGCACCCGACACATATTCCATAACAACGATACATGCATTTATAACGGTAACAAACCGACCTCCTGCGGAAATGTCCAAAGAACTTTCACATTACTTAGGAACCCATTACTATAACTTCCTTTTACATTACTTTTATAAAATTATGTTGTTACGGGTCTCTTTCGAATATAGTCAAATCGAATGGAAAAAAGACGAGGAATATGTAAAATCGCTTATCAAATTCATTACGCTATTTTCATCGGGCTACTATTCCCAAGAAGTGAGTACACGTTCGGAAGGTAAAGAACAAACACAAATGTTTCAGCAGGCATTCAATATCGATGGACTTTTCAAAGAAGTAAACAATACTTTGCATGAACTATATAAAAGTCAAGAAAACAATGCTTCCGATAAGATGAATACACTTCTATTCATTCTTACTATTTTCACTGTTATTTCTGGAATTTACGGCATGAACCTCGTTATTCAGGACTGGGAATCCCCCTCTGCCTGGCGAGAAGTTTCTACCTACACATTCTTTGAATGGATATCCCTTATTACTGCGCTGAGTGGAATCGGCCTTTCTGCTTATTTGGTTGCCACCACATTCGGGAAGATGTTAGTGAGCAAACTGCGTCGAAAGAAATCAAATTCCAGCATGTAAAAATGACCGGACCCTCTTTTTTAAAATTAGAGGCTAATCCGGTTTTATTTTTTTAAAAAATTGTTCTTGATTTTTGGAAGGTATTTTGTATAATAAGAAGGGTTTTCAGTAAACTTCAAGTATAGTATTACTAAACTCCATTACGATTGGGGAGGGATGTCCATGGAGATTGGAAGTAAGATTAAAAGCCTTCGTTTAAAAAAAGGGCTCACACAGGAGGAGCTTGGAGAGCGGACAGATTTAACGAAAGGGCATATTTCACAGTTGGAACGAAATTTGAATTCCCCTTCAATTGAAACACTTTTTGCATTATTGGAAGTGTTAGGAACGACACCAAAAGAATTTTTTGACGAACCTAAAAAAAATGTAGAAATAGTGTACTCGACTGATGACCAGACAATCTATACGGATGATGAGATGAAATATAGCATCCGTTGGTTAGTGCCCCGATCCAATGAAAATGATATGGAACCTGTTCATATTACATTTCACGAACAAGGCGAATTTAAAAAGTTTGAGCCCTCTCTTGCAGAGACATTCATCTATGTTTTAAAAGGAAAAATTGCAATTGCAATCGGCGATACTCAACATTTCGCTTCACGAGGAGACGCAGTCTATTATGATGCTTCCGAGCCTCACTGTTTATCAAACGCACGCAATGGAATAAGCGAAATTCTACTTGTTGCCACAGAATCTTACTTATAAAGAAAAGGAGTGTCAGTATGACAACTCAGCCGATTATTCGCTTTGAAAATGTTACAAAAAAATATAACAATGATACGACTGTACTGAATGGTGTTTCTTTTGAAATGGAACGCGGTAAATTTTACACATTACTTGGTCCTTCAGGATGCGGTAAAACGACCATCCTTCGTCTCATCGCCGGTTTTATTGAACCGACGGACGGCACAATTTTCTTTAATGGAAAAAAAATTAATAATGTGCCTGCCAATGAACGCCAAGTTAACACAGTTTTTCAAGACTATGCGTTATTTCCACATTTAAATGTCTTTGAAAATGTTGCATTCGGCTTGCGTATAAAAAAGGTAAAACAAGACGAAGTCAAGCGCCGAGTCATTGAAGCATTGAAGTTCGTCAATCTTGAAGGATACGAAACACGGGAGATTTCAGAAATGTCGGGTGGTCAGCGTCAACGAGTCGCCATTGCACGCGCCATTATCAATGATCCGGAAATCATTTTGCTCGACGAACCGCTTTCAGCACTCGATTTGAAATTGCGTTCCGAAATGCAATACGAGCTACGGGAATTACAACAGCGCCTTGGCAAAACATTTGTTTTTGTCACACACGACCAAGAAGAAGCGCTTGCAATGTCTGATGAAATTTTCGTTATGAACACTGGAGAGATCCAGCAATCAGGCACTCCACTGGATATCTATGACGAACCTATCAACCGTTTTGTCGCTGATTTCATCGGTGAATCCAATATCGTTCCAGGCATGATGATTGAAGACTTTGTTGTCCAATTTACTGGAAAAACATTCGAATGCGTTGACAAAGGCCTAAATCCTAATGAGAAAGTCGATGTCGTCATCCGTCCTGAAGATTTAGAACTTACAACAGTCGATAAAGGAAAATTGAACGTTACTGTTGATACTCAATTATTCCGCGGCGTTCATTATGAGTTATCCACTTACGATACAGATGGAAATGAATGGCTTGTTCATTCAACTAAAAAAGCAGAAGTCGGTGTAACAGTTGGACTTGATTTTAATCCAGAAGATATTCACGTTATGCGCTTGAACGAATCTGAAGAAGAATTCGACGCTAGACTTGAAGCCTATGGGGTAACGGAATATGAACAATAAACCGCTGCGCCCGCTGTACACGATTCCTTATGCGGCTTGGATTATTCTCTTTGTTATCGCGCCGATTGCACTTATCATTTACTATTCATTTTTCGACTTGGCAGGACATTTCACTTTTGACAACTATAAAAACTTTTTCTCTTCTGTCTATTTGAAACTGACAATCAGTTCATTCTGGTATGCATTTCTTATTACGTTGTTCACGTTACTGTTTTCGTATCCGACCGCCTATTTCTTGACGAAAACGAAGCATAAACAACTTTGGCTCTTGCTCATTATTATTCCGTCTTGGATTAACCTCCTTCTAAAAACGTATGCATTCATCGGACTTTTTGGTCTCTATGGTCCAATCAATGCGTTGTTGGAAACGATGGGGATTGGCAAGCAGCAAATTCTTTTCACCGATTTCAGTTTTGTTTTCGTGTCTGTTTACATTTTCATCCCGTTCATGATTTTGCCGATTTTCAATTCACTTGACAAGTTGAATCCGGCTCTTATAGACGCTTCACGTGACTTAGGAGCAAATTCGTGGACAACTTTCAGGCGCGTCATTTGGCCTTTAACATTAAACGGCGTGAAATCAGGCATCCAAGTTGTTTTCATCCCTGCCCTATCGTTATTCATGATTACTCGACTTATTGCGGGAAACAAAGTCATCACTCTTGGGACTGCAATTGAACAGCAATTCCTTGTCACCCAGAACTGGGGAATGGGTTCGACGATTGCCGTCTTCCTAATTTTATTTATGTTTATCATCATGTTAATCACAAGTAGCAATGATAGGGGGACGACAATCAATGGAAAAATTAAGTAAGCTTCCAAAACTCTATTTGGTCGTCGTGTTCATTATCTTATACGCTCCGATTTTCTACCTGATTTTTTACTCGTTCAATTCAGGCGGCGGTATGTCCAATTTCGAGTCTTTTACACTTGAACACTACGCGGCAGTATTTGAAGACACACGGCTGATTGTCATTTTGATCAACACAATTGTCGTCGCTCTTTTGTCTGCACTTGTCTCGACTGCAATTGGAGTGCTCGGTGCCTTGGCAATCGTTTTCATGCGTAATAAAGCAATGCGCAAAGCCGTATTGTCACTCAATAATATCCTGATTGTCAGTCCCGATGTCATCATTGGTGCTTCCTTTCTGATTTTGTTTACAATGATTGGCGTGAAACTGGGCTTTGCTTCCGTACTCATTTCGCATATCGCCTTCAGTATTCCGATTGTTGTCATCATGGTGTTGCCGAAGTTGCAGGAAATGAGTCCAACGCTTATCGATGCGGCTCTGGATCTTGGCGCTTCAAAAAGGGATGTTTTGACGCGTGTCATTATCCCGTTCATCAAACCAGGAATATTGGCAGGTTTTTTCCTGGCTTTGACATATTCACTCGATGATTTTGCTGTAACATTTTTCGTTACTGGAAATGGTTTCTCTACATTGTCCGTTGAAATCTATTCAATGGCACGCGCGGGGATTACATTAACGATCAACGCATTGTCCGGTCTTATCTTCTTGGTGACAGTCGTACTTGTCATCGGATATTATGCGATAACCCGCAAAGCTAAAACACCGCATTCGGAGGTGAAGAAATGAAAGATATTTTAAGGGGCGCGATAGTCATCCTCCTAGTTTCCGCCATCTTGCTGTTCGTCAATGCGAAGTTAAATGAAGGCGGAGGGCGTTCCAGTAAAGATTCAATTACCGTATACAATTGGGGAGAATATATCGACCCTGATTTACTAAAACAGTTTGAAAAGGAAACAGGTATCAAAGTAACCTACGAGACCTTCGACTCAAATGAAGGGATGATGGGGAAAATTGAACAAGGGGGCACATCATACGATATTACGATGCCTTCTGAGTATATGATTGAGATGATGAAAGAAGCAGATCTGCTACTTCCGCTCGACTATAGTAAAATTCCAAACATCAAAAATATTGATCCTTATTTCCTTGACTTACCATTCGATCCTGACAATAAATATTCACTTCCCTATTTTTGGGGTACGCTCGGAATTGCATTCAATCCTGAGTTATTAGATGGACAGACTTTTGAAAGCTGGGATAATTTATGGGATCCTTCCCTTGCACAGCAAGTCATCCTAGTGGATAGCGCGCGAGAAACAATTGGGATGGGACTGAACTCATTAGGCTACTCATTGAACTCCACCAATGTGAATGAATTGCGTGAAGCCACAGATAAACTGAAAACACTTAGTCCCAATATCAAAGCAGTCATCGGTGATGAAGTGACACAGCTGATGATTAACGGAGAGGCCGCCATCTCACTCACATGGTCAGGACAAGCAGCAGATATGATGTATGAAAATGAGGAAATCGATTATATCGTCCCTGAAGAAGGGTCAAATCTTTGGTTCGATAATATGGTTATCCCTCGTACTTCAACAAATATTGAAGGTGCGCATGCGTTCATCAACTTCATGCTCGACGCTGAAGTGGCGGCACAAAACGCTGATTACGTCGGGTATTCTACTCCGAATTTAGCTGCGCTTAGCAGTATGGATCCTGAAGTAACAGAAGATGAACGTTTCTACCCCGACGAAGAAACCCGCGGTCATCTCGAAGTATATAGAAATTTAGGACTTGAAATGCTTGGCCATTACAATGAGCTGTTCCTAGAATTCAAAATGGATATGAAATAAAGAAATTAAGAAGACGACTGTAGACTAAATATGTTGAACAAATGAATACGGCATATGCGCTTTACAAGGGCTTTTGGGAGGTCACTGAAAAAGAACTAATGATTCGAGTTAATTGGAATTCCTACTAATGCCGCTTCGACGCTTTGTGGATGCCTCCCGCGATAAGCCGGAAAGGAGAGCACTTTCAGTCTTATCGCT
>DYWT01000136.1 GCA_020742515.1 Sporosarcina psychrophila
AACAAAGAAAGTTTAACTTTTATATCCTCAGTGTTGTGTTCAAATTACTTAGTAGCTATCTCACATATTACCAATAAATAAGAAATTACTGATCTAAAATCAATCGTTAGTAGTCAAGGTACTAATGGTCCACAAGTTAATCTTACATGACTCTAAAACATTTCCCTCATTGGCGTAATCCTGGTCTTTCTTTATGCTGAGTGTTCATCTGTAATGATTATGATAAAATGAATGTACTTTGATTTGAAGGGAAGCGTTATTAGTGAGATCACCATTTACGTTTATACATACAGCACCAGAAGCGACGGCTGGCAAGCAACCGGCTATTTTTTTATTACATGGAATGGGGAGTAATGAGGAAGATTTGCCGCAGCTTGTCAGAGAATTTAAAGACAGCCATCATATTTTCAGTTTGCGGGGTCCTATTGTATTTGATCCAGGCTACGCTTTTTTTACAATTGAAGAGGAAGGTAAGCCAATTCGTGTTGTATTTGATGAAGTGCTCACGTATATTCAAGCATTTATTCACGAAGCGATTGCGGAATTTGAGCTTGATGAAGAACGAATTTATGTGCTTGGTTTTAGTCAGGGGGCAGTGCTTGCTCAGTCTTTAGCATTAACGATGGGCAGCGTAATACGTGGCGTTGTGGCGTTAAGTGGCTATATACCAGACTTTGTAAAAACGGATTATAGGAAACAGTCCGTTGATCACTTGAACATCTTTATTTCGCATGGGGAGTATGATTATATTATTCCCCCTCAATGGGGTGTGGAAAGTAAGGAGTATCTCGAATCTTTAGGTGTGAATGTTACCTTTAAGACATACAATGACGGCCATGGCGTCACGCCAGAGAATCATCAGAATCTTGTAGAATTTTTACGTCAGAGTTAGTAAGTGGCTGACATGATTTCAATTTTATAAAGTAAAACACAAAAACCAGCCATTTAAATGACTGGTTTTTGTGTTGTCAGCACTTACACGGATTGTCTATGAATGCATAGTCTATATAGATCAGAATTTAAATTATGAAGGAGATAAAAGGATGATTAACTTTCAATTTTTTAATGGTATTGTAACCATGATTAGTGATTTTCCGGTTGGGCAAAATAGTGAAGATACTGGTTGTTACAAACTAATCTCTGTGGATAATGGGAATGGCAATGGCAATGTAGTGAATTTTGTAGTGTCACCTACTACTTATTTTGTAGATCATGTCATGGTTAAAGTTGGTGATCAGATAACTGGTTTTTATGATGCAAACGCACCTGTGCCTTTCATCTATCCTCCTCAATATCGAGCCATCGTAATGGCAAAAGATAATCCCTATCAAAATGTAAAACCAGCCCATTTTAACAGCCAACTTGTCAGTAGTGATGGTATGTTAAAATTAAATATTTCCCCAAATACGCAAATTTTCTTGGAGAATGGGCAATCATTTACTGGAAATCTTGCAAACCGAAATCTGATTGTTATCTACGGCGCTACCACTAGAAGTATTCCAGCCCAAACGACACCTTATAAAATTATTGTTGTGTGTTAACGGTTTAAAATACGAATCAACTGAGTCAATTTTATGATAGAACAATAAGGCTTAAAATCCGAGCGAGGTCGATTTCCGTGGGATTGGCCGTATTTCTACGTTTTTTTGCAGAAATTAAGGCGGGTGAGAAATAACTGTGGATGTTAACCTTTCAAATATGTTTTTCACATTGGCTCCAATCTTCAAGTCTGCACATCTAGTAAACTTAGGGAGTTTCAAACAGAAAAACTCGAAGCCATGACTGATAATGACTAAATACACGAAATCCTCATGAGTGAACCGCCCCCAAAAATTGTTAGACAATATCTAACAATTTGGGGGCTTTTATTTCTAAAAAATATGAAAGGTAGTCGATTCACATGTCAATTAATCTTAAATACATGCCCGCATTCTTAACCGAAAACGTAACAGCAAAAGGGCTTTGTAAGGAAATTATTCAGCTCAGCAATTAAAGTACATGGTCAATAAAACTCTAGAGCTCCTTACGCGTACGCCTGTGCGTATAAACTGTGGAATATATTTTGTTCCAGATTCGATTTTGGAAGAATTGGGAAAGCTAATTAAATTCACATCATCCATCGAAAATAGTGAAGGTTTTAAAATCCCAGTCGACAATCGAAATGTGGTTAAATCCGAACTCGGTGATTGTAAAACAAATGGGAATCTTAGGATAGGAGAGGTCAAAGTAATCATTGTATATGCTAATACGATCATTCTTAATTATAAAAAATTACAGATGAAGGGATGGATTATTCATGACGAACAATTTTTCGATACTAGAGGAAATTAAAAATGCGCTGAATGACAAGTTCTTTGAACGCGAAAACGTGGTGGAAGCAATCTTGATAGCGATATTATCACGTCAACACATGCTTATGATTGGACCGGCTGGTACTGCAAAATCCGCATTATCAGTAGAAATCTCAAAGATTGTACAAGGCACAAAATACTTTCAATGGCTGCTGACAAGGTTCAGTACACCTGAAGAGGTATTCGGTCCATTATCGCTGAAAGACCTAGAACAAGGTGTGTACAAGCGGAATACGGCAACAAAAATGCCAGAGGCAAATTTGGTATTTCTTGATGAAATCTTTAAAGCGAATAGCGCGATTTTAAACAGTTTACTCACTCTAATTAATGAAAGGCTGTTCTATAATGACGGGTCGCCAGTTCAAGTTCCCTTAATGTCTGTAATTGGTGCCTCAAATGAATATCCCGAGGAAGGAGAAGGGCTTGAAGCCTTATTCGATCGTTTTCTTTTACGATTTGAAATTGACTATATTGCAGATGAAACGAATTTTACTTCAATGATGAAAGGTGCTGGACAACATCAGAAAATGCCATCCATGACAATGGAAGAATTGGTGGAACTTCAGTTTTTAACGGACATGGTAGCCATTCCTGATGAAGTATACGAGACCCTATCGAAGATTCGTAAAGAGTTGCGGGATGAAGGAATCCGCCCATCAGATAGACGGTTCAAGCAGTGTTTAAGTGTCCTACAAGCGAAAGCGTTGATTAACCAAAGGCAAGTCGTGAACGTAGATGATATTGTTATCCTTGAAAATGTCCTATGGGATACGTTAGACCAAAAGGAGGCGGTGTCATTCATTGTTCGAAGCCACGCACAAGATGTTGTAACTCGGGCCCTCGATTCCATACAAAATGAAGCAAATGAAGTGTTCTATTACATACAACAGGATAATTCGACAGATGCCGGAATGGAAGCGACTCAAAAAATGAAAGACTTAGTGGCTGAATTGAATAAGCTTAAAAAACACAATCAAAGTCGAGAGGCTGAAATCGACGCTTTACTTTACAAAGTGAATTCAATGCATCAAGAAATCCTCGACAGTGTTTTAGAACCTATGGATTTTGATAATCAAAGTGAAAATAAGACAATCGATAGTGAGTCCAGTGGCATCTTTTTTAAAATGTGAAAGGGAGTGTTCTTCGTGATAAGAACTAGAAGTCACAATGATAATCGTTCAGTAATGAATACGGACGCATTCGATAAAAGACGTTTCCAAGAAATTTTTGAGATGTCACGAGGACTTCAGAATATAGCAGGTGAAGCGGCGTTGCCAACATTCGAACCATTACTGGCTGATATTTGGGCTTCCTTATATAAGATGAAACCGGAAATTAAGTCAGTGGACGTAGAAAGCGTTCTTGAGGTTAATAAATCACTGATGGAAAGAATCATGGCGGATGAATACTTTGAAATCTATCGGAGCTACACCCGATTGGATGATTTGTCGTCAGTCATCTGCACAGTGAAATTCGGAGAGAAGATTAATCAATGGCTGCTTGACCAAAAAGTGCAAGATGAAGACCTTCAACAACAGATGCGGGAAATCCATACAATGCAAAGACAACTTCAAAAGCAGGAAAGACAAGAATGGGGTGGAGATGGCAATCAGAAGTTAGATGATGAATTTATACAAGCGATGGCTAAATTGAATAAGAAATTGCAACAGAAGCTTCTATACAACAGCCATAGCTTTTCACAAGCAATGGCTCGAGCCATGCAAGAAACAAAACAGGTGAAAGTTGGTCTGAAATCGTTACTTGGTGGCTCAATTGCTGGGAGTGGTGATGCAGATTTGAAAAAAATTCCTTTAAGCGACCAACTATCTTTAGCTGAGAAAATTGCTTCTGATAAAAAGATGAAAGAAATAGCAGATTGGGCGGGTCGGTTCAAACAGATCGCGCGTAAAAAGCAGAAATCCAAACATAGCGAATCCATGGAAAGAAGAGGAGTTACGTTAGGTAACGATATTGAGAGGTTGCTTCCGATGGAATTTGGCTTATACACGCATTCAATAACGAAGAACGATTTCCTTCGTCGGTTTGTGGAAGGCCAGACCATGCAATATGAGCAGAAAGGGCGTGAAGTATTGGAGAGGGGTCCAATCGTATTTTGTCTAGACCAGTCAGGTAGTATGAACAAACTTGATACCCAATCCAAAGGTTTTATATTAGCCCTTATGTCCATCGCAAGAAAGCAGCGAAGGGATTTTTGCTTAGTATTATTCTCTACACGTACACAAATCTATAAATATGAAAAAGGGAAAATTAAAGGTTCTGATATGGTTAGTTTGGCTCGCACCTTTTTAGGTGGAGGAACGAACTTTGCACTTCCACTTGACGAAGCAATGAACATAATAAACGAAAGTCGTTTTAAACAAGCAGATCTAGTTTTTGTTACAGATGGAGAAGACCAAGTAAGGGACTCATTTCTAGAAGCATTCAATATAAAGAAACAAGAGAAAGACTTCAATGTGCTTTCCCTCGTAATAGGTTGCACCACAAATTTTGTTGCACAGTTTTCCGATAAAGTGGTCCAAGTTAAAGATTTTAATGACGAGGGAAGCTTTACCGCATTTGAAATTTAAATTTTGGTGCATTTGGATGACATTAATCGGACAATGCATTCCAATTATATGCTAATGAAATAGGTATTGAAGAAATGCATGTTTATCTAATCTATATCGGGTTTATATACAATTGGCTTTAATTTGTTGCGCAGGCACGCGCACAAGGTGAAAGCAATGAATATAGGACAAATCGAATCTGCCCTTCAGGATATTTTCAAATCACCGTTAAAAGATGGAGTGCAACGGAAAATTGTGTTCCGAGTGGACAAGGATGAGGAATTTACGGAAGAGATTGATTACCGCGAATGATTTGTGAGACATTGCGATTTATTATGAAAAATAGTATGTAAACACTGTTTCCAAATGGTGATGCAATTTGCAATTATGTCCCTTTTAATTTAATTTAATTTTAGTAAATCGGTCATCCATTGTCGAGGAATCTTTACGTTAGTATTGAGGACATTTACTTAAAAAGGTTCACTAATACAATTCTGAATTGCATCCGAACTATTGCATAAGATTGAAACGTACGTTCCTGGAAGGAGTAATAAAATGGATGTATCTATCATTGGTTCTAAAAATGGGGGAACAAGAGATATGGAAGATCATGGGTAATCAATTAAATAATAAGATGCCAGAGAAGATCAGAATTGTACTGAAAATAGGTATTCATATTAATAAAGAGGGGATTTCTTCATTCTTACTAGGGAAAATCGGCAATATCGTATCGTTTAGTAACCCCCAAATTTTTACAAAGCACAGGCGAAGAGATTTCCAACACATTGAAATTCCTCGTTGGATAATGTGTGGGTAAGATGGACTGCAAGACTTGATTTTGCCACATGGTTTTTTAAAGGAGCTACTAGACTTTTTGAGCAATCAATCCATCCATAGTGGTAGTTTTCAGGAATATCTAATCACTATTGATTTTTTATAGAATTGGATGAATTGGTGGTTGTTTTTCCTTGGATAGAAACGCACACAAAAAACGAAATCCAAGATAAGATTCACCATAAAATGGACGCTAATTGCTACCAACCTCTATCCTTATAGTAACAAATTCGAGCAGTGGCTATGATATAATAAATGTGTAAAAATACATCAGTATGGTACCAATTGGGCCGTGTATTGAGAGAGGAAAGTAGAATGATTTATGCGGAAGGAATTATATCTTTTTTGTCAAAAGACATAGTACCTACATCAAATACTTATATGAAGAATGACCTTGTACATATGGAGATTATTGAAATAACTGAGCGGTATTCAACTACTAACAGAACAAAATCTTTAGAGATTACTTGTCGTTATACAGCTTCTCTAAATGAAAATTATGAGTGTAAATCACTTGAGGATTATAATGGAAAAGTGAAGCCTTTTCTGCAAAAACAGATAGATCATTTGATTTACAGAGTCGAGGTTCATTACTTGAACTATATGTGAAATGAATTCTACTCACTATGGATTCAATAGTTAGAGGTGCATACCAAAAGTTTCAGAAATACCTCAGCCTCGCAATTTTAGAGGCAGGGGTATTTTTGTATCTCCGTTAAATCATATCTTTGTTTCGTCCATTGTCTGATATTGAAAAGTTATAGTAGTTAATCATTTACTCGGAAATTTGATTAATATTCCTTTACCCTACCAATGTAAGTATCTCTAATTTTATCTTCACCTATCATCACAATCTACTCGCCCCTTGGAAAAATAATGGTGCGATGTTTAAAATGCTCTAGATAATAAATATTATCGCATGTATTTAGACTGAATAGTGACGTAGCAAAACTGCAAATGTTTATATTTACAATATTTAAGTTCAAATAAAAGGGGACAGTAGTTTAAGAAAAAATCAGCAAGAGCCACAAGAGGACTAGCCAGTTAATTCTACAACCAGTTGAATTTGGTATACGTGTATTCAACCAACCGTTGATAGGATGATGGAAGAGGATATGCTACCATCAAGTTAACAGTGCGCACTGTTAACTTGAATTACAGGAGGAGTATAAAATGCTCGATACACGCAAGATAGGCGCTTACATTTCGAAGCTTCGCAAAGACCGAGATATGACACAGATGGAGTTGGCAGACCAGTTAAATGTGAGTCACCAGGCTGTTTCAAAATGGGAGCGTGGCGAATCGCTACCAGATATTGGAATGATTCCCGTGATTGCACGGGAATTTGGAAAAACGTTGGATGAGATAATGAATGCTGGAATATTGGTCGAAAATCGAAGGTTCTCACATATAGGTCGTATAGTTGAAGGGATTTCAGAGAATAGAACAGTAGAGGTGGCTGAGCTGATTAATACGGAACGGATGTACGTAGAAGAACTTGTTGAGATTGCACCTTTGATGAAGGCAAGTACCTTGGATGCGGTATCGGAACGGTTGGATAAAAGTCATTTTAGTTTAGAAGTGATTATGAGATTGGCACCGTTTCTTAGTACGGAAACATTAGACGAGTTAGTTCTGTTTGCAGCAGAGGACAATATGCAATTGGATGTCATTTCGGGAATCGCCCCGTTTCTTAGCATAGGTACATTGGATAAATTGGTTGATAAAGCGATTGAAGGTACCTTCGATATACGAGAAGTTGTAAAACTTGCACCTTTTCTAGGGAGCGATCAAGTAGATAAGTTAGTACAACAAGTTGAAGAAGGTAGTTTTAGTTGGGAACTTGTTCAAGCCTTAGCTCCTTTTATCAGCGAAGCAACATTAAGCCGTCTAGTAGATCAGGTTATAGAGGGGAAGGTGGAAGCGAAGCAAATCTTAAGTCTTGCTCCATTTTTAAGTAAAGAAAATATCAAGAAGTTGGTCGAGAACGTGGAATGGGAACACCATAACTCAGATATATTAGCTGGTCTTGCCCCTTTCGTTCATAAAGATACACTAGGCAGATTGGTAACAAACCTCATAACTAAGGTGAAATAGATAGTAGATACGGTTGAATTTATCGAACCAACTAAAAACATGAACAAACAAATGAGTAAAATTGAAATTTGCTTTGCTTTTTTCACTAAACGACAGGGGAGCAGATGGAGAGAGTAATTAAAATATTGATAGGAAATTGAATAGATGAATGAGAACCTCGGTTAAATGGGAGAGTGGATAGCTCCTTATCAATTGAGGTCTTTCATTTGGATAGGATAAAATCAACACAGCGTTTTTAGTACTCATTATGTGATTGTATTATGTCAAAGCAGTGTGTCCGTGACATCGGATCCCACATAATCTAACAATGAATGCCAATTATGTAGCAATAAAAAAAGGGGGGATGATTTCATGCCAAGTCGGATTACCGACGTATTAAAGGAAATGGTTACTAAAAAAGAGACACAATTACTTGGACTTCAGACTGCGCTGCCTTTTATATTAGTAAGGAAAGATGGAACCCCTTTTACTGTACTAGGTTTTTCTAAAGGCTGTTTTTTTAGATCCCCTTTTTTTACAGTACTATCCGTGGATGAAGAAAACCTTTGTGTTGTGTTAGAAGTACTTGCTTCTTGCGGGTGTGGAAATAATCTATTCCATACAAAGGCTAGAGTTCTTGTTAATCTAGATTGTTTTTGCAGTATTGAAATTGTAGACAAACCTGTTTTTGACTTTTTACTTCTATCCCATGTAACGAAAGATCTGGTATGTTTGCCATTCATGTTAACGAAAAATGATATCACGAAAACGATATGCAGGATAAATCGAAAAGATGTCCAACTTACGGCGACAATTACCGTCTATTACGATGGAGAAGATTCACAAATTAGGCTGACCGTATATACATATGAAGGAATAATTACATTAATAGTCCCTAAAAACGAGTCTCGCTCTATTACTGTTTTTAAATTACAATCAATTGAAATTGCTACTCCAATTAAAGAAGTAAAAGGAACAATTGAAATGCAACTTAATTATTGTGAAAAGAAGATTATTTATTATTAATCGTATATTTGAATGAAGTGCCCCCTAATCTAAGAAATGTTGGACATAGAATGTAATGTACATGAAAAAATGATTAGAGGAGGTAATTATTTTGGCGAATTTGGGATGTTGTTCAAGCTCAAGTAGTGTAAATGATTCTGTTTGTGCTACCGTATCTATTGTTGACGCTACTACGTTGATTCCTATTTGGGAAAATACCACTAATTTTATGATTAATGGCACTATCCTTGTAGAGAACAACGGGCTAACAAATGCGTGGGATGCTGGAATTATAATAAATGGAGTAGTGGCTCCTGTTATAACAGCTGCACCCGGGGAATCACACTCTATTACTGTGAATAATCTAACCAGTATTGAAGTTCAGGGCTCAGGTACCGGAACAGTTAACACACCTGTCAAAGTTTCTTTCTCACTAAACTATAATTTTTAAGTCTGCTTTAATTCGTAAAGGGAAAATCCAGTATCAGCCTACGGTAGGCCAGTGCTGGATTTTTTGATTTCTTAGTATCGCCCGCTATTTACCGTCGGGCTAGAAAAACTGAACCTTAATTTAAACGAATGATTGTTAGGGCAGCTCCTGTGGACCCTCCACCTACTAAGATTACGGTGGCTAATAAACCAAAAAATTGGAGTGAAATTGTATTACCCGCTGTTAAAGACACAATCAAATCATTATTGAAACTCGATGCAGCTACTGCTGGGGACACAATTGAACCGGGTATAGGAGTAGTACCATTTAGTATTAGGCGAGAACCCGCGAGTAGTGAAACGGTTGTACTTATTTGATACGTCAGATAATAGCGACCTGTAACTGGAACGGTGAAAATAGTGTTCGCACCATTTACAGAAAAACCATCTAAATTTTGGTTGTTGGGAAGCGGAACGCTGGTACCCCCAAGTAATACTAAAATAGTGCTACCAATAGTATTAGAAGTGTACATAGAATTGGCGGTCACACTTGTCCCGGTAGGTCCTGTTGCTCCAGTAAGTCCCGTTACTCCAGTAGGCCCGGTTGCTCCAGTAGGGCCGTTATTCCCTGTACAGCAACCAGCTGCAAAGAGTTTAGCACACATAGTAATCATCTCTACTTTCTAAGTCCTTTCTCTATTGTATTTTTTTTTGCACAGCTTGCTTGTGTTTTTTTAAAATAGCTATGCTAAACGGTTCAGTCGCTATTTAATAAATGGGAATGCACCTTCCGCAGCGTGAGTAAAT
>DYWT01000137.1 GCA_020742515.1 Sporosarcina psychrophila
AACAAGTGCACCAATGAGCATATATTGGCTTTTAAATTTATACGAAAATGGGAAAAGCAATGATATTGCTACCATCACAGAGCTAACGATCAATAGTATATCTTTCCACATCATTATTTCTTGATGAATGATTAAATTGCCAATAAAGATGGTGAAAATAACTGAACCTATGAAAATAAATGTACCGATATATTTTGAACTGACAATTTCTTTCCGTGTATAAGGCAAGGAATTGAGCAGTATATGACTTGCTGACTTTTCATCAACGCTATAAGCATTCATAACAATTGAGATGCTAAATATTATACCTATCCAGACATATGAGTTTTCCATGAATAAGAAAACAACTAAAAGTGGTAGCAGAATCAATAACGTCGTCTTTTGCAAAAGGATATCTTTCCGAATTAAATTAAACATGCTGCTCAACCCCTTTCTTTGTATAAAACATAATATCTTCAAGAGTTGCCTTCTCGATCAAAGCCAGTTCTCCAAAAATATCTTCTACACGTGCTTTATTAGCTGTTAATCCTACAAAACCATGGGCAGATTTTCGTATGGCTATAAATTCCCGTTCTGTATCCCCATCTAATAGCTCTATCCCGCCTTTTACAATGGCATACTCTTCTTCAATTTGATAAAACTCCTTTGTGAAAATATGCTCACCATTATGGATAAACGTAATATAATCTGCAAGACGATCTAAATCTGTCGTAATATGAGTCGAAAAGAAGATAGCTTTCTCCCCATCTTGCATAAGATCACGTAAAATATCTAACAACTCCCTACGAAAAATAGGATCTAATCCAGACGTAGGTTCATCCATAATAATTAATTCCGCGTGATGCGATAAAGCAATTGTTAACGACGCTTTCATCATCATTCCTTTAGAAAAGGATTTAATTTTTTTATTAAGCGGCAATTCAAATGTTTGAACATAATGATTGAATAGTTTATCATCCCAATTTAAATAGGCTGGTTTTATTATTTTCTTCATTTCTGCTAACGTCAAATGTTCATAAAAAATGTTTTCATCAAATACAAAGCCAATGCGCTGCTTTATTTCTTTTTCATAGTCCTTATAATCCAAACCGAATATCGAAATCGTTCCGCTATCTGGCTGCAATAAATTCATCAATAATTTAATCGTCGTTGATTTCCCAACACCATTTCCACCAATAAACCCCGTTATGAAACCCTTTTTAACAGTCATTGAAAAATCCTTTAGTTGAAAACCCTCAAATGATTTTTGGACATGTTGTAATTCAATTACGTTTTCCATCAGTCAACCTCCGTATACAATAATGTAAGCATTTCCTTTAGTTCCGCTAAGCTCAGATCCATTTCTTTACCGTTTTGAATGGCTACCAGTAACTTTTCTTCAATCACTTTCATCTTTCTTTCCTTCATCATCTCCATATTTTGCTCTGCTACGAACGAACCTTTCCCCACAATGGAATAGATAAAGCCATTTTTCTCAAGTTCTTCATAGGCACGCTTCGTTGTAATAACACTAATCTCCAAATCCTTTGCGAGCTGGCGCATAGATGGAAGCGACTGTCCTTCTTGTAATTCACCAGTTAGGATCAGCTTTGTGATTTGAGCATAGATTTGCGCATAAATCGGTTCTTTTGAACTGTTCGAAATAATAATTTGCATGCAACTACCTCTTTATGAATTATTGTATATATACTATATACACAATATATACATGTTGTTCTTATTTTGCAAGCTGAATTATTGTCGAGCTCAAAAAAACAGAAAACATAAGAGTGGTGATTTGGTCATCTCATGTTTTCTGTTTTTGAATTCTTTTGTTATCAGCCATGAGTTTCATGCATTTTAGTTTGATCTCCTGAATGCAACATAAAGATTGATTATTTTCTATGCTACCTTCTTAAATAAGAGCACCTTGTTAGTTAAATTTAAAAATGCTAATGAAATAATCGTCTAATTTCTTTCATATAGCGGTAAAACTGTTATAGTTCGATGTGAGGTATTCTTTACTTGACGCCCTATACAAAATAGCCGGATTGTTTGATAGTAATATTTTATCATTTTTCACCACTCGTCAAAAACCTTCCTCTTATTAATAGGAATCGATAGAAACTATGAATCTCTATACAAGCTAACAATTATGTGTAAAGTCATTTAAATTTAGGTGTTCAAAGTTGGTACCTACCTAAAACCCATGCATATATCGGTCGTTTTAATGACAATTTGTAAGTGTTTGTTATAAGATAATGATGATATATTTAATTGGCAAAATTTCAGAAGGAAAACTCCAAAAGCTAGGAAGTGTTAGGCGATGAATTTAGATGTGGTGATGCAGGAGCTTGAAGCCCTTGGCAAGGATCGAATGAAAAAAATGTACATATCCAATGGTGCACATGAGCCGCTTTTTGGCGCGGGTACAGGCGCTATGAAACCAATCGCAAAGAACCTAAAATTAAATCAACCTTTAGCTGAAGAGCTTTATGCTACAGGGAACTACGATGCCATGTACTTTGCAGGCATTATTGCAGATCCCAAAGCCATGACGGAGGCGGATTATGATCGTTGGATGGATGCGGCGTATTTTTATATGCTGTCCGATTATGTAGTGGCCGTAACTTTATCAGAGTCAGATATTGCACAAGAAGTTGCTGATAAATGGATCGTGAGCGGTGAAGAGCTGAGAATGTCAGCGGGCTGGAGTTGCTACTGTTGGCTTTTAGGAAATCGTTCAGACATTGAATTTTTGGAAAGCAAGATCTCTAACATGCTCGACATTGTGAAAAATACAATTCACGACTCGCCAGAACGAACGAAATCGGCTATGAATAATTTTCTATCCACTGTGGGGATTTCCTATTTGCCGCTCCATGAAAAGGCCATCGAGACCGCAAAGACAGTAGGTATAGTAGAAGTCAAACGGGACAAGAAAAAAAGCAGTATCCTAAACGCTTATGAAAGCATTCAAAAAGAAGTAGATAGAGGAAAGATTGGATTCAAACGCAAATATGTAAGATGTTAAGAAATAGCCATGCTCCGCGAAATAATCTTTAAATATCGAGGGTGTTAATCCAACAAGGATTGACACTCTTTTATGGAACAAGGATTTGACTATCCCATATGGTATTGTTTATACATATGGTAGTTCTTCCCCCTCTATCAGCGCTTTCAAATTAGCTAATGACTCATCATAACCTCCTGAATTGATGGTAACTGTTGTATGATTTCCTTCTTCAACTAAACTAAATGATAGTAGCAATTTTTGTGAATCCAAGTAAAGAGTAAACTCTTTATATGGAATTACCTTTTCAATCGTTAAAGACATCTGATGTTCCTCTGTCAGATTATTATGAGCGCTGGGCATAAACGTAAAAATTACTTTTTCCCCAGCTTTTAAAGTAGGAATCTCCCAAGGCGATCCTGGCGCATACCAGTGTAAGAGCTTATCCTCATTTGTAACAGAATCCCAAACTGTTTCTTTATCCCCATTTATCAAAACCGAACTTGTATCTGGCGTATTATTATCCATGATCATCCCTCCTGAGATTTATTTAAATAGAGGTCTTCAATTTTTGGACACTATTGTTGAAGATTATAAAGTTTAATTCAAAAGACGCTAAAACTATTGATTTTATCCTATAAGAAAACCACACATTTTGAAAAGAGATTGATCAAAATGTGTGGCTTTTATATTGGATTAGATTCGATTTCAAGATAAATTATGGTTAAAATGCATTGTCCCCTTACTAATCCAAGTTTTTTATTTCCGCCAAAAAGTTAAGCACTCTGCCTTATCCAACATATTAAACTCAATCATTTTTTTAAGTAAAGAGAAATCAACCGGACCCTCCCACGGGATACGTACCAACTGCTTGGTGTGATCATAGCCAGCCCGCACAATTTCATCAGAAAAATGAGTAATCCCTGCATTTTCAGGGGCAACAGCCAAATGTTTTTTAGCGATGCTAAAGCCAATAATAAATGTACCATGATCAGTAAACATAGGCTGATTCCATGCGATTTTTGTCTCTAAATTTGGAAATTCCTTAGTTACCCAAGCTAAAACTTCTTCCGTTCTGTCCCGATGTTGTGGGTCATCAATTTGCGCTAAATAGTCTGCAAAAACTTCCATGTCAATCTCTCCTATAATAAAATCTATTTTTATACGATACCACTTTCATGCCAGTACAACATTCGCAACCTCATTCATATCATCAATATGAATTAAAACGCCTTCTTTAATCCGCTTGTCAACTTTAAATGTTCTCATACTTTTAGGCATAAAAAACACACTTTATGATAATCATATCCAACGGGATGAGGCTGTGCAACTTTATTGAAAACAGTGAATCTTTTTCTAAACGGTCAAACTTTATTTTAAAACACAAACTTGTCGCTTTAGAATAAAGCTTGATCAAAAATGGTCGGTACATCCATATTATATGGCAAAAGAAATAAATCCATTTTGAAAATAGATTGACTGAAATGTTGTTATTCTTTCTAATTATGTATGAGATTCTTATAAAAAAGTTTAATCATTTTAATGAGCGTTATTCAACTAACGCCCTGTTAGTTTAGTCAATTTCATAATAAAACAATAAGCCTTAAAATCCGAATGTGATTGATTTCCACTTACTGCTCTCAACGCTTCGCTTTTGCGACAATCAACGAGATTAGAACTTTATATTTACGAACAATGAAGCAAGTAATCATATAAATTTCCGCATTTTTAATTGGAAAAGGATTTGTTAAATAAGAATTAAAACTTTTAACAAAAAGAACCAGCAACTATTTATGCTTTATAGATTTCGTAGTAAAATTATGGACAAAAAAACACCCTTTTATCTATCGGGTGTGCGTTTCTTGCATTCAACTAGTGTATGTATGGCAAAGAAGCATAGAAATCATGTACAATACATTGAAAAAAATGAGAATCTATGGTATATTCATATAGATATTCACCGTAATTACTAAAAAGTATTATATCCCTACTTTAAATTATACAACACATTTTTTCATTTGTCAAACCCAATCTTTTTAAGGAGTGGTTCCTATGGATTCAGAATTTCAGCAGGAGCAAAAACGAGTGGACAGTGTAATAGAGACAATAACGGAGCGAATCAGCAGATTAGAGGGAGAAACTTCTCGGCGTCAGAACGAACTGGTTACTATACGCAAACACTTTTGGGATGAAGTCAAAGTAAATGTTGATACCTTCGACGATTATCTTGAGACCATCATCGGTTTGAGACAAGAGGCTCAAGCTTTATCAGTAAGCCAAAGCACCGATAGACATGTATCCAAGAATTTGTCCAAGCTGCGGCGCATGCAGGAGTTGCCCTACTTCGGCCGAATCGATTTCATTGAAGAAGGAGAATCCATCCAGGAACAAATTTATATTGGAATCTCCACACTTACAGATGCTAGTGGCGAAGAGTTTCTTATCTATGACTGGAGAGCACCGGTCTCGAGTGTCTACTATGATTACCAGCCCGGTCCCGCTCAATATGCAGCACCCGGAGGCATATTCCAAGGTACATTGGAGAATAAGTGGCAATATCTTATCCGCGGGGGTGTTCTTCAATCTATGTATGATACGAGTCTCACCATCGGAGACGAGATTTTACAGCAGGTTCTAGGCAAAGGCACTGACAAACATATGCATAGTATAGTCGCTACCATTCAACAGGAGCAAAACCGAATCATCCGTCATGATCGTGGGAAACTGCTCATTGTACATGGTGCAGCTGGTAGCGGCAAGACATCGGCCGCCCTACAGCGTATTGCTTTTTTACTCTACAAATATCGAGATAGTATGAATGCCGATCAAATTATTCTATTTTCGCCTAATTCGATGTTTAACAGTTATGTGTCTAATGTGCTGCCGGAACTCGGTGAAGAGAGTATGCAGCAGGTCACATTTCAGGAATACTTAAACCATCGGCTAAGTAGCGAGTTTCAAGTTGAAAATCCCTACGAGCAATTGGAATATGTTTTAACTGCTACAAATACCCCTTCCTACAAGTCAAGGGTTGCGAGCATTCGATTCAAAGCATCACCCCTATTTTTCGAAGCGATTGAATCATATAGAAAGTCGTTAGCGTTATCTGGAATGTTATTCATGGACATGAACTTCAGAGGAAAGCCGATTGTTACCGCGGAGCAAATAGCAGAAAGGTTTTATAGTAACGACACTTCACTCCGCTTTCATAATAGACTTGAAAAGTTAAAGGATTGGCTGGTTAAGAAAATAAATGAAACCCAAAAGGATGAACTGACTAAGCCGTGGGTACAGGAGAAAATCGAGCTGCTTAGCAGCGAGGATTACCATAAGGCCCATACCTACTTAGCAAAAAGACGCGGCTTTAAAAGAGAATCGATTGCCGATTATGAGATCGAGCCTGAAGCACTTGCCCGATTGATTGTTCAACAGAAATTGAAGCCGTTACGTAAACAAATCCAAACAACTGGTTTCATCGACATTAAGGAGATATATAAGCAGCTTTTTGCTGATCCCCTGCAGATCAAACAGTTGATGGAGGGGGAAACACCCGCAGAATGGGCGGAGATTTGTCAAGCGACGCTGAAAATGCTATCTGAAGGCAAACTATCCTACGAAGATGCTACTCCTTTCTTACTTATGAAAGAGCTGATTCAAGGCTTTCAGTCGAACAGCTCGATAAAGCACGTACTTGTTGACGAGGCGCAGGATTATTCACTGTTTCAATTCGAGTTTCTAAAGCGTTTATTCCCTTCGGCAAGAATGACTGTGCTAGGTGACTTTAATCAGGCGATATTCGCCCATGCAAGCGAAATGAATGATTTTCATACACTTTTGAGCTTATACGGACAGGTTGAAACGGAAGTGATCAATATGACACGCAGCTACCGATCCACAAAACCGATTATTGAATTTACAAGTAGACTAGTACCTAACGGCGAACGGATTATCCCTTTCGAACGTGACGGCGAGCGACCCGTGCTGACACAATTGCTCGATCACTCTGAACTGCACCGCTGCATCGCGTCCAAAGTCGCAACTTTGCGAAGTCTTAGTTATAACAGTATCGCCATAATATGTAAATCATCAGAGGAAAGTAAGAGTGCATACGAAGCCTTGTCCAACATCGATGATATTAAGCTCATGAAGAATGGCTCGATTGAATATGAAGAAGGGGTTGTTGTCGTACCGTCGTATTTGTCAAAAGGCATCGAATTTGACGCGGTCATCATTTATGACGCATCAGAGCAAGTATACGGCGATGAGAGCCTTCGCAGAGTATTCTACACCGCCTGCACCAGAGCTATGCATTATTTGCAACTTTACAGTGTAGGTGAACCGACCCCATTATTGTCAAACGTTTTGCAAGAAAATTTCATCCAAGCTTGACTTAGTTGAAATTTTAACGATAAACACACAAGTCCAATTATCTAATTAAAAATAATATCAAACAGCCGAAAAATATGTAAGTTTTCATTCACTGCCTACATATCTTTCGGCTTTTTTACTTTAACAAATACAGCCATTAAGCTTAAATACAATTATAAGACTCACTCTTAAAATAATTTAAAAATCCTTACATTTTCATCGGTTCCTTATTTACACCTAATTGTAAACAAAAAACCACAAATCAAACTAACGTATAAATTTGTCTAGTGTCTCACTATCAAGTTCCATCTCCGCTTGCTTGCTTTATAAACTTTTTTACCTTGACAAACAAGATATATATTCATCAAGTCAAAAACATGCATAGTTTGGCTTTCATGATATAATAGGCTAGGAGCGAAAATCGTTGTCTAATACTTTTTCCCCTGAAAAGGCGTGCTTCGAATTGAAACTCTTTATATTGAATTAGATTAAAAGTAAGGATGTTGAATAATTACATGGAACATAAAAAAGAACTAAGTCCTGCAAAATTAATGTGGAAAATGACGCGGCCACATACTCTAACAGCGACATTTGCTCCAGTCATTTTAGGAACAGTTATGGCAATGTATGAATCTAAGATTGATTGGCTTTTATTTATTGCTATGATGACGGCGTGTTTAGCTTTACAAATCGCGACAAATTTATTTAATGAATACTATGATTTTAAACGTGGATTGGATACGGCTGATTCTACTGGTATTGGTGGCGGTATTGTACGGCATGGTTTAAAACCAAAAAATGTGTTAACTGTAGCTTTTTTATTGTATATTTTAGCTGCCTTTATTGGCGTGTATATTTGTATAAATAGTAGTTGGTGGTTAGTCGTAATTGGCCTATTTGGGATGGCTATTGGCTACTTCTATACTGGTGGACCCTTACCAATTGCGTATACTCCTTTTGGGGAATTATTCTCTGGTTTATTAATGGGGATAGGTTTTGTATTAATTGCTTTTTTTATTCAAACAAATACGATAACTATTCAAAGCCTGCTAATTTCTATTCCAATCGGGATTCTAGTTGGGGCCATAAACATGTCCAATAATATCCGTGATATAGAGGAAGATATTAAAGGTGGAAGAAAAACATTGGCGATTCTTCTTGGTAGTGAGAAGGGAATTATTGTTTTAGCAATTGCATTTGTAGTTTCTTATTTATGGATTGTATTTCTCGTTGTGACGGGCCATATCAGTCCTTGGACATTAGTCGTGTTCTTAAGCGTGAAAAAACCGTTCTTAGCGATTCAAGGATTCCTAAAAGGTGGTAACGAACCGCAATATTTACGAGTAGCAATGAAATCAACCGCTCTGACCAATACGTTTTTTGGATTTTTGTTATCTGCTGGATTATTAATTAGTTTTTTACTATAAATGAAAAAGCATTCCATCTGTTTCTTAAAACAGATGGAATGCTTTTTTTTATTTAGCTACTAACATCTTCTAGTGTACAATTCTAATTTCACTTGTGAATGATCATCTCGAACCTAAAAAGATATAGATTTAAAGACCATTCCTCATACCTTTTAACGTTAAAAATGACTCCTTCTATTACACTTCTTAATGGTTTCTTAAATAAGTCTCTCAGTCCCATACGTTATGGGCGTAGCCCTGTGAAAGCGGAAGATGAATTCTAGATTTTTCGGTTGTTTTTTGATATTAAATCTTTTTTCCGATTCCCCTAGCTTATCAAAAACAAAAGCTGCCAATACAGGATAGCAAATCCCCAAAACCAAGGCTATAATCCCAATCAAAAGAACATTTCCTGTAATTATCCTGAACCATTTCGGTAGTCCAAAGGATCCCTGTAAACTAACCGATAGTAACGTACTCCTCAATTTCCCTATATGATTTTGCTCACTGCCTAATTTTAAAAGTTCTTAAATCATCGTTTGATACCACTAAAATTCCCTGCAAATGTCACAGACGCTTTAAGACTCACCAAAAATAGTACAAGGGTTGTATCAGCAAGAAGCTTGACTAACACTAATTCTTCCAGTTCGCCTGTAATTGAATCACCTTTTTCAAGTGAATAAGCGTCTACTTGGGCTTTTCCGTCCATAACGTAGAACCAAGGAGTCATTCCTGCAATCCCTATAACTTTATAAAAATCTCCTGCCTGGCCATGGACATCATACACTCTTATTTGCTGACGGATTTCCAGGGGTGCACCCGCCTCTTTAGGACCTGCTATCAAATTCCAGCCAGAATCATTTTGCTCTGCTGCTTTAGCAAATTGAACCCTTGGTTGCAAATCCACGACTTTGGAAATGATAAAAATCAGAAGCATTTCTACTGACCCATTTGGCGTTGATTCTTAGTGAAAAAAGCTCTTCCCTGCCCCCATCATCATGTGCTTCTCGGGAGAAATAAGTACTTTCTGGCCTGTGGAATCTTCATGGAGCATTTCGTCTTTCCACACATAGCTGAGTATTTCATCCTTGGTTTGTGGTGGTTGCTTTGTAATAAAGTTTGAACAAGAATATCTCACAATCCCACATTTTTATTTACTATCAATAGGGCAGCTGAACAAAATAAATCATCTTCAACTTTTTCGTTTCTCTTCCAGAAGTCTTGACATTTGATTTGAATTTGGGTTTCCTTCGTGTTGTAACTCATCAATGATATGATCATAGTCTGTTTCATTTCGATTCTGACTTAATTTATATGCAGCTTGTATTTCTTCCACCTTAATCTTAAAACCTACAATACCTTTCAGTTCTTTTTCTAAGAGATCAGGAGAAAGTTTATCCCATAAGACTGGATTTTCACGATTTCCTTCATATTTATCTAACATTTTCATCAATTCTTCTATTAACTCATCTTTCTTTAAAATTATAGGTTTACCATACAAATGGACAGCCTGATAATTCCATGTGGGTACGTTTTCCTGGGAATACCAGGAAGAAGATATATAAGCATTCGGCCCCTGAAACATGACTAACACATCACCACAGGATTCAAATGTTCTCCACTGAGGGTTTCCATAAGCCATATGTCCAGTAATATATAAGTCATCGCCTTTTTTATTTATCCCGAAAGGCAAATGGGTCGCAATTGGTTTCCCTTCTTTTGTCGTAACAATCGTACCAAAAGAGTTCGATTGAATAAACTCCCAAATCTCATTAATATCCGTGATCTTAAAATGTTTAGGGATATACATAGGATTCCACCTTTTCAGTTATAGTAGTGTTTTAGCCAATATATTGTCTATTTGTTCTTCATCCCCCATAAAGAAAGAGTGGGCTCCTACTTGAACAAACCCTACATTTTTATAAAAAGAAATCGCGTTCTCATTTTTATCCCATACACCTAGCCAGATTTTCTGTTTTTGCTTCTGTACTGCTATCTCTATAGCCTTATCGATTAGATATTTTCCAAGCCCCTGTTTTTGGTATTTGCGCCTAATATAAATTCTTTCGATTTCTAGTGATTCATCACCCATATTTTCAGACTGAGAATCATTGGTGTTGACCTTTAAATATCCAGCGATTTCATTCTTAACAAAAACAAAAAAGAATTCTGATGAGATATTGGACAACTCTTTTTCAAGTTGTTCTAGGTTGAACGCCTTCTTCAAATAGGATTTCATATTTTCCATAGAATTAAGATCCTTAAATGTCTCATTAAATGTTTCAATACTAATTTCTTGAAGTAAGTATAAGTCCTCAATGGTACATTTTTTTATACTAATAATCATTTATTAATTCGCTCCTTAAAAAACTCAATAGTTTCTTTTGTTTCCTTTTTTCACAAATTCCCAGTCTTTTTCTATATTCTTTCTAACTCTTTGGAGCAGATCAGAAATACTTTCCACTTCTTCTTTTGTTAATCCAGCTAATGCCACCATATTGGAATAATCATTTTCTCTTCTTATAAGCGGGTAAACATTTATTCCTTTTTCTGTCGGAAATAGTTTATTGATTTTCCGGTTATGTTCATCATCTTTCTTCTCGATAAAGTCATTATTCACAAGTTGTTTTATAGCTCGAGATGCTGTTGTTCGGTCTACTTTTATCATTTCAGCTAACTTTTCCTGAATGATCCCAGGATTTTCACATATTCGTACAAGGTACAAATACTGCCCTTTTGTGAGCTCATATTCTTTAAATTCTATATTACTTATAGAGTCTAATGCCCTCGCAATCATCCCAACCTCACGTAAAATTTCTTTCATAATCTACTCCTTATCGTATTTTATATTACATTTGCTAAAAAGTATTATGAATTAAATGTAAACTATTTTTGTTGCAATTGCAACAAAGTTAGCAAAGTGAGTATTACTATTCAGATTAATGTAAAGGATTGATATAAATGAATGTAAACAATATAAATATTAATAAAGTTGGAAGACGGCATTTCATATTAAGGAAGAAGCATACGTGAAGGAATAAGACGTTGAAAAATTTATGGGAGATAGCACCTTGCATATTGTAATACTTAAAGAATTATCTATTACGTAACGATGAAGATGCCGGCTAAAGCGAAATATACACTTTATGTATTGGGGTTTTTAGTATTAACCTTGTGGATTTCTTTCACTATAAAACCTGAAGCTGAACTTGAAACATCGCCTTTAGGTCGAATTTAGATAAATAAATAAATGGAAAAATCGCATTCTAGAGAGGTACTCTCTTAAATACGATTTCACTAATTCATTATAAATCTTTATTGTCTCTTCTATGTTAAAATTTCTTCTTTTACAACACTGCTCTCTTGTCATACGAACGCGGACATCGCAACATAACACTATGTTAAAAAGTACCTCTAAAGCAGGTTCTACTTTAGAGGTACTTAGTAAAGAATTTTTTGTCACATCACGCACAAATCGGTATTCCAAACCAATCTTACTCCACCGTAACCGATTTAGCTAAATTACGTGGTTTGTCAACGTCACATCCTCTATGAAGAGCGGCGAAGTAGCTAATCAATTGTAGCGGGATAACAGCTACAAGCGGTGTAAGTAATGCATGCACTTTCGGCAGTACAAAACGATCGTCCTCTTCTTCCAACCCTTCCATTGACAGTATGCAAGGATTTGCTCCGCGCGCGACAACTTCTTTAACATTACCACGAGTGTTGAGACTCACGGCTTGTTGAGTAACTATTGCAAACACAGGTGTGCCCTCTTCAATCAGTGCAATTGTCCCGTGTTTTAATTCCCCTCCTGCGAAGCCTTCCGCTTGAATGTAAGAAATTTCTTTTACTTTAAGTGCGCCTTCTAAGCTAACATAATAGTCTAGGTTCCGCCCGATGAAGAATGCATTTCGCGAGACCGCTAAGAATTCAAATGCAATTTGCTCCAGTTCCTCTTTTGAATCCACAAGTGTTTGGATAGCATTTGCCACGATAGCAAGCTCTTTCTTCAAATCAATTGGTATAGTTTCCCCTCGCTCTTTCGCTGCAACATAGGCTGCGATGGCAAGAACTGCTACTTGAGCTGTGTATGCTTTTGTCGAAGCTACGGCAATTTCTGGACCCGCGTATAATAGTAATGTGTGATCCGCTTCACGAGAAAGTGTGGAACCTGAAGCGTTTGTTAACGTTATGCTTGGGTAGCCTAACGCTTTTATTTTCACTAATACTTGGCGGCTGTCCGCAGTCTCTCCAGATTGTGTAATGAAAAGAAATAAAGGTTTTTCCGAAAGAAGAGGCATGTTATAGCCAAATTCACTTGAAATATGCACTTCAACCGGAATGCCCGCGATTTTTTCAAAATAGTGCTTTCCGATTAGACCAGCGTGATAGCTTGTGCCCGCTGCAATTATATAAAGACGGTCAGCTTCGTTAAAAGCATTTACAATGGCCGAATCCATTGCAAGTTCACCTTGCTCGTTCTCATATGCTTGAATAATCTTACGAACAACACCTGGCTGTTCGTCCATTTCTTTCAGCATAAAGTGAGGATATGTGCCTTTCTCAATGTCGCTCATATCAAGCTCTGCTTTATATGGTACACGGTCGATAATAACGCCCGCCAATGTCATCAGTTCAATTGCCTCTTTGCGCACAATGACAACTTCTTGATCATGTAGTTCCACGTATTGGTCTGTTACTTGTAACATTGCCATAGCATCAGAGGCGACTACATTGAAGTGCTCTCCAACTCCTATTAGCAATGGGCTCTTGTTTTTCGCAACAAAAATAGTGTCTGCCTCATCAGCATCTAACATAGCGATCGCATAGGAACCATGAAGTAGAGACAGTGTATGACGGAAAGCTGTTTCAGTGGTCATCCCCTCTTGGGCAAACTTTTCAACAAGCTGTACGATGACTTCTGTATCCGTGTCAGAACTCATTTGAACACCCTGTAAATATTCTTTTTGCAGGTTATGATAATTCTCAATTACACCATTATGCACAAGTGTAAAACGACTCGATGTACTTTGATGAGGGTGTGCATTCATTTGATTTGGAACGCCATGCGTCGCCCAGCGTGTATGGCCAATTCCAGTTGACGCTAAGACTGTTGAATCTACTGCTGCACGAAGGTCTGCAATACGTCCTTTTTCTTTTATAACAGTAATGCCTTCTTCATTGCGCAGTGCGATTCCCGCTGAATCATAACCACGATATTCTAACTTTTCAAGTCCCTTTAATAGAATTTCTTTCGCATCTAAATCACCAATATAACCTACTATTCCACACATATTTTTTCCTCCGATGTTTGCAAAATAAGCAATACTTAACTACACCTCAGCTAAATTAGCGAAGTGTCCTTATAGATTGCTTGAAAAACTTTGCCTTTTTGCTCCTTTGTCCATTCGATTGCTCAAATGATTTACTAGCAAAAAATACAACCGGGCAATTGCGATTGGGAGGCTTCCGCCGAAATTTCGATACTCCTCCACCTCGTCTGCTGAAAATTAGTGACGTCCGATTTCTTCAGCACTGGCGCTTTATCTGTTTTCCGATTTACGTTTAACGCGTGGTTTTCCCTCCCTTTACACGCGGTGACCAATAGCTTAACTCTATCCATTGTCGCTAGGAATCAACTTTATTATCATACTGAACTAGTTATTTTCTTGTCAATAAATAACGATCATATGATCAGATTAATAATAGATTTTATATGAGAATCAGTTTGATTTCCTGATTGCATAGTTATAGTGGAATTCAAAAATCAGCCATCTGTATAAAAATGGCTGATTACTTTTTCGGTATTCAATTGAACCATTATTTTATAATAAACTTAATCATTTTTGTACTTCTTCTTAAATTAAAGAAACCGTCCCTACAACGTTTTAAATACTTATCGGCTTCTCAATCTGTAATATATTTTATAACTGCCATCTCTTTACCGAACCTATCTCCATTATTAATGAAACCTAAACTTGAATATAAATTATGTGCCTCCGAATTATCCAGATGATAACCTACAACAATTTTTTTCACATTCGGTAATTTAGCCATTTCTAAAATCATTAACTTAGTCGCTTTTTTACCGATACTTTGACCTTGGAACTTCTTGTCCACCATTATTCTATATACCCAATAACCGTCTAGTTCCTCAAGTATAGAATTGTACATCAGAAAGCCAACAACTTTTTCATCAGAATAAATAGCATATGGCTTTAATGTAGGCTCAAATTTTGATTGAGCGATTGATATCGCATTTGATTCAATGTATTTTGTTTGTTCCTGTGATACCTCTAATTCACAGCATTCATACCAGTTTTCTGCATTCACTTCTACAATTTCCACATTTTTTGTACTCATGAGTTTTCCCCTTTCAAATTACGGGGAAACGCTAAACATACTAGTTAATTAGACGTTATCCCCTTATAGTCATTACCGCTAAAAATTCTTTTGTTTGTCATAATGAACGCCTCCTTTAACAGATTGTCTCAAAGTTAATTATTCAATGAATTTCAGACACT
>DYWT01000138.1 GCA_020742515.1 Sporosarcina psychrophila
CTCCGCAGTGGGTATATATATATCCATGCGGAGCTCATTTTATTCAATTAGTTATTGTTCAACCTTTTCAGGTTTAGTAAATGACTTTGCGTTAGTTGGTAGTGCTACACGTTTCATGAAGAGCGCTAAAATTAAAGCAATAATCGCAACGATTGTCGATATGAAAAACGAAAAGCTAATTCCATCTAGCATCGCTTGCGCTCCGAGTTGCTCTTGCAATTTCGCAAGGCCCTCGGCAGTCGTCGGAGCATTACCCGAAGCTTGGGCTTCTGCAAATAGCTTAGCACCCGCCGATTCCATCCTTTTCGTCATAATTGTTAACAGAATGGCGGAGCCAATTGCGCCGGAAACCTGCTGCAGCGTGTTATTCATGGCCGTTCCGTGTGGATTAGAGATCATCGGTAATTGATTCAATCCGTTCGTCATAACCGGCATCATTACCATTGAAATCCCCAACATGCGAACCGTATAAATCATCATAATGTAATAATAACCAGATTCCATACCAAGTCTACTCAAATAGTATGTTGAAACAACTGTAATGGTGAGACCAAGTATCGCCAAAACCTTTGGACCATACTTATCGAATAACCGTCCTGTTACTGGCGACATAAGCCCCATTACAATCGCACCCGGAAGCATCAGCAATCCAGAATGGAACGGTGAAATACCCCGTATAGTCTGGACATAAAGCGGCGTGAGTATCATACCGGAGAACATTGCAACCGATAGGACAATCGAGATGGCCGACGATAAAGCGAACATCGGATGTTTGTAAATTTTGAAATCCAACATCGGATCATCCATACGCAATTGACGTACGATGAACGTGATAAGTGCGATTGCACCAATAATGATTGTTCCATAGACAAGCGGTGAATCCCATCCCTTATCACCCGCTGAACTGAAGCCGTAAAGAAGCCCGCCGAAACCGATACTCGACAAAATAAGTGAGAAAACATCTAATTTCATATCACGGTTTGGTGTAATGTTACGCAATTTAAAGAATGCATAAACAAGTGTCAGAATTGAGAACGGCAACACGATACCGAAAAGTGTACGCCATGTATAATGTTCAATTACCCAACCCGACAAAGTTGGACCAATCGCTGGTGCTGTAATCATTACGAGTCCGAAAATCCCCATTGCCGTTCCTCGGCGCTCGATCGGAAATGCCGTAAGCATAACGTTCATAAGAAGCGGCATCATCATGGCAGATCCACACGCTTGAATCATCCGAGCAGCAACGAGTACGCCAAATGATGGTGCAAGTATTGCTAGAAGCGTCCCTAGCGTGAACAACACCATAGCTGTTAGGAATAACTTTCTATTTGTGAATTTCTGAATGAAGAACGCACTTGCCGGTATTAAGATACCGTTGATAAGCATATATCCCGTCGTCAGCCATTGTACGACAGATGGTTTTACATCAAATTCAATCATAATTGTCGGCAATGCAACGTTCAACAATGTATTATTCAATAGAGCGACGAAGGCGCCTATAAACAAAATCGCTATCATGCCATAAGGCGGTTTTTGATGCATTTCTTTAATATCCATATTCCTTCCCCCTATAAATACTTAACGTATAGAATTTGTACCCTAAGTACATCCTGTTAAACATATTATACCGATAGTCCAAAACATGCAACCTCCGAAAACGCTTTCATTTAAAAAAACTTTATTTCATTGATATAATAAGCTTTTGAAGCTAATATATAAATGTACCAACAGTACAAAGTGATTACTCCCTTCATGAAAGTCTTGATAGATGGACATGAATTATTCCTTCCATCAGCCAAATTGGATGGATTCTATAAAACAACTATAGGATTAAGGTGATTAAATGAATGAGCGTAAACGTCAGGTTTTATTGACAGCACAGCGGCTTTTTATAGATAAAGGATTTTCGACTACGTCTGTCCAAGACATTTTGGAAGAGTCCTGTATTTCAAAAGGAACATTCTACAATTATTTTTCATCAAAGAATGAATGCCTCATGGCGATACTAGAACACGCGCATGACGAGGCGGCCGTAAGAAGGCGTGAACTGCTTATCGGTAAGGACCTATCGGATAAAAGCGTTTTGGTTGAACAGATTTTAATTCGCATGCACGTGAATCGCGAACAGAATTTGCTGCCGATTTTTGAGGCGGTCTTCCATTCAGGAGATAGTGATCTGAGATCTTTTATCAAGACTACAATTTTAAAAGAATTCTCTTGGTTAACTGAAAGAATGGTGGATGTATACGGCAAGGAAGCGGCGCCTTACGCACCCGACTGCTCAGTTATGCTGTTTGGGATGATGCAACAAATGCTACATGTATGGTCAGCCGTTTCAACAGAGGAGATTGATACGTCAAAACTTGTGAATTTCTTAATGCGAAGAATCGATTCCATCATTCTGGGCATGATCAGCACAAATGATACGTTTTTCAAGGAGGATATATTTCTCAAATTGAACAGTCTTGCAGAAAATCAAATAGAAACAAAGGAACAATTACTTGAACGGCTTACTGGTTTTCTGGAGTTACTCGGAGATGATGCACCGCCTGCCGGTAAACAATATGTTCAATTTTTAGTGGATGAACTTCGCTCCGAATGTCCGCGGGTATTCGTGCTGGAATCCATCACCCGTTCGTTCCGGGAATCTTTCGTAGGTTTTTCCCACGAACCAGAAGCTCATGAGCTCGCTTACAAAGTTTGGAGCTATACGGATTCACTAAAATAATCAGACTCTACTTCCTTAGTTTCTGAAACTATTTTCTTTCTATTTCGTATGATTGAGTAGAAGTAAACTTATTCCGAGGGAGGAACAAGATAAGATGAATAACCACGAGATTGATTACAAAATACATGGCGATGATATGCAGTTTGTAGAAGTGGAGCTCGATCCGCGAGAAACGGTTGTAGCTGAAGCGGGCGCTCTGATGATGATGGAAGATGAAATCGATATGGAAACGATTTTTGGTGATGGATCCGGCTCTTCAAGCGGGGGAATCATGGGTAAACTGATGGGGGCAGGTAAACGTATGTTGACTGGAGAGAGTCTCTTCATGACAACGTTCACGAATAATGGATCAGGCAAAAAGCACGTCTCTTTCGCTTCTCCTTACCCCGGGAAAATCATTCCGATGGATTTAAGTGAACATAACGGCAAAATCATCTGTCAAAAAGATGCGTTTCTAGCCGCCGCAAAAGGTGTATCTGTCGGGATTGAATTCCAGCGAAAACTCGGTACCGGCTTTTTCGGTGGTGAAGGGTTCATTATGCAAAAGCTCGAAGGTGACGGCATGACATTCATCCACGCCGGAGGAACAATTATCGAGAAAAAGCTCCAACCTGGTGAAGTATTGCGTGTCGACACGGGATGTCTCGTAGCGATGACACATGACGTCGGTTATAACATTGAAATGGTTAAAGGCGTCAAAACTGCATTATTCGGTGGTGAAGGATTATTCTTTGCAACACTGCGTGGTCCGGGAACAGTTTGGGTTCAATCTCTGCCGTTTTCAAGACTTGCAAGCCGTGTCTTTGCAGCTGCACCACAAACACCTGGCGGCGGATCACGTGACGAAGGCAGCATTGCAGGTGGCTTGTTTAATATGCTTGGTGGGAAATAACGTTAGCGATAACAGTTATGGATTTCCACCGCCTAAGGTGAATTCATCGTACAGTAAAAGGGTTGTCTCAAAAGTCGGTTTTCCGACTGAAGATTCAACCCTTTTTTAAAGGATTCGTTTTTCAACCTAGAGCAAGGAGGGTTTTACTGCATCCCTCCTACTTTTCAGGTCTGCCAAATCGCTTCACTCCATCAAACTGATGTGACTCCATTTAACAACAACCAAATATATCTGGCTTCGTCACTGCTTCCCGGCTCAATCGCTTGATGTCTTGGATAAGGACTCGTTTTTGCTTTGAACGTCATCAAATGCCTGACATGGCCATTCAATTTCGAGGCTTCATTTAACATCTCTTCCGCATCCAGTGATTTACCTTCAGATGCAATGTCTTCAAGCTTCCAGTCAAGATAGTGATAAGCTGCGTCATGGTCCGAACCTTTTTCATAGCGCACCATGATTTCTGCCGCTTCCGTGAACCGTTCAGCGTGAATGAGTGATGCCACCGCTTCATATCTTGCCCCTTGGTTGTCCGTGCGATTCATCCTCAACAAATCCGTAAACATTTCCGCCGCCTCAGTATATTTTCCGTTACTGAAAAAATGAATGCCATACGCAAATGCTGCACGCATGAAGGGGCGGTTCGGGATGTTCTGCCAAGGATTCTCTCCCGGCTCGAACGTTCGGCTCGCATACTGGATTGCTTTCTCATACAACTCGGATGCTTTCTTATAGTCCCGTTCAACTTCCGCCTGTAATAAAAGAACATCCGGATTATCCGGCCCAATTTCCTTTGCACTCTCAGCCAGTTTTCGGCGCTCTTCTTCTGTTTCTGCCCGATAAGCCTCATACGCAAGAAGCTGCGCACGACCTTCCGCAATACCCTGTTTCCGTTTTGGTTGGACAACACCACCCGTTGTCATTGATGTTTCCCACAACGCTTTTTCTGTCGGTCGGGGATCTGTTCCAATATCGTAAACCCGTGCCGCCATCGGTTCTTCACCGCTATCCATCATGTCTGCATAAAGAGCTACAAGTTCTGCCTCATACACGAACATGCTTTCATTGACAGCACCAAATTTCTGTTGCACTTCCTCATTTGTAAGTCCTGTGTCTTGTACCACCCCAAGCTGAATACCGGTGTTCACAGCAGCTGCAAGGAAGTCCTCTTCCACCGGCACATCCTGATTGTCGTTGAGGAAATAAGCGACTGCTAGTTTGTGCATAATTTCACGTCCATCTGCACGTTGACTTAGTTCCCGAAGTACGGCGTCAAGGGCTGTCAGCGCGCTCAATTGCGTCGGTGCCAGCACCTCTTTGACAAGGTCATTCATTGAAGCCATGCTTCGTTTGATGAACAACTCGTAAATGTCGAGTGTGTAGTCGCTCAAAAATTGCTCAGTCGACTTATCGGATGCCGTTTCTCTCAATTCTACAAGTGATTTCTTCGTCTGCTTACTCCACTTCGCAAGGAACATCATCGATGAAACAGGAGCGACTGTATAGTCCCCTTTTCTAGAATCACGAAGGACAACACCGAACAACAATGTACCCACATCTGCCGGCATTCCTTCGTTGCGCGTCACATAGTACTCTTTCTCGCTAAACAGCTCCCGCGCTTTCAGTTTACCCCGCTCAACTTCTGTAATTTGCGCAAGCAATATGAACGGCTCGCTCCACTTTTCCAATATAGAAACGACAGAATCACGCTTCACTTGTTCAAGTTGTGCTGCTAAGTATGTATGCCAACTCTTTTTATTATGGATGAATAAATAAAACTCACTTGCCGCCTCTTCAATATGTTCTTTCTCCCAGCTGCCCGTGAGGCGGTTTACCCATTCCCGCATCATTTGCATCATTTCCTGGCGATCGGCGTTTTTCGGATAGTCATTAAAATAAGTACCGAGAATGCGGTCCAGCTCTTCATTGACAATCATGTCAACGAGGTTCGTCCCTTCCGACCCACAGCACTTCTTATATTTCTTACCACTTCCACAAGAACACGGATCGTTTCGTCCAATCATTTCGCACACCCCTTTTCAAGAAAAAAACACCTTACTCTTTACTCTATATTAACAGACATACCCAAATACCTCGAATCACCTTGAGGCAATATATTTGAAAAACAGTTTCACTTCCTTAATGAATGCCTCTATTGAAGGAGACACATATCTGTTTTTCATATAAGCCAAATACACAGTTCTCTCCAGTGCTGGTGACTCGATTGTTTTACTTACGATTGAAAAATCATGGCGTCCTTGCAAATAGTTTTCTGGAATAAGTGCGATACCTAAATTTTCGCTGACTAAACTTAAAGCCGTTTCAAAACGTTCAATTTCATACTTGACTGTCGGAATAGTGTCTTCCAATTCAAATGCATGCAATATATCTTCCCTTGTCTGGAACCCTTTGGTACTAATGATGAATGGCTCCGACTCTAATTCTTTCAGCGTAATTGATTTTTTCCTCGCCATTAAGTGGCTTTCATGGAGGACTAGCACAAGTTTTTCCTTGTATAACGGAACCGTTTCTATATCCACTTCTTTGATTTGCTGATTCGTAATGATGGCATGCGTTTCGTATTTCCTTAACGAGGTCTTCACATTGTCACCGCCTAACACTTCAGTTAACCGAATGTGCATATCAGAGAACTTTTCATTATAACGGGAGATTACTTTAGGTAACCAATACTTCACCGATTCAATCATGCCAATTTGGAGTTCTCCTTTACCGACAAGCTTCACTTCTTCCATTTCCTTCTTCACGATTGTCATTTCTGATAATAAATGAATTGCCCTACTGTATAAAACCTCTCCCGCTTCTGTCAATCTAATATTCCTTGTATTACGTTCAATAATTTGAAATCCTAGATCACGTTCCAAATTTTTAATGGCTTTACTTAATGATGGTTGAGAAATATGTAGCTTCTCAGCCGCTTTTGAAAAACTCATATGATTGACGACAGAAACAAAGTAATTTAATTGTTTTAATTCCATACTACCCCTCGCTTCCACACTTATAGTCTAGAGCTATAAATATATAGTAATTATATATTAGAAATTATAAATCCGGTACTTTATAATTGATGAGTAACGTGTATCTGAAAGTTCAGAAAGGGTGGAGCAATTGCTTAACAAAGTAGATAATCATATATGGTCAGGGCGTACGGATCATCTTGAAAATAGAACAAGTTTCCGATATCACCAAGTAGTTGAAGTTATCGCGATGGAAGATTTATCTCCATCATCTCGCACATGTGCAATCATTGGTTTTGAAAGCGAGGAAGGTGTTCGTCGCAACAAAGGACAACTTGGTGCAGCCAAAGCTCCAAACGCCTTACGCAGTGAACTTGCCAAATTGCCATGGAAGTTTTCGGTAAATGAGCGACTTGTCGATGTCGGAAATATACAATGCGTAGGTACAGGGCTAGAAACAGCCCAACAGCAACTAGGAGATACTATTGCAAACGTATTAGAGAAAAAAATGACACCGATTATTCTTGGTGGCGGCCATGAAACCGCTTACGGCCATTATCTCGGTGTTCGTAAATGGATTGGTGAAGAAGCTTCTCTTGGAGTTATTAATATAGATGCCCATTTCGACTTACGCTCATACGACGAACAACCTTCTTCCGGGACGATGTTCAAACAAATCCTGGAGCATGATAACATGAGCAGCTATTTCGTCGTCGGAATCCAGCGCTATGGAAATACGCAGGAATTGTTCGATACAGCCGACCGTCTCGGTGTCAAATATGAATACGAAGAGAATATGCATATCGGAAATATGGACAAACTAACATCGGATCTCGAACAATTCATCAACCAGCATGACTATGTTTTTCTAACCTTATGCACGGACGTACTGAACTCGGCCTTCGCACCTGGCGTCAGTGCTCCTTCACCATTCGGATTAAATCCTTCCGTTGTCCGTTCAATCATTCGAACAGTTACAGCACATAAAAAAACACTGTCGTTCGATATTTCGGAAGTGAACCCCATTTTGGATGAAAACAACCGTACAGTAAAACTCGGTGCTTACTTAACAAATGAAGCAATTACAACTTTTTTAGGAGGGGAAATTCATGACGCTAGTTCTTAATCAAGTCACCACAATCTTCCTTTCTATTGCATTGCTAACTTTAGGGATGGTTTTAGTTAAGAAAGTTGGTTTCTTACGAAAATTCTGCATACCTGCTCCCGTTGTCGGCGGATTATTATTCGCTGTTTTTGCAACCATTTTCAAGTCTCTCGGATGGCTAGAAATTACACTTGATACATCATTGCAAAGTTTATTCATGCTTACATTCTTTACAACGATTGGTCTAGGAGCAAGCTTTAAACTCATTAAACTCGGGGGAAAACTCCTCGTCATTTACTGGCTTGCATGTGGATTTTTAGCGCTTGCGCAAAATACAATCGGTGTATCTATGGCTTATTTGTTCGACCTGCATCCACTTATTGGAATGATGGCTGGAGCAGTTTCAATGGAAGGCGGACACGGAGCCGCCACTGCATTCGGACAGACCCTTGAAGACATGGGTATCAATTCAGCCCTATCAATCGGAGTCGCAGCAGCCACATTCGGACTTGTTGCCGGAGGTCTCGTTGGCGGTCCTACAGTTAAGTACCTTATTACGAAACATAATCTCAAGCCGTCGGAAACGGATGATGATCTTGGGCTTCCTATTGAAGAGAAAGAAAAACCAATTCAAACAGATTCTTTCTTCACGCAAATTTTGCTTATCACACTTTGTATGGCACTTGGTACATACTTAGGTGATTTGTTCTCAGCTGCAACAGGATTCGTTCTGCCAGGGTACGTCGGTGCCATGTTCGTTGCTGTTCTTGTTCGGAATATTGTTGACAAAATCAATCCAAAAGCAGTCGATATGAAGAGCATCAGTTTAATCGGCGACGTTACGTTAGGAATCTTCCTGTCAATGGCACTCATGAGCATCAAACTGTGGGAAGTTGCAAATTTAGCTCTTCCGCTACTAGTTATCGTCTTCATACAAGTTGTTTTCATTGTCTTATTCGGGATTTTTGTCTTGTTCCGTCTACTCGGCAAAGACTACGATGCAGCCATCATGGTAGCTGGTTTTACAGGTCACGGTCTCGGCGCCACTCCTAATGCAATGGCTAATATGGCGGCAGTCACAGAAAGGTACGGCCCTTCAACAAAAGCATACCTCGTAGTTCCAATTGTTGGTGCTTTCCTCATCGATGTATTTGCGATGCCAATTATTATAACGACGATAAACCTGTTCAATTGATAATAGTAAGCTTCCCTCATTACATTTCCATGTAATGAGGGAAGCTTTTTCGTTCGTTCAGATACTCATACACAGGTTTTATTCATTAATAACTCCTCTAGGCCATATACTTATAATGCTCTGAAACTTGTTATTTTAATGACAGCCTCCTTAAAATACGCTACCCTTAAACAAAACGACTTGTTTTATAAGTACATACATATTCGTTTCATCGAAAGGACTGACCTTATGCCTCAACAAGAACACTGGAAATCAAAAATAGGTTTCATATTAGCTGCTGCCGGTTCAGCAATCGGATTAGGCGCAATTTGGAAATTCCCTTATGTAGCCGGGACTGGCGGTGGTGGCGCTTTTCTACTGGTCTTTTTACTATTTACGCTGTTATTAGGATTTCCTCTCTTAATCGGTGAGTTCATTCTCGGTCGTAAAAGTCAAAGTGACGCAATTACTGCCTACAAAAAGCTTGCGCCCAATTCAGGTTGGCATATAACAGGGATCATTGGCGTCGTAACCAGTTTCTTAGTGCTATCATTTTATAGTGTTGTTGGAGGATGGATTATCCTCTACTTATTCAAAGCATTAACCGGTGGTATTTCCGGACTTTCGCAAGACCAGTTCGGACCGTTATTCGGCCAAATTATTTCAAATCCATTCGCTACGTTAGCCGGTCAACTGATCTTTATGGTGCTAACAATTGTTGTTGTAGCCCAAGGAGTTCAAAAAGGGATTGAGAAAGCAAGCAAGATTATGATGCCTGCTCTCTTCATTTTATTTATCATTATCGTTGCCCGTTCTCTTAGCTTGGATGGGGCAATGGAAGGCGTAAAATTTCTGTTGGTACCGGATTTCACTAAATTAACGTCTGAAACGATTTTATTCGCTTTGGGACAAGCCTTTTTCACTCTCACATTAGGTGCTTCGGTTATGGTTACGTATGCTTCCTATCTTCCTAAAACGCAAAACCTGCCGAGCTCGGCGATGTCCATTATCTCTATGAATATCGTCATCGTTCTGTTAGCCGGCCTTGCAATTTTCCCGGGTGTGTTTTCATTTGGAATGGCACCGGATGCAGGACCGACATTGATTTTTTCCGTACTGCCAGCTGTATTCAACCAAATGCCCTTTGGGGTGTTTTTCTTCATTGCATTTTTGGTTTTATTCCTATTCGCGGCTTTAACTTCCGCTTTCTCTATGATTGAAATTATTGTTGCAACAATGACGAAAAATGATCCTTCAAAACGAAAACGATTCACTTGGATAATTGGAATGGCAATTTTCGTTGTTGGAATTCCATCTTGTTTATCATACGGAGTAATGGCTGATGTGAAGTTTTTCGATAAAACGGTATTCAATTTAGTCGATTTCGCAGTAAGCAATGTATTGATGCCTCTTGGTGCATTATTGATTTCGATATTCATCCCTTTAAAGATAGCTAAAACAGATTTGTTTAATGAGATGAAGCAAGGGTCGAAAGTCGGAAAGACCTTCTTCAACATTTGGTTCTACCTTTTAAAATATCTGACCCCTATCGCAATCATTATTGTTTTCCTTGATGCACTGGGTGTGTTTAACTTGTTCGCAAATCGGTAAAAATTGAACTGGCAATAAAAAAGGAAGACTCCTTCGACGAGGAGTCTTCCTTTTTTATCCTTCTTTCTCGCAGTTCAAATCCCACGTGAAGCCAAACTTATCTTTCACTTTCCCATACTTCGCACCCCAGAACGTATCTTGCAATTCCATCAGTATTTCGCCTTCTTCCCGCAGGCCGTTGTAAAGATGGTTCGCTTCTTCCACGTTTTCACAGTTGATAAGAAGAGCCACGCCGTGTTTGTTGTTTTCAGACGGCTTGTCCGCGGAATCGGCAAGCATGATTTGAAAATCACCTTTTTTCAGATGGCAATGGAGAACATAATCTGCTGCTTCCGGCGGATGTGGGAAATTAGCATCCGCATATTTCTGCATTCCGACTTCCTCAAGTCCTAGCAAATTTGCATAGAATTCAGCCGCTTCTTTTCCTTCTCCGTAAAACGTTAAATATGGAATGATTGTACCTTTCATATTGTTACCTCCTCCTATTCGGTGACAGTCACCAAGTCAATTTAGACACAATTCATTCGTCTGCTGTTCTTTACTGAACGATACCTTTTGGCTGGCGGCCTTCAAGTACATCCGTAATTGCCTGTGCGTTCAAGTTCATCATCGCAAGGCGTGTCTTAATGCTGGCACTGCCGATATGCGGAAGGACTGTTACGTTCGGCAATGTAAGAAGCGGATGATCGAGTGGAACTGGTTCTTTTTCAAACACGTCGAGCCCCGCCGCCCAAATCGTACCGTTCTTCAATGCATCATAAAGAGCAGCTTCGTCAACAATTCCCCCACGAGCGACATTAATAAGAACCCCCGTATTTTTCATAAGGTCAAGTTCCCGTGCACCAATCATCCCCGCGGTTTCTGGTGTAAATGGTGCTAGAATGATAACAAAATCCGCCTCTTTCAGCAGTGTATCCAAATCTCTGAATTCAAGTCCGTACTCAGCTTCTGCATCCGGCTTGCGGTTGCGATTATGATAAAGAACTTGCATATCAAAGCCTTTTGCCCGGCGCGCCACCGCTTCACCGATTCTTCCCATGCCAATGATGCCAAGTGTCGCTCCTCCAACATCCATGCCCGTAAATCTCATCGGCGCCCATGAAGTCCAATTGCCTTTTCTAATTTCATTTTCTGCAGAGATTAATTTACGTGCCGTCGCTAGCAGGAGCGCAAAAGCAAGATCTGCAGTTGTTTCAGTCAACACACCCGGTGTATTTGTTACGATGACGTCATATTCCTTTGCCGCTTCCAAGTCAATATTATTATAACCAACGGCCATATTGGCAACGATTTTAAGCTTCGTACCCGCTTCAAAAACCTCGCGATTGATGCTATCCGCCAAAACTGACCATAGTGCATCCGCTTCTGCCACTTCTTTCAATAAAACAGCGCGCGGAACCGCTACACTTTCTTCGTCCCACATCCGTACATCAAATTTTTCATGAAGCGGCGCAACCGCCTCTTCTGTCAGCTTTCTTGTAATGAAAATTCTTGGCTTCACTCAGATTCCCCCTCATTCTATAGTTGCCATAATCTTAACACAACCCGGTAGGGAGATTGGAAATTCTGTAGTGTTTGAACAAGTTAGCAATGTTTCTAACAAAGCTCGCCCCTGCATCCTCTCACATAAAGAAAGCGTTGCCGCAACAACGCTTTCTTTCCTCATCCACCTATATAACTCATACCAATCTTC
>DYWT01000139.1 GCA_020742515.1 Sporosarcina psychrophila
TGCCGCCTCTGAACAGGCGCTTCCGCTTTTGGTTATTCCGTTTCGTCTTTTAAAATTACCGGTTTCGTTGGGACATATGTGGAGATCGCATGTTTATAAATTAGTTGTTGCTTGCCGTCCGACTCAAGCAAGACGGTATAATTGTCATACGATTTAATAAGTCCTTTCAATTGAAATCCATTCAGTAAGAATACCGTTACAAATGTATTATTCTTACGTAACGAGTTTAAAAAGATTTCTTGCATGCTTCCTTGTTTCATACGCCAAGTCCTCCAGTTGTCATAACATATTTCTCTTGCCCACTTACTTTATTCGACCCACATGATCAAAATCCTTCAAGATTGCCAAAATTCCCTTTACAATTTCGTCTATGCCCAATTCTGCATTGAACCAGGAGATATCTAGTTTGTTACGGAAGTAGGTCATTTGCCGTTTAGCATAATTGCGTGTATTTTTCTTTATCAATTCAACGGCTTCATCTAGCAGCAATTTTTTTTCGATATATTGATGAATTTCCTTATAGCCAATTGCTTGGACAGATTGTACTCCGCGAATTCCTTCCTCCCATAATCGATTCGCCTCTTCCAGAAGGCCTTTTTCCATCATTAAATCGACACGTTGACCGATCCGTTCATAGAGGAGATCGCGGTCCATTTCAAGTCCGATGATGTGATGCTCATAAAGCGGTACACGTCCTGCCCCATCTTCGTGGTCACCTTTTGTCTTACCTGTCACTTCAATGATTTCCAGTGCCCGTACAAGCCTGCGATGGTTGTTTGGATGAATTTTTTCTGCACCCGTGGGGTCGATTTCAACAAGTTTTGCATAAAGGAATGCGGCACCTTCTTCAGCCAGTTCCCGCTCTAATCGAGTTCTTACTTCAAGATCCGCCGCTTCTTCTGTAAAACGAAAATCGAACAGTACAGATTGAATGTATAATCCTGTACCCCCTACGATGATTGGTATTTTTCCACGATCTCGTATATCGGTAATCCATTTGCGCACTTCGCTTTGGTATTCGGCGACGGAAAAAGATTCATCCGGTACTTTTACATCGAATAAATGATGCGGAATGCCATCCATTTCCTCTTTCGTAATTTTCGCCGTCCCAATATCAAGCCCTTTGTATACTTGCATCGCATCACCATTAATGATTTCCCCGCCTATTTTTTTGGCGAGTTCGATACTTAAAGCCGTCTTGCCCGACGCTGTCGGTCCAACTATTGCAATCACTTCAGGATAATTTCTCATTTTTTTCAATCCAGTCATAAACGGCTTTGAACACATGTTGACGTTTTTTTTCATGGAGCATTTCGTGCCTGCCGCCTTCGAATAAAAATAACGTAACGTCTTCTAAACCCGCGTTATCATATTGCTTTGCTACACTCCAAACCCCTTTTCCATTATCCCCCACCGGGTCTTCGCTCCCTGAAAAGAGGAAAAGAGGAAGTTCTTTCGGGATCTTATTTATTTCATCTGTGGTATGGATTTTGCCAAGCCCTTTGAATAAATCTGCAAAAAACTGCGTTGTCGGGACTATTCCGCAAGCAGGATCCACAATGTACTTCTCGACAGCTTCAGTATCCGTGGATAGCCAATCAAAAGGTGTTTTTGGCTTATCTACTGATTTATTGAAACCTCCGAAAACGAGCTTATTCAAGAAATTATCTGGCTGGTCAAGACCGTTTTTCTTGCCATGCAAATAAGCAACTGCCTGTCCTGCAAAACGGCTGGCTCCAGGATCTCCGCCTGTCCCTGAAAATATCGCCGAGTCCACTTCACTGCCGTAGAGTTGAACATACCTCCGTGCAACGAATGATCCCATACTGTGACCGAACAGAATAAAACGCGGGGATGGATATTGTCCCCGCAGGTTCGAGATGACTTCATAAGCATCTTGAACAACACGATCAAAGCCGTTTTCATCTGCAAAATGGCCTTTTATTCCATTCATTTTAGCAGTCTTACCATGTCCTCGATGATCATGACCGGATACGATATATCCTTTCCCCACGAGATATTCTGCAAATTCTTCATATCTGGCAATATGTTCGGCCATACCATGAAGCAGATGGATATGTCCGACCGGTTTGCCTGCAGGTTTCATCACGATAGCATGGACTAAAAAACCATCTGACATTTCAAGTGTCGCTTCTCTCATCGGGGTGCACCATCCTTCACTTTTGCTTCGGCAATATGGCGGTCCAGTTCTTGTAAATGACGCATTTTTTCTACTTGGTTATAACCAAGCAGTTTCGCCATATAATTTGTCACTTTTCCTTTGACGAGTTCTACATAATGGATGTCAAAATAAAGAGCACCCTTCCTTCTGATGAAAAAGTCTGACGGGGTAAGCGTCATTTCATGATGAACCGAATAGAAAACTTCTGCTTTCAATGTAATCGGTATATCCGAATCAGCGGTTTCAAGCGCGTGAGCATAGATGAAAACAGTATCGACATTCGTTCCGTAGAAACGGGCAAGTCGTCTTCCTTCTTCTTTCGTTAGTCCGAACAACTCCGCTTCATTCGCTTTGCTCTCAATGAACAACTCAAACTTTTGGATACCGCCGAAATCACCGCCTGATAATGGAAGATGTTCTGTAATACATGGATCGGTTGAATGCAATGCCAGCCTTTTGACAACCAAGTCAACGACGGTTTCCGCCATTTTACGGTAGCCAGTCAGTTTTCCTCCTGCAATTGTGATAAGACCGCTGCCCGCTTCCCAGATTTCGTCTTTTCTCGAAATTTCGGACGGGTCTTTGCCATCTTCATAAATCAGCGGTCGGACACCAGCCCATGTCGATTCAACATCTTGTCGAGTAACAACCGTGGTTGGAAACATATGGCGCACCGTACTCAGGAGGTAAGTAATGTCTTCTTCCGTTGCGAGCGGTGATGATTTCTCTCCATCAAAAAACGTATCTGTCGTACCGATGTACGCCTTTTCCCCTCGCGGAATAGCGAAAATCATTCTTTTGTCCGGTGCATCGAAATAAACCGCTTGACGAAGCGGGAAAATCGAACGGTCGATAACGATATGAACGCCTTTCGTCAGGCGTAATCTTTTTGAATTGGAAAGCTCGTCTTTCCCGCGTACTTCATCTACCCATGGGCCGGTTGCATTTACGATGGCCGAGGCATGAATACGGAACGTATCTCCGTGATGCATATCCTTAACGATGGTCCCCGTCACTCTTCCTTCTTCATAGATAAAGTCTTCCGCTTTTACATAATTCAAGCAAAGCGCGCCTTTTTCCACAGCTTTTTTCATCGTTTCAATCGTCAGCCGCGCATCGTCTGTGCGGTATTCGACATAGTGGCCTCCGCCAAGTAGCCCATCCCGTTTTAGCAGTGGTTCCATTTCTAACGTTTCTCCGGCTGTCAGCATTTCACGGCGTTCATCTTTTTTCACACCGGCTAGCATGTCATACGCAAATAACCCCGCAGAAGTTGTATATTTTCCAAACGTGCCTCCTTTGTGAAACGGCAGAAGCATCCTCTCAGGAACAGTTACATGTTGTGCATTTTGGTAGACAATATCACGTTCCCGTCCTGTTTCGGCAACAATTTTCAGTTCGAGCTGCTTCAAATAGCGCAAGCCGCCATGAACAAGCTTTGTCGACCGGCTGGAGGTTCCTGCTGCAAAATCCTGCATCTCAATTAGCGCCACCGATAAGCCGCGTGTCACTGCATCCAGTGCAATCCCTGCCCCGGTGATACCGCCGCCTATGACAAGGACGTCGAATTGATAGTCGCTCATAAACTGTTTCACTTTAGGTCTTGTAATCGCTGATAACATGCGCTCATCCCCTTCTTGTCAACGTTTAAAGATGCGTGTAGCCTCCACCGCTTTTTGCCATCCAGCATATAAGCGGTCACGTTCTTCTTCTGGCATTAAAGGTGAATACGTTTTATCTTTTGTCCATAATGATTCCACATCTTCGAGTGTTCCAAAGAATCCAGTTGCCATACCTGCGAGATAGGCGGCCCCGAGTGCAGTCGTCTCATGGTATTTGGATAGTTCAACATCCGCTTGCAACAAATCACTTTGGAATTGCATGAGAAATGCGTTTGCTACAGCACCTCCGTCTGCCCTCAATATACCGATGTCCATTCCGGCATCCTTTTCCATTGTAAGCAAGACATCTTTTGACTGATAAGCAAGTGCTTCTACGGTTGCCCGTATGAAATGTTCTTTCTCCGTGCCACGCGTCAACCCGAAGACGGCTCCGCGTGCGTCAGAATCCCAATAGGGCGTTCCAAGTCCCACAAATGCAGGAACAACATATACACCATCGGAGGACGTTACACGGGTGGCATACGCTTCCGTTTCCGCGGCTTTCTGAATCATCCGTAAACCGTCTCGGAGCCATTGGATAGCCGAACCAGCGACAAACACACTGCCTTCAAGCGCATATGTCACTTTCCCATCAAGCCCCCAAGCAATCGTTGTTAATAAACCATTTTCGGACCGCACCATCTTGTCACCCGTATTAAGCAACATGAAACAGCCGGTTCCATACGTATTTTTTGCCATACCTTTATGGAAACATGCTTGACCGAAAAGCGCGCATTGCTGATCACCTGCAGCGCCGGCAATGGGGATTTCAGCACCAAAAAATATAGACTTAGCTGTTGTTGTGTAGATTTCGGAAGATGAGCGGACTTCCGGAAGCATCGTGTCGGGCACTTGCATCAGCTCACACAATTCAGTGTCCCATTGCAGTTCACCGATATTGTAGAGCATGGTCCTTGATGCATTTGAATAATCCGTTACGTGGACAGCTCCATCTGATAGCTTCCAGATGAGAAAGGTATCCATTGTGCCAAATAATAATTGGCCTTTTTCAGCCCGTTCCCTTGTTCCTTCCACATTATCGAGAATCCATTTTACTTTTGAAGCCGAAAAATAGGGATCCAATTTCAGTCCCGTTTTATCCTGAATCATCTTTTCATGTCCGGCTTCCGCCAATGCATCGACAATTCCCTGCGATTGCCTGGATTGCCAGACGATTGCGTTATACACTGGCTGACCCGTCTCTTTATCCCACACGACGGTTGTTTCTCTTTGATTGGTAATCCCAATACTGTCAATGTCCTCGGGCTGGTTGCCACTTTCCGTCAAAACAGAAGCGATAACGGACAAGACAGATCCCCAGATTTCACTGGCATTATGCTCAACCCAGCCTGGCTTCGGATAGATCTGTTTAAATTCCCGTTGAGATGAATGAACAATATCCCCTTGCCGATCAAAAAGAATTGCCCGTGTACTGGTGGTACCTTGATCAATTGCAAGTATATATTTCCCCATTTTACTTCCCCTTCCCTACATCACTCGTTTGAACATTTTTTCAATTTCGTATGTTGTAAAATGGACAAGCACTGGTCTGCCATGCGGACAAGTAAAGGGATTGTCGGCTTCTGCCAGATCATTCAGCAGCTTTTCCATATCTGCCAGTGTCAAATGGTGATTCGCCTTAATGGATCGTTTGCAGCTCATCATGATCGCTGCATCTTCTCTAAGTTTACCAATATCAATTTTGCGTGTAGTTAACACTTGTTCAATAAGATCTTCGATGATCACTGTCTCTTCTCCTGCCGGGAACCAAGACGGATATTCTTTTACCGCATAAGAAGAGGGTCCAAATTCTTCAAGGAAAATACCGACATCTTTCAGAAGGTTCATATTTTCCTCTATTTTAGTTTTTTCGTCTGCAGCGTAATGGAACATCAGTGGAATAAGTAATAGTTGGCGTTCATCATTATCTGCTTTACCCAATTTATCTCTGAAAAACTCATACTTTATACGTTCCTGTGCGGCATGCTGGTCAATCATGAAAAAACCATCTTCGTTTTGCGCAATGATATACGTCCCATGTACTTGTCCAACAGGAAAAAGCAAAGGGAAGTTTTTGTCTATTTCATGAGGTTCTACTTCTTCTTGAACAATCGGTGGTTCATTGACCGTCCACGGTGTTTGTTCCACGGTTTCTGTTTCTCTTTCTGGAATATCGTAAGGCTGGTACGCAGGTTTTACTAATGGAGTCGTCGATGGTTCAATCGCCTCTATCGGTCTTTCCGGTCGGAATTGATTCCACATATTCACTTGTTCAGATTGAACTTTCCGTGCCGGTTCTTTTTTTACGGCATCTGGAACGATTGTATTTTTTCGAATCGCTTTCTGGATGGATTCTTTAATGAGAGCCAACAGCTCGCCCTCTTTACTCATGCGAATATGCTGTTTGGAAGGGTGCACATTGACGTCTGTCAAATAAGGATCCCCTTCGATGTTGACGATTGCGATTGGAGAACGTCCGATTGGCAAATAGGTATGGAATGCATCCAGAACGGCATGATTTATCGCATGGCTTTTCACCCATCTGCCATTGACAATTAACGTCATATAGTTTCTTGATGCACGTGTCATTTCGGGTAATGTAACATGGCCCTCCACTTTGTAATCCGCATTTGAACCGGCAAAGCCCACCATTTTACGAGCTACGGCTATGCCGTATATGTCTGACAAGACACGGCGTTGGTCTCCGCTCCCTGCAGTCTGCAATAATACTTGACTATAATGTGAGAGTTTAAACGCAATTGAAGGATGACTTAACGCAAGCCGGTTGACGAGGTCAATCGTATGACCCAGTTCCGTCTGGATTGTTTTCATATATTTAAGACGAGCAGGTGTATTAAAAAATAATTGGGAGACCGTAATATCCGTCCCTTTGCGGAATGCCGCAAAATCATGTTTAACGAGCCGGCCGCCATCAATTTGGACTTCTGTCCCTTCCGTTTCTCCGTCAGATGTCCACATCATGATTTTAGAAACGGATGCAATACTCGCAAGCGCCTCTCCCCGGAAACCGAGCGTCCGAATTCGGAACAAGTCATGCTCGTTCGTTATTTTGCTCGTCGCATGGCGCTCAAATGCTTGAACAGCATCTTGCTTAGACATCCCGTTACCATTATCTGTGACGCGAATTGTCAAAAGACCAGCTTCCTCAAGTGCAATTTCAATAACGGTGCTCTCTGCATCAATCGCGTTTTCAACAAGTTCTTTTACGATGGAAGCAGGACGTTCGACAACTTCGCCTGCAGCGATTTTATTGGACAATGTATCATCCATCACTCTGATGATGTCCATCGGGTTCACCCTTTCTTAGATCCGAGCTTTTCTTTCAGTTCATGGACGTACTGCAATGCCTGAAACGGCGTCATGTTTAAGAGATCAGCGTCCCCCAGATTCGTTAGCACTTCTCGTTCCAGAGTTGAGAGGACTCCCTTTTCTTCATTCTGTAAATCAAAGAAGTTCAATTGCCTAGGCTCATCTTCACGAATCGGCAGTTTCTCTACATTTTCAAATGTGATGAGTAATGTTTTAGCACGGTTCAGAAGCGATTCGGGTAGCCCTGCTAGATCTGCGACATATATTCCGTAACTTTTATCTGCCGGTCCTGTCATCACTTTGTGGAGGAACACGACTTTACCATCTTGTTCCATTGCGGCGACATGGACATTTTCAAGGCGGGACAGCTCTTTATCTAAATTAGTCAGTTCGTGATAATGCGTAGAAAACAGCGTATTCGCTCCGATTTCATTATGAATATGTTCCATCATCGCCTGTGCCAAAGCCATACCGTCATATGTTGAGGTACCTCGTCCGATTTCATCGAAAAGAAGAAGACTTTGAGCAGTCGCGTTGGCAATAGCATGCTGCGATTCCATCATTTCCATCATGAATGTACTTTGCCCTGAAGCTAGGTCATCTGCAGCTCCGATTCTTGTAAATATTTGATCGGTGACAGGAAGTAATGCTTGGTCACAAGGTACATAGCAGCCGATTTGCGCCATAACGACGATGAGTGCCACTTGCCGCATATAGGTACTTTTACCAGACATATTCGGTCCAGTGATCAGTAGCATATTTGCGTCCTCTGTTAATTTACAGCTATTGGGTACGTAGAGTGAATGGTCCATCATCTTTTCGACGACTGGATGACGTCCATTTTTGATTTCTAATGCTTTTCCTTCCCGGAACACCGGTTTCACGTAGTTTCGTTTTTCTGAAACCGCTGCAAATGAAAGAAGAACATCCAGTTCACTCAGGACACTTGCTAGATGCTGAATATGTCTAATATGGGTTTTCATCGCATCACGGACAGTACTGAATAATTGATATTCAAGGTCTTGCCCTTCCGCTTCCGCATTCAAAATAAGATCTTCCTTCTCTTTCAATTCCGGGGTTATGTACCGTTCTGCATTTGCAAGCGTTTGTTTTCTTTCATATCGCTCCAAATCGGCAAGATGGATATTGGATTTTGTTACCTCTATAAAATAGCCGAATACCCTGTTATACCCTATTTTCAAAGATTTAATGCCTGTCCGCTCGCGCTCTTCACGTTCAAGTTCTGCAAGCCACACTTTCCCATTCTTTGATGCATCCCGGTATTGGTCGAGTTTCGTGTCATATCCGTCCTTGATGATGCCGCCTTCTTTAACGGACAGCGGTGGATTTTCGGCGATTGCCGTTTCAAGTATTTGAAGCGCTTCTTCACAACCGTCAATTCGATCAGAAAACTGATGAAGTAAGGAGCGTTCTGATTCATGAAGTGCTTTTTTAATATCCGGGACACGACGGAGTGAGTTACGAAGTTGTGCGAGATCCCTTCCGCTCGCGCTGCCCATCGAAATACGCCCAGCAAGGCGCTCCAAGTCGTATACTTCCTTTAGGCTTGTCTTCAATTCATCCCGCAGGAAAAACTCTTCAATCAGCTCAGTTACTGCATTGAGACGATTTTCAATTGCTATTTTTTCTGCAAGGGGCTGATGAATCCACATTTTCAGTTTCCGTGCACCCATCGCTGTAACAGTCTCATCAAGGAGCCAGTAAAGGGTGCCTTCTTTGCTTCCGCTGCGAATTGATTGGATTAGTTCCAGATTGCGCATTGAATTGGCGTCGATGGATAGCTTCGCTTGTTTTTGAATAAATTCGAATGGCCGAATATGGTCGAGTGCCGTTTTCTGTGTCCGTTTCACATAAGAAATGAGCATGCTGCATGCTTCTGTAACTTCGGGTGGAATTGCACCAAACAGATCTACAATCTCGGGCCGCTGGTCACCGTACTCAATAGATAACACAATGCTGCGTTTTGCCATGCTGTCACTGAGTGCAATATGTAATCTTTCACCAACGACGACCTCTTTCATGCCAAGCGCCTCGATTTCAGCGATCAACGTCCGTTCATCGCCTTCAACACGCTCTACTTTCCCCTCCCCGGTCGCAAGGTCAAGATAAGCGAGTGCATAATTGTTACCATCAATAATGTCAGCTGAGCCGATGAAATGGTTTGTATTCGCGTCAATCGTTTTTCCTTCCGTCATCGTTCCTGGGGTAATAATTTTAACAACTTCCCTTTTGACAATCCCTTTTGCGACTTTTGGATCTTCGGTTTGTTCACAAATCGCTACCTTATGTCCTTTACGTACGAGTGTTTCAATATAGCCTGCAGCCGCATGATAGGGCACACCGCACATCGGAATTCGATCGCGGCTCCCGGCATCCCGGCTCGTTAATGTGATTTCAAGAATTTGAGACGCTTCTGTCGCATCTGTGAAAAACAGTTCATAAAAATCTCCCAATCTAAAAAACAGAAATGCATCTTCATGGTCCGCTTTAACTTTTAAATATTGCTGAATCATTGGTGTATGTGTTGTCATTATTTAACCTCTTTACGTTTGCTATTTTTTATTATTATACCAAAGTTGGACCACAAAGAGCCCAACTTCTGTATGATTTTAATGGTTTTCAAGATCTAAGCAAAATGATTTATACACAAAAGGTCTAATTTCTGCGCACGTCACATGGGCTTGCAAACACCGAACAATGAAGCATCTGTAATTGCAACTCTCCTATATTCGTAGAAAAACGAAAAAAAAGCCGGTAGTGTTTTCCGGCTCTCAAAATGATGATGAATCTTTTCCTTTTTTATGATCGTGTCCGGGATCTCTCCCTTTTCCTTGCTCATGTTCTTGACTGTGGCCATGTTCATGTGACGATGATTCATCTCGGAACGACCACTCTTCTTCAAAATCTGTTGGGTGTATCGTAATATTAACTTTTGTTTCTCCCACAACTTCGGCTACTAACTCTCGCTCAATCGTGATCAAGAATTTCTCGCCGCAATCCGAAATAATCGCTTCGGTACAATTTGGATGCTGGATGACATCTACGATAACTTCTTCATGCCCTGATGTCGGCTCATCCCGATAGTGCAGACGAATCCGGTCTTTGTAAGGAACTGACTCTGTAAAGACGGATGTTTTTGAATGATCTTGATGGGAATACCAAACATTGACATCGAACTTACCGGTAACTTCGATGAATTTACCGACCTTTTTAGCCTGATGTGTATGATTGATAACCCAACATCCCAGTATACTCGTCGGACGATTCGGCGGCTTCAATGAAACAGTCGTTTCAGTCCGCTTCTTCCCTTTGGCAATAACCGTCTTCGTCACGATCTGACGTAAATTTTTCAGCTCGATTCCTCCTCCATTCGCTTCAATCCATTCTATGCAACAGAAGCCCAGAGAGTGAAAAAAATCGGCAGGAAAATTTTTCCGCCGATTGGTATATTTAATTATAGTTTTTCATATGTCGTATTTTTTATATAAGAACCAGTTTCCCCGCGTCTAATATCACCATCTGTTGCTTTGATGATTTCATCCGTTACAGTATTTGCAATTGTATTTGATACGAGCTGCAGTAAATCATTCACTTCATATTGTGATTGTTTAAATTCCTGAACGATCGGCACTTCATCTATATCGTTTTGGATTTTCTCGATTTTACCTTCAATAAGGCTTAACGCTTTTTCTTTCCCATACTGTTGGAAATTGACTGCCTGTTTTTGCAATGATTTCAGACTTGCGATGTTTTCACGGATTTTCTGATTTTCATTAATTTGTTCTTCTGCACGTTTGAAAAATTCAACTTGTTCTGTATTCGCAATCATTACTGCAATTTCGCGTGCCTTTGCGATAATTTCATCTTTAGTATATGTTTTTTCCATTATGACATCACCTTTTCCTTTTCTACGACGCCGATAAACTCACCGTCGAGTGACCATGTTTTGGCCTCTATTATTTTCACCTTGACTATTTTTCCGATAGCCGATCGAGGTGCTTTGAAATTGACCAGTTTGTTTTTCTCGGTATATCCTGCCAGCACCTCTGGATTTCGCTTACTTTCCCCTTCGACAAGTACTTCCACGATTTCCCCTTTATATGGCTTCATCGCTTCTGCAGACAGGTCGTTGACGAGTTTGTTCAATCGCTGTAGACGTTCTTTTTTCACTTCCATAGGGATATTGTCGACCATTTTTGCAGCAGGAGTACCTTCCCGGGGTGAATAAATATACGTGTAGGCAATATCAAAACCGACTTCCTTGTACAATGACATCGTTTCTTCGAATTGTTCATCCGTCTCATTCGGGAATCCGACAATGATATCCGTCGTTAACGTAACGTTCGGAATCGCCTTTTTTATCTTCCGGACAAGTTCAAGGTAGTGTTCGCGTGTATACTTCCTTGCCATGATTTTTAAAATAGCGCTTGAACCTGATTGAACGGGAAGATGGATATGGTCGACAAGATTGCCGCCTTTCGCAAGCACGTCAATAAGATGGTCATCGAAGTCACGCGGATGGCTCGTCGTAAAACGTATTCTCGGAATATCAATTTTACGTAAATCATCCATCAAATCCCCGAAACGGTATCCAATATCTTCAAAGTCTTTTCCATATGCATTGACGTTCTGACCGAGCAATGTTATTTCTTTATAGCCCTGCGATGCCAACTGCCGGACTTCTTGGATAATGTCCTCAGGTCGCCTGCTCCGTTCCTTGCCGCGTGTATATGGAACGATGCAATACGTGCAAAACTTATCACAGCCATACATGATGTTGACCCACGCCTTGATATTACCATGCCGGACTTTCGGAAGGTTTTCAATGATATCGCCTTCTTTCGACCATACATCGATAACCATTTCTTTTGATAAGTATGCCTCATGCAATATGTTAGGCAGTCTATGAATATTATGTGTACCAAAAATCATATCGACTTGATCGTATGTTTTCAGAATTTTATTGACGACTGATTCTTCCTGTGACATACAGCCGCATACCCCAATTAAAACATCAGGGTTTTTCTGTTTCAACGGTTTATAATGGCCCAGTTCCCCGAACACTTTATTTTCCGCATTTTCCCGAATGGCACAAGTGTTGAGCAGTATGAGATTCGCCTCAGCGACGGTTTCTGTCGGTTCATAACCAAGCCCTATCAAAATACCTGCAATCACTTCGGTATCATGTTCGTTCATTTGACAGCCAAAAGTCCTGATGAAAAACTTCCGGTTTGTCCCCATCCCACGGAAACGTTCGTCAATTTCGAAATCGTCATGATATGCGATTTCTTCCTTACCACGCTTTTTTGCGTCCTTCAATGAAGGTGGTGCATAGACAGTTTGGAAGTATTGGCTATAGTCCTTTTCAGATGTCTTTTCAAGATCCGGTTTCAAAAGCCCCGCGTCTTGGTGCTGTTCTTCGCTCATTTAACTTGTCCCCTTTCCTACGAAGCTTTAGGAATTTAAACATATGATTCCATTATACTTAATTGTATCCCCCCTGTACAAGGAGAGACAGCTTTGTCGCTTGTTTGTCACAGTTAAGAAAAGCGCAAGCGCCTTGGTAGACCCGACAGGCATAAGTCAATCCAGCGACGTGGCGCTCTTTGCCACATAGCTGGATTGCTTATGACCCGAGGGGCTGGGCGCTGAAGCTAGACACTGCTCCAGATTCAAAAACTTATACTTTCTTATCTTTTAAGAAAAGCGTAAGCGCCTTGGTAGACCCGAGGGGCTGGGCGCTGGAGCTAGACACTGCTCCAGGTTCAAAAACTTATACTTTCTTATCTTTTAAGATTAGCTCAAGCGCCATAGTAGACCCGACAGGCATAAGGCGGACAAAGGGAAGGCAGTCTAAGTTCACGACATCGTGTTGCAACAAGGAGGGATGAAGTTTCAATCCCTCCCCACTGCATGACCTGCATCCTGCACGCCCAAGCGGCTGGACACCAAGAATAGCGAAAGGCGCCCGTTTTCTTGACTTCGTTTAGTGTTGAAAATGCTCTTTTTCTTCTAAACACCTAAAAGACCACAGGAACTTGTTGCTTCCTGTGGTCTTGACTTTTTTAAAATTAAACGTTGCGTTGTCTTTTTTCAACTAGCAACTTCAATGCTGTACGGCCTTCACCATTAATTTCGATGTCAGTGAAAGCAGGTGCACAGATGAGATCTCCGCCACTTGGAGCGACGAATCCCCTGGCAATCGCAATTGCCTTTACAGCTTGGTTTAATGCACCAGCACCTACTGCCTGCATTTCTGCATAACCCTGGTCCCGGATAACTGCGACAAGTGCTCCTGCTACGGAATTCGGATTCGAGCGAGATGATACTTTCAATGGGTTCAACATGATTCCTCCTTATTTTTCGGTGTCTATGGAACGGATATCTCCATAAACTATCCTATGATTCGGAGGCGATGTTTAGACGCGTCTTAGCCTTTGAATGTACGGTCAGCATTGATGGCAACTCGTTCAACCCTGATTGCTTTTCCTGTTTCATCATCCAATACGGCAAAGAGACCGTTTAACTGGGCACGTCCTGTTTTCGGAACTTCAAAACGAACTGGTAAATTCGTACGGAAACGATAGATGACGTCTTCTTTTTTCATACCCAAGATTTCATCGTAAGGGCCCGTCATGCCTGCATCAGTTAAATAGGCTGTTCCCCCTGGTAGAATGCGGTCATCCGCTGTCTGGACATGCGTGTGCGTTCCTACAACAACAGACGCCTTGCCATCAAGATGCCAACCCATCGCTATTTTTTCACTCGTTGCTTCGGCGTGGAAATCAACGAAGACAAGCGGTGAAATTTCTTTTGCTTGCGCTACTAGCTCATCTGCCTTTTCAAACGGATCTCCGTGGGGAGGTAAAAAAGTGCGGCCATGCAAATTGATGATTGATAACGTTACACCATTACGTGAAATCGTTGTCATCCCTTTACCAGGTGCTTCATCTGAAAAGTTGGCAGGACGGATAAGATAATCTGTATCATCGATAAAATCGTAAATCTCTTTTTGGTCCCATGTATGATTTCCCATTGTTACAACATCTACTCCAGCACGGAGCAGGTCATCAAATATCGCTTTCGTGATTCCTCTTCCGGCTGCTGCATTTTCCCCGTTAGCAATAATAACATCAGGGTTATACTTTCTTTTGAGCCGCGGTAAATAGTCGAATATCATATCTCGTCCCAACGACCCCACTATGTCACCTATGAATAATACTCTCATTAAAAATCTCTCCCAATAGAAAAAGAGGCTCCCGGACCGAAATGCACGGAAACCCCCTTTTTCTTTATTTTGCGTATTCGACCGCCCGCGTTTCACGGATGACTGTTACTTTGATATGTCCTGGATAATCGAGCTCTTCTTCAATCCGTTTACGGATATCTCTCGCTAGACGATGTGCTGTAATGTCATCGATCTGATCTGGGCGGACAATAATCCGAACTTCACGTCCAGCCTGGATTGCAAATGACTTTTCAACACCGTCGTACGATTCAGAAATCTCTTCAAGTTTTTTCAACCTGCGGATATAATTCTCAAGCGTTTCACTGCGCGCTCCCGGTCTTGCAGCTGATAATGCATCTGCTGCTGCAACTAGGACTGCAATTACTGATGTAGCTTCAGTATCCCCGTGATGGGATGCGATACTGTTAATAACAACAGGATGTTCTTTGTATTTCGTTGCAAGTTCAACGCCAATTTCCACGTGACTTCCTTCAACTTCATGGTCAATCGCTTTTCCGATATCATGAAGGAGTCCAGCACGCCTTGCAAGCGTAACGTCTTCTCCGAGTTCCGCTGCTAACAAGCCTGCAAGATAAGCAACTTCCGTCGAATGTTTCAGTACGTTCTGCCCATAACTTGTACGGAAACGCAATCTTCCAATGATTTTGATAAGATCTGGGTGTAGATTATGAATTCCAATATCGAATGTTGTCTGCTCTCCAGTTTCCCGGATAAGCTCATCCACTTCACGCCTCGATTTATCAACCATCTCTTCGATACGTGCAGGATGAATCCGTCCATCTTGAACAAGTTTTTCTAATGCAAGTCTGGCAGTTTCGCGGCGTACCGGATCAAAGCCCGATAAGATTACCGCTTCTGGTGTATCATCGATAATCAGGTCAATTCCTGTCAACGTTTCGAGTGTTCGGATATTACGTCCTTCGCGACCGATAATACGGCCTTTCATTTCATCATTTGGCAGGTTTACTACCGATACAGTTGTTTCGGCAACATGGTCTGCTGCGAAACGTTGTAATGCAATGGAAAGGATTTCGCGTGATTTTTTATCCGATTCCTCTTTTGCTCGTTGTTCGGATTCTTTTGTCATAACGGCAATATCTGTAGCAAGTTCTTTCTCTACTTCACTAAGGATGAGCCTTTTCGCCTCATCACGTGTCAGTGATGAGATCTTTTCAAGTTCATTTTTCTGAACCGTAACAAGTTCTTCCGCCTTGCGTTCCATTTGTTCGATATGCTGTTGTCTTCCGGTAAGCGCTTCTTCTTTGCGCTCCAGACCTGCATCTCTTTTATTGAGAGCTTCATCCTTGCGATCATGATTTTCTTCCCGTTGCAAAAGACGGCTTTCTTGTTTTTGCAGTTCCGCCCTTCGTTCACGGATCTCTGATTCCGCTTCAATTCTCAGTTTGTGAGTTTCATCCTTCGCTTCCAGTAGTGCCTCTTTTTTAAGAGCCTCTGCTTCACGCTTCGCCTCTTCGACGATTTGTTCTGCCGAGTTTTTGGCACCAGTCACTTTTGAATCATTCACTTTCTTATTAAAGAAATAGGTAACAACGGCACCGACAAACAGACCGACCAAAACGGAGATGAACAAATATAGTCCTGACATCCAGGTCACCTCCTCCTGCTATTCTTTTCATTTTCAGTCGGCTCATATATCAACGTGCAACATACTGCCAAAATCATTTCAATGGTATGAAATTATACAATTCTAATTGTATCTATGTAAATTTAACATGTCAAGGATACATAAGTCTTCGCAACACATTATTACTTGTGGCAATAGCAGTCTTTGTCTCTCAAATCGGCAATTGCAATCAGTCTCCGTCGGCTTCAGTTACTTTGACTCTATCACTTTTAATTTCAAAGTGTTCGGATTTTAGTGTTATTTTCACTATATATGTTGAATTAAAGAATCCCATTGAATCTGCTGTGGTGCTCAATAATGAGAGAGTTGTAATTCGGTGATGCCTTTGCCGCGCCTGCGCTAGAGTGTTCATTATCGAGAGAAATGTGATTTTTGATGTATATGCCGAGATTATAAGGTGGTTACTATCTGATACTATAAAAATTAAAATAAAAACTCCATTGAACCGCTACGGTGCTAGGGGATGCCTCCCGCCATAAGCGAAGGTACTGAAACAGTACGATTTCCTTCAATCCCGTTGATTTCCGTTCCGAGCGGAGGCTTCCCGCGGGCACGGCTTCAGCCAATCGAACAGCGAAGGGTTCGATTGGCCGCATTTCTGCGATTTTGGCAGAAATTAAGGCATTCTTACCCCGTGCTCCCAACGCTAGCGCTTTTGCTCGCAAAAGCCGTTCTACGTAACGGCTCTTCCTGCGAGGTCTTCAGCTAAGGAAGAGTGAACTTTCTCTTCCTATCTTTGCCTTCTTTTCCCGCTGGAGTCGCCGCTCTCCACTACAACCAACAAGTTCTTATTAAAAAAAGAACTTTTTCAGTGGCTTCCCATAAGCCAAGAAGCTTCGCTCAGTTTATACACCAGATTCAATACTCCAACTTATATATCCACTTTTTGAAAAAACAAAAACCGATCAGCTCCCAAGTAATAGGACTGATCGGTTTTTCAGAAAATCTTATTCTTGGTCAAGGAGAAGCTCCAACTCTTCATCCTCATTGTCTACATCATGACCGGCAATAATATAATTTGCGCTTGCAAGTCCATATGAATCACGAATTTTATTGGCAATTTCCGTACGGATATCGGGGTTTTCTTTAAGGAACTGTTTCGAATTCTCCCGCCCTTGTCCAAGTCGTTCTCCTTCATATGAATACCATGATCCACTTTTTTGGACAACATCGGATTCGGCACCCAGATCGATAATTTCTCCTTCTCTGGAAATCCCTTCTCCATACATAATATCAACTTCAGCTGTTTTAAATGGAGGTGCAACTTTATTTTTGACAACACGGATCCGTGTTTTATTTCCCACCATATCATTGCCTTGTTTAATTGCTTCTCCACGTCGCACATCTAAACGTACGGAAGAGTAAAATTTCAGTGCGCGCCCACCTGGTGTGACTTCAGGGCTACCGAACATAACACCGACTTTTTCACGGATCTGGTTAATGAATATGGCAATTGTGTTCGACTTATTAATAGCACCCGAAAGTTTACGCAGAGCTTGTGACATAAGACGTGCTTGTAATCCAATATGCGAATCACCCATCTCGCCTTCAATTTCTGCTTTTGGTACTAGTGCAGCAACGGAGTCCACAACAAAAATATCAACTGCACCACTTCGTACAAGCGCTTCAGCAATCTCAAGTGCTTGCTCTCCCGTATCAGGCTGAGAAAGTAGTAATTCGTCGATGTTGACACCTAATTTACGTGCATAAATCGGATCGAGCGCATGTTCAGCGTCGATAAATGCCGCTGTTCCTCCGGCTGCCTGCACTTCTGCGATAGCATGCAGAGCAACAGTCGTTTTACCTGAACTTTCAGGTCCATATATTTCAATAACGCGTCCGCGCGGATATCCACCTATGCCAAGGGCAGCATCAAGAGCCAAGGACCCTGTTGAAGAAGTTGATACTTCAAGATTCGTTTTTTCCCCTAGTTTCATGATGGATCCTTTACCGAATTGCTTTTCAATTTGTTTTAATGCCATATCTAATGCTGCTTTACGATCGCTCAATTTATTTCCTCCCTAAAGGTAATGTTCTGTTTTTCTTACTATCTCTACTATACTCCTTTATTGAGAAATACTCAATAAATAAGCGAACATTTATTCGTTCATTTTTCTTAAAAGGAGAATTTAAATGAGAATAAGAGGGATATTTAATATTTAAGTGAGAAAATGGCTTAGATTTCGAATTTAGCTTTCTTTGGCAGACAGATATTTGATGAGATAATAGAGCGCAAATCTTGCTGCTCTGAGACGATTCGCATTTCTTGAACCCGACAGCAACAATTTATACGTTTCGGTTTCTGCGTTTGCAGAAGCGATACCAATCCAAACAGTACCAACCGGCTTTCCATCATGGGAGTCTGGCCCCGCCGCACCAGTGAGGCCGATTCCGATATCAGCATTAAACTTTCGTTTTACGTTTACCGCAAGCGCGGCGGCGCATTCTGCACTAACTACGCCATATTCCGTCAGCAAAGACTGTTCTATACCAAGCTGTTCGGTTTTCGTTTTCTCATTATAGACAACCAGGCCACCTTCAAGTGACGAACTAATTCCCGGTTCACCGGCTAATTCTGCCATAAATAGACCTGCCGTCAAGCTTTCTGCAGAAGCTATTGTCCAACCATTTCGCATTAGGAGTTCAGCAGCTTTAGATGACAATGTATCCTCATCTGTGCCGTAGATATAGTCCCCCACCAGTGAGCGGATTTCTTTTTCCGTAGGTGCAATAAGCTTAAACGCAGCAGCCTCTGATTCCGCCTTTGCAGTGATGCGCAGCGTTACAGCATCGGCTGTTGCCAGCGGTGCTACTGTCGGATTCGTCTGCTTCTCCAAAATGTGCTGGATTCGGTGCTCAAGCTCAGCCTCTCCAATACCATAAAACTTCAGCACCCTGGAAGTAATCACTTCTTTTTTCCCTGCAGCGCCCAGCAGATAAGGTATGGCCTCATCTGTAAACATCGGCTCCATTTCATGCGGCGGGCCTGGCAGAAGGATGTATCGAACGCCATCCTTTTCTACAGCCATGCCAGGCGCCATTCCTTTACGGTTCGGTAAGACTTTCGCGCCTTTAAACACAAGTGCCTGCTTCTTATTATTCTCTGTCATTACCCGACCGCTTCGTTCGAAATACTGTTGAATATAAAGCAGCGCCTCGTCATCGCTGACTAACGTCGTACCAATATGTTTCACGATGGTCTCTTTTGTCATATCGTCTTTCGTCGGCCCGAGTCCGCCAGAAAAAATTAAAACATCTGCACGTTTCCGCGCAATTTCAATTACTTCATCCAAACGATCCGGATTGTCACCCACTACCGTCTGATAATGAACGTCGATGCCAACTTCTGCGAGCTTTAATGAAATGAATTTTGCATTTGTATTCGTAATTTGCCCCAACAATAATTCTGAACCAATTGCAATAATCTCCGCTTTCATAGCTTCCCAACCCCTTACATTGACTCAATTAATACGCGTCTGTTTTTATAGAAATAATCTACACCCGACCAAATTGTAAAGAAGAGCGCAATATAAAGCATTATGATACCGAAAGGCACGCCAATCGATTCGAAAAATATATTGTTCAACAACAGGGAAGCGATCGCCAAGATCTGTGTTGTCGTCTTAATTTTTCCGAGCTGGTTGGCCGCCACAACTTCTCCGCCGCCTGCAAGGATAAGCCTAAGTCCCGTGACAGCGAATTCCCGGCTTATGATGATGATAACAATCCACGAAGGAGCTACACCCATTTCAACAAGTATAATGAGTGCAGCAGAAACGAGTAATTTATCAGCAAGAGGATCGAGGAATTTCCCCATAGTCGTTACAAGACCATTTTTCCTTGCGATATAGCCATCTAACCAGTCTGTTATAGAAGCAATAATAAAAAGGAGTCCACCAATTAAATGTTCTTTCATCATTTCAGTACCAGCGACAGTTATCGTGCCCATTTTAAAATCGACTAGCATGAAAACCATAAAAACCGGAATGAGCAGAACGCGTGATATAGTTATTTTATTTGGCAAATTCATAAATTACACTCATCCTTTCAAAGAAAATAGTCATCTGAAGTAGATGACTATCACTCTTTCTTGTATTCAATCACAATGTTTTGCGGAACAGTTGCCTGTGGCGGTACGCCGTACTCAAGTAACTCTCCGTTTACATAGATTTCAGTAGACATTGGGCGCCCTACACGGATTCTGACATTGTCTGTTGCAGAGACATCAAATTCAATCGATTCTCCTGCGTTCATAACACGTGCAGGTGTCATCCATTCTTTTCCGGTATTATCTTTAACACCGATCCAAGATCCTCCGGTTAAGCGAATCTCAAGTTGGAATGATTCCGCTCCGGTTAGCCCATACATTGATGTTTCCCCGCTGGCACTTTCAAAAGTTAAAGCTTGAGGTTCTGGCTCCGGTTCTTCTTCTACTTCTTCTTCTACTACAGGCTTTTCCTCTGCCTTATCTTTGTCGACCTTAGGAGGATCCTGCTTGCTATTTTCCATTGTTACTGGCGAATTCGTCCCGCCGCTATCCACGTCCACCTGTTTGTCAGGAGATGTTCCTTGATAGAGAGTCCAAATAACAACCAAGATAACGATGATAAATAAAGCAACAATTATTTTCGGCATCATTTCATTTAGCTGTGTATTGCTTTTCAAACCCCTTTTGCGTGTTAATGTCGGTGAAGAAAGCTGACCCGCTTCTTCTTCAGCCGGCACTGCTGGAGCTGTATCTTTATACATAGCAAGCATTTCATCGGGATCAAGGCCTACTGCCTCTGCATATTGCTTGATAAACGCCCGCACATAAAATGAACCGGGCATCATACTAAAATCTTCGTTTTCGATACCGGAAAGGTACCGTTTCTGTATTTTCGTTATTGACTGTAAATCATCCAATGTAAATCCTTTAGCCGTTCTCGCCTGCTTGAGACGATCACCTAATCCGGTCACCAAAAACACCTGCCTATCAGAAGTTAAACAAACCCGATCCATCCATTGTTCCACGGTCGGACATCATATGGTTTTTTTCCATCATTTCATATGTAATTTCTTGATCTGGATCTGTTCGTAATTCAATAATGTAATCAAAGTCTTCAATATTATATTCGGAATGCTGAACAAACATATCCGGATGCTCAACCACTTTTATAGATGGCATGCGCATCATTTCCCTAACGAGTTGCATATGGCGCTCATCTTCCGCCTGCCGTGTAACGATGCCGTCAAGAATAAAGATATTATCTTTAGAGAATTCATCGCCCGCTAAGTTTTTACGCAACGTTTGCTTAATCATTGTCGATGAAAGGAAAATCCACTTTTTGTTCGCACAGACGCTAGCGGCAACAACCGATTCAGTTTTCCCTACACGCGGCATCCCGCGTACACCAATCAATTTATGGCCTTCTTGCTTGAAGATTTCTGCCATGAAATCAACCAGAATCCCGAGATCTCTTCGCAGAAACCGGAATGTTTTTCTTTCATCCGCATCGCGCTGAATATAACGCCCATGCCGGACCGCAAGAATATCGCGCAACTTCGGTTCACGAATTTTTATCACATGAATTGTTTCCATCGTTTCAGCGATTTGTTCAAAACGTGCTATTTGATCGTCGTTATCAGCCCGCAGCAACATTCCGCGATGTCCGCCATCGACACCATTAATTGTAACGATGTTCACGCGTAGCATTCCAAGCAGCGACGAAATATCACCCAGAAGACCAGGACGGTTAACCTGAATTTCGTATTCAAGATACCATTCACCCATCCGACACACACCCCTTTGCCGATTTTTTTGAACACGTACTACTTATAGGACGCACAAGAAGCAACTTAGTTCTATGATAGCGGATTTAACGCATTATGAAAAGGAAAAAGGGGAAATAGAGAACGAGGATTGTGGTCCTTCCCTTTCCTGTCTCAAATATACCAGCCGCCATTCACTTTCATAATTTCGCCCGTTATGTAATCTGCCTTGCCGCTTAACAGGAAATTCACCGCTTCGGCAACATGCGCGGGCGTCCCTGTTCTCATAAGCGGAATCTCATCGATGACCATCTGTCGTTCGTCCATTGGTATATCACTGTTCATACGGGTTTCAATCCATCCCGGAGCGACAGCATTGACGCGAATTCCTGATAAGGCTGCTTCTTTCGCATACGCTTTCACAAAAGCATGTTGTGCCCCCTTCACAGCAGAATACATCACTTCTCCGGCCGCCCCTGTATTGCCCCAAATTGAACCTATCATTACAATGTATGATTGTTCAAATTTGCGTAATTGAGGAGAGACAAGACCTATAAATCGTGCAGGGTTTTGTACATGAACTTTCCATAATGCATCCATGTCTTCCGCAGTCGTTTCCGTTAATAGTTTCATCATCGATTGGCCATTCGCAACAACGACAGCACGAACATGCCGGACTTGTCTAGCAAGTGTTTCCGCACCGTCAAGCGTATTGAAATCCGCCTGAACCAATAGAAAATCTGATTGCGGATAATCCACAATCAGTTCCCTCTGCAAATTCCCGATATGTGTTGCGTTTTCATTGTAATGGAGGAATAGCGACCAGCCTGCTGATGCTAAGTTCCGGCTAATCGCCTCGCCTATTCCACCAGATGCGCCAAGAACGACGCAGTATTTCCGTTCTGTCATTGTGCCTTTTCAGCTGGAACGATTGAATAAACCGTATGACCGCTTTCATCTGAAAATGTATGGAATGCATCTTTCAAATCTTCGAGCGTTAATTTTTCGAGCGTCGGCACAACATCGAACAAGTTCATGTTATTGAACGTGTAACGTGTAAACTGGTTAGCGATAAATTCAGGTGAATTTAATGAACGCATGAATTGGCCAATTTTCTTTTTCCTCATCCTATTTAGTTCTAAATCTGTTATAGGCCACGTTTTCACAGCATTTTGTATCGTTGTCCGGATTTCTTTCTCCAGTTGCTCTGGCTGCTCAGTGTCAGAACCAATCATCGCGAAACCGAATCCGTTTTCCATCGTGAAGTCATATGAAAACGATTCATCGATAAGCCCATCATTATAGGCTTCCGTGAAGAAATCGGAGGATCTGCCAAACAGAATATCAAGGACAAGCCCTGCAGAAAGTTCTTGAATGAGCATCTCTTCTCCTTCAATATCCGTTTTATTGCATTTCAAACCCATATTAAATTTCGGTTTCGATATATCCATGGCAAGTGTCCGATCAGTCAATGCAACAGTATCCGCTTCAGTTGGAAAACTTCGTACAATTTCTGCAGGATCATCGAATGTTTTTGCATCCTGATTCTTTTTAATGAATGCCATCATCTCCGCAGGATCAACAGCACCTACAACAAAAAGCACCATATTGGACGGATGGTAGAAGGTTTCATAGCATTCATACAAATAGTCCGCCGTGATATCTTGAATCGAGGCGACCGTACCGGCAATGTCAATTTTCACAGGATGCTCATGGTACAGGTTTTCAATTGTGCCAAAATATAAACGCCAATCCGGCTGATCATCATACATCGTTATTTCCTGGGCAATGATTCCTTTTTCCTTATCAACTGTTTTTTCCGTAAAATAAGGCTCCTGCACAAAATTCAGTAGAATCTCTGTATTGTCATACAACTTATCTGTAGCAGAGAACAAATAAGCAGTTCGTGTGAATGAAGTAAACGCATTGGCGGAAGCCCCGTTCACACTAAATTTCTGGAAAACATCCCCGTCTTCTTTTTCAAACATTTTATGCTCAAGGAAATGAGCGATACCGTCCGGAACCGTCACTTCTTCAGTCTTT
>DYWT01000140.1 GCA_020742515.1 Sporosarcina psychrophila
TGAAATCTACAATCTGGAGTGTGTCTTTCTTGACTATAGTTAGTATCAATAAGTAATCACCTTATAATCTCGGCATATACATCTCAAAATCACATTTCTTTCGATAATGAACACCCTAGCGCAGGCGCGGCAAAGGCATCCCCAAAGCACCCAGCGTTCTACAGTCCACACCCCGAATTACAACTCTCTCATTATTGAGCCCCACAGCGGATTCAATGGGCTTCTTTAATTCAACATATCTAGCTATTCTTTTGAATTGGAATCTGCTTCTATACGAATTTCGTAAAACGTCTTGACCAATCCGCTTTCCTTTTCAGAATTAATTTCCGTGAGTCTGCGTTTCCCAAACCGCTTATCGAATAAGCTAATCGCTCTGACAAATGGATGCTCATGCACAACTGCTTCTTCAAACGGCATATGAACATATTCGAATAAAAGTTCTTTCACAGCCCATGCCGGGAAAACTTCGTCAGCAATTAGATGGATTTCGGTATCCGCGTATGCACGATGATAGGCTTTATAATCTTCAGATTCTTCCCATTCCTGCCAGTGGAGATGCCACGGGAATGAATTCAATTGCCGCTCGTCTCGCAAATCGTCACTGCGTCGATTCAGTTCCATCGCGTATGGAATATCCGATGCCCAGCCAATCTCTTTTCCATCTAATGTCACACGAAAACTGCTTGTCTGGTCATGACTTTTTCGATGAACGATTGCCTGATAATGCACCCGACCTTTCAGTGATTCACACAGCAAATCTTCCGCCATCTGCTTCAGCTTCGACCACCTCATGAAAGCCGGGACTCCCATTCCTCGCGCAGAATACCCATTCGAATCGAATCATAATAAGTCCCGTTCCAGAAGCGAACTTTTCGTAACCGTGCTTCCATCGTCATGCCCAGTTTTTCGCCGACTTTAATCATACGTTCATTACCTGACCACGTCGTATAGCCGACACGAACCAACGGCATTTCATTGAATAAATGATCAATCCACATCGTGAACGCTTTCGTTCCGTAGCCGCCGCTCCAATACTGTGGTTCATAAATGACAATCCCCATCTCCAGCCAAAGGGACGGCTTATGTTCCCAGTAATAACTAACCATGCCAATTAATTGGCCATCCACTTCGATGCCCCAATAATCATCTTGTGCAACGATATTATCGCGTCTTTCCAGAAACGCTTCGTACGTCATTGTCTGATGCCCATAATAGGGGGCATCCCACTTTTTCCATTCAGGGTTTTCATCTTTAAAACTCAGTTCCCACATTCGTTGTAAATCTTGTTCTTGGATTGGACGTATTGTTACGCCCTCATTTGTATAACTCAATCATATTCCTCCAAATCAATTATAGATATTTCGCGAACCAGCCTGTTATCTCATCGAGCCTTGCTACGCGAAGGTTCGGTGTACCCGTACGCGATAAATTCCGTTTCTTTCCCCATGCTTTTTAATGTAATGTACAGCTGCTCTGAAACGATTCGAATTGTGTGAGTGCCTGTGCGCTTGGAAATTTCACGCTAATAACAAATCCTCAGACTGAATCTCCATTTTAGCCACCATACGCATGGCCTCCATTACTTCTTGAACTCGTTCTAACGTAGCCCCATAATATTCGTTTCGTTCATCTCTCGATACTTGGGAAGCAGATACGCCTAAGCGATCAGCAAGTTCTTGCTGGCTTAGACCTACGTAAATCCGATAAGCAATTAATGATTTTCCCAAGTTGTGAAGATTGATGATGGGTTCAAATTCGCCTCTCCGAATTCGTTCATAATAAACGACTTCCTCCTTCAATTGCTCATGGAAGGTAATGGAAGGTTGCAACGCCTTTTCCACTTGTTCTTCCGTTAACCCCATGTCTTCTAACACTTTTTTTTGGTCTCGAATAAATAACTTGTCCTCTTGAAGTTTTTCAAGCGATTTTTTATAGGCTGTTTCTGTTTTAATCATATTTCTTACACCTCCATCATTGAATAATTTTCACAATACCTTTTGGTAGATAAGAGTCCCTTGTTTTTCTAAATGCGGCTGGAAACTGCTGTTGATTTCCGTGTTCATCTCGAATGCCGCATGGCTGACCGAAATGAGGATATAACTCTACACGATAGCGATGCCACATTGGTAATTGCTTTTTAGTAAAACCACGATAAGGTTTTCGACTACTACTATCCCAAGTCCAAACTTTATAAGGATCTAAGGCGTTTAATTTACGTTCCAATTCCCCCGATGCCAAGTCCATTAACTCACATTCAAAATAACCATCGATGTCATTGGGATGGGCTTTATCCTCTACAAACGACCCGTCAATATAAATTTGATTAATCCCCACCACCCAAAGCTGTTCGGCCATGATTTCCAACTGATTGACCAAAAACAATCGCCATTTCATATCCCATGGATTCTCATTTTGTGATCCCTTGACGAGAATGGATACCCTCAGTTCACTTAACGTTAATTCATAGTCTTTTGGTGGTAACAAACCTTCCTCGTTAAATTTCATGATTTGATTTCTCCTTTTAGTATATTCAAAAAGAACGCGTTTGATAACTTAACAAATATGTTAAGTTAATATTAACATGGCCAATCAGTAATAAAAAGGAATGTGCAATACGCTTAAGTAGCTAGTAGCCATTTATAGGTGTTCTTCGAAAAAAAACCAATGCGCTCCTTTTTTAACGGAGGCATTGGTTTTTCTTTATTTCTGATTCTGTTTATAGGTATTTCGCGAACCAGCCTGTTATCTCATCGAGCCTTGCTACGCGCAAGTTCGGCGTACCGGTCCGCGATAAGTTATGGTCAGCATCCGGGAAGCGGACAAATTCCGTTTCTTTCCCCATGCTTTTTAATGTAATGTACAGCTGCTCCGCTTGTTCAATCGGGCAGCGGAAGTCTTTTTCCGAGTGTAAAATTAACAGCGGCGTCTCAATATGTTTTGCATATTTCAACGGTGAATGTTCCCACAGCTTGTCAACATTCGTCATGTCAGCGCCGATTTGCCAATCGCTGAAGTAGTAACCGATATCAGATACACCAAAGAAACTGATCCAATTCGAAATCGAACGTTGCGTGACTGCCGCTTTGAAACGATCCGAGTGACCGACAATCCAGTTTGTCATAAAGCCGCCGTAGCTCCCGCCCGTGACGCCAAGACGGTCAGTGTCAATCCAGTCATTTTCTTCGATAACGCTGTCAAGGCCGGCCATGATATCTTCATAATCACCACCGCCATAATCGCCTCGCACCGCATCAACGAATTCCTGGCTATACCCATGGCTGCCGCGTGGATTCACGTATAGCACACCATATCCTTGCGCCGCTAATAGCTGTAATTCATGGAAAAACGTGTTCGCATACATTGCATGCGGACCGCCGTGAATTTCGACGATCAGCGGATATTTTTCCCCTTCGACGTAGCCCGCCGGTTTCATTAGCCAGCCATGCACGTCCCAATTGGTTGCGCCTTTATAGACAATTGCTTCTGGTTCTACGAGTTCAACTTCTTCCAAATACGTTTTGTTGAATGAAGTGAGTACTTCCCGTTCCCCCGTTGCGATTGTCTGCTTATACAGCTCTCCTGGATTGACGGCATTGCTGACCCCAATGAGCGCAAACTCGCCGTCAGCTGAAAGGTCATAACCGTATACATGCTCATTTTCAGGCGTTGCTGGGTACAACGCACCTTCAAGTGACGCAAAGTACAGACGGATGTCACCCATTGTCGACAGTTGGAAATACAGGTAGTTATCTTTTGTCCAAACCACTGAAGGCGCACCCGAGCCTTGCAGATGATCCGCAACGGCGGAATCCCCAACTGGCGCGTCAATGCCTTCCGTTAGATTCATACGCGTGCCATCTTGCGTGTCATAGACGTACAAATTGCTATGTGTCGCGTTTTGGAATGCCCGGTCCGAACCTACGTATGCGATGTAACGGTCATCAAAAGAAAATTGAGCTCCCCCGAAATAGCCGTCTTCATCGACAAGCACTGTTTCTTCTTTTGATTCCACGTCTATAATCAATAGCGGCTGGCGGAATTCAAAATCTAGATTCTCATTTCGGTTGACACCCATAACTAATTTCTTACCGTCATGCGATACGGCTTGCAGTCCATGGTGGAAATTTCCTTCTGTGAATTGAGTCACATCTCCGGTTTCAATGTCGACAACGCCAATTTGTCGGAATGCATCTTGCGGCAAAAGCCCCGCTCCGTCCGCCTGGTATTTCATTTTTGTGGCACGATACGGTTCCGGCTTTTTCTTTTCATCTTTTTCTTCTTTATCCGTGAACGTCTTGCCTTCTTTCACAATTGCGTTCACCCAAATCTTCTTGCCGCATGGCGACCAAAGGAAACTTGAAACACCTTTTTCAAACGACGTCACCTTCCGTGCTTCCCCACCTCGTGCCTGCAGGATAAACAATTGGTTCTTCTCTTCCCTGTCCGATAAAAAAGCAATCTGCTTCCCATCGGCAGACCATTCGGGTGATGAAACATTCCCTTTGCCATGCGTCCACTGTGTCACTTCGTTTGACGCAAGGTCTAGATGAAATAAATTCGCTATATATTTATTGTCTTCCTCGTCAATATGCGTTTTCACAAACACCGCTTCTTTGCCATTCGGTGCTACCTTCGGATCTGTCACAGACTGTAATTTAAACAAATCATCTACTTGCAGTTTACGTTTTCCCATTGTAATTCCCCCTTATTTCTTCCCTATCTACTTGTTTCGACATTCGGAACAGTTACCCTTTTTTTCATGGCAATAAAAAATGATCCCCTTATGTAACGAAGGAGATCAGGTGGAACTCGTGTGACAGTTATGGCAAATCGGAAGGGCAATTCCGCTAGCAATCAGCCCTCCACATGAAATTCTCCCACATACACCGATTGCGGACGAAAAATGGTATTATCACTTAACTGTTCGATTGCATGTGCCGTCCAGCCGACGATTCTCGCAGCACTGAATGTCGGTGTGAATAGTTCCGGCGGCATATCAATTGATCGCATGATGGCTGCCGCATAATATTCGACATTCGTATACAATTTCCTTCCTGGTTTGTGCTCTTCAAGCAAAGCTATAATTTCTTTTTCAGCTACCGTCGCCAAGTCCAGCCAAGCGTCTTCGCCCGACATGCTGATGCATTTATCTCTCAACAAAATCGATCGGGGATCCTCTGTTTTATAAATCCGGTGGCCAAATCCCATAATGCGTTCGCCACCCTTGATTTTTCCTTCCACAACTCGACGGATATTGTCCCGCGTTCCCATCTCCTCCAACAAATCAATCACACCTGATGGCGCGCCTCCATGTAACGGCCCCTTCATCGTGCCGATTGCTGATGTGATGGCGGAGACTAAATCCGACTCAGTCGAAATGGTGACTCGTGCCGCAAAAGTAGAAGCATTTAATCCATGCTCCATCGTCAATTTCAAATACGTCTCCAACGCTTCGACTTGTACGTCATTTGGCATTTCACCTGTAAGCATCCACAAATAATTCGCAGTATGCGATAAAGCCGAATCCGCTTCAACGATTGTTTGCCCGTTTTGATTGCGATAATGGCGCGCAATGATCACCGGAAGGGCAGCCGTCAAAATGATCGCCTGATCCTCGATTGTTCCATCTTTAAACGCAGTGTGTCCATATGCGGAAATCGCCGTTCGCATCACATCCATCAATGGCATATTAGCAGGAAGCGCCTCTATTATCGCAATTACATGTGAAGGGAGTTCTCTTCCTGCAATCATTTTCTCATTTAATTCATGAAGTTCCTCATCACCCGGGAATACTCCATTCCACATGAAATAGGCCACTTCTTCAAATGAATGCGTTGCTATAAGATTGCCTACAGAAACACCTCTATAACGTAATTCTCCTTTATCCCCATCAACTGAAGCGATATTCGTGTGTACTGCGATAACATCTTTCAACCCTTTTTGAAACATGACCATTCCTCCTTCTTTTCTTTAGTATAAGGGGAATGTATAATTATAGAAATTGAATGTTTTTCATTGAATCAATTAGGAACATTAATCAAAGGGAGGTTTTCTAATGGACTATCAATGGCTCAAAACATTTATCGTCGCCGCTGAAACATTAAATTTCCGCAAAGCTTCCGAGAAACTGATGCTATCCCAGCCAAGTGTAACCGTTCATATCCGTCTCTTAGAGGAGCGACTGGGCACTACTCTTTTTGATCGGCTAAACAACCGTGTCACTTTGTCCGATGCCGGCAAGATTTTTTATCCTGAAGCTGTTCGACTTACCGAGGATGCGGACGCTAGTGTGAATCGGATGCATGCATTTTCGCAAGGCTACCGCCGTAACTGGACCATTGCTATCTCTCCGTTGATGGCCGAAACGATATTACCGTATTTATTGCGGTCATTCATGAAGCGCCATCCCGATGTCGAACTATCCATTCGCATTGAAGAATCGGAAATGATTGAACAGCTTGTCGACAATGGTGCTGCACATCTTGGCATTTCAGCACTTGATGCTACATTCAAAAACATTGAATCGATTCTGATTTACGAGGACCCCATTTTATTCATCATGCCAACGGATCCTTATGATGAGGAAAGCGGTCCCCCCATTGACGTTTCTCATGCACTTCGAGAAAATCACCTATTCACACATCATCATCCAGTCTATTGGGATGACTTACTATTCATCCTCAATAAACACATTCCCGGCATCCGAACGATGAAAGTGACACAAGCGCACATCGCAAAAAGGTTCATCCAGGAAGGATTAGGCGTCTCATTTCTCCCGCATTCCATCGTTCGCCGTGAATTGATTGAAGGCAGACTGATGCAGCCCCATTTTGACCTATTCGAATTGCCAACCGTTTCGACTTATATCCTTGTGAAAAAGAAAGGCAGGCTTGAAGAAGAGTTTATTAATCAGGTTTCTAATTATTATTTTGGATAATGATATACTGAAGAGACTAGTTAAGGAGGGATTTTTATGTACGATGAAATCTTCCGACAGGTTCGCGAGTTTATCACGGAAAAACTAAATCCTGACTTCATCATAGTTTTCGCTTCGTACGCAAAACGAACAACACATAGTGAAAGCGATATTGACGTAGCCTTCTATCGCGAAGATAAGGTGTTTTCTTCATACGAACTCTTTATGTTTGCGCAACGATTAGCAGATATTATCGGTATGGAGGTCGATCTCGTAGATTTAAAAGAGGCATCCACTGTTTTTGCGGTACAAATCTTTTCAACTGGAGAAGTCATCTATTCAAAAAACGAAAACCTTCGAATGGAATTGCACATGAGGACATACAGTATGTACGCACGGCTCAACGAAGAACGTCAGCCGATCATCGATAAAATTATGGAAACGGGGTCAGTTTATGGTGAATGATGTGATTCTCAATAAAATCAGTGTCATTGAAAGATGTCTTCAAAGAGTAAAAATCGTCTACGATGATAATACGAATAATTTAACGGATTTCACAAAGCAGGACTCCATCGTTTGAAATATCCAACGTGCTTGTGAAGCGTGTATTGACTTAGCCATGCATGTATCAGCAGCCAAGAAGTTCGGTGTTCCACAAAAAAGCAGGGAAGCATTCGAACTTTTGCATGCTAATTACGTAATTTCAAAAGAAACAGCATCTAACATGAAAGTAATGGTTGGTTTTCGAAATATCGCAGTCCATGATTTTCAGACTATCAATACGAATATCTTGAAAGAAATTATTGAGAACCACTTGGTAGACTTTACATCTTTTACGGAACAAATTCTTGCCTACGGATGACTACAATAGTTCTATTCAAAAACGACTCATTGTTTTTCTGACTAGATAAGCAAAATATCGTTATCACCGGTTTTAGCCCCATTATCACCGCTATCCGCGAATCGCATAAAAAAACAGCAACTTTCAATAATTAGAATTCCTTTCAATACCGCTTCGACGCTTTGTGGATGCCTCCCGCGATAAGCCAGAAAGAAAATCACTTTCAGTCTTATCGCTCCGGCTACCACGAAGTCGCGCCTTCGCTGATTTGAAAAAGCCCATTTCATTAGCTGTGATGAAATCTGCAATCTAGAGTGCGTCTTTCTTGAATATAATTAGTATCAACTAGTAATCACATAAAAGTCTCGGCATATATATCTCAAAATCCCATTTTTCTCGATAATGAACACCCTAGCGAAGGCGCGGCAAAGGGGTCGCCGAAGCCGTAAGACTGGATGCGAAGCGATAATCCAGGCTTACGGCAAAAGGCATCCCCAAAGCGCCAAGCGTTCTATAATCCACACCCCGAATAACAACTCTCTCATTATTGAGAGCCGCAGCAAATTCAATGGGGCTCTTCAATTCAACATATATATCCAATTTACTCCACTGATTCCACTACTTTTTTGACCGCTTCAACTTCATATAATTCGCCTTCTAAACTAACGATATAGCCGGCCTTTGGCTTGCCAAGGTTTGCTTTATGGCCCGCAATGTATAGGGCTCTTTTCCCAACGAATCATAACAAATAAGAGCTTTTAATATGCTAAATCTCTTCAATCAGAGTTTTATTTCCACCTAATCCAACATACCCAATTGGCTTCTAATATAGTTTCCCCGCGCCTCAATATAAGTCATGATGAAAGCGGGTTCTTCATCGAATACGGCCATATTATCCTTTTGATAGGGGTCCTTTTGGACATATGGCCTGATCAAATCATGCATCTCCTGTATTTTGGGTTTCATATAGCTCACATTAAATGTACTGTTTAAAACATCTTCCAACAAATTCTTGTATTGCGTCCGAAATGTTTTTACATCTAAAATCCTTGCAGTAAGCGTATTAAATCCTTCGATTCTTAAATAGTCTTCACGCATTATTTCTCCATTGACGTCCCTTCCCCATGTCGCATCATAATCCCAAGGGATAACTTCAAACAGTCCCGTCTCCCCGTTCCGATAAAGTGCATAGTTATGAACAAATCCATCGAAGTTTTGAGTGAAAATAACGCCAGCGAGCCAGCGAAGATACTTATCCACGTTTACATACTTTACGATTTCATGCTCAAATTCTTCTCTTGAAATGGTATTGATGGCCAGAATCAATTCTTGTAACCGTTCATCATCTTCACCTGTCCCGTATTTTTTTTCGTAGCCTAGCTTAAGTGATTTCTTTACTTCTTTATCTAGATTGCTCATTAACGAAAAGTTAGCATCACCATCAATCGCATAATGTATTGAACCTTCCGGCAGCTGCCGATTCGCTAGGAAACGCTCATCTACTGATTCTATTTCTAAATAAACCCCTTCGTTTTTGCCATTAATTTTCAAAAAAACGAAACGGGATTCAGGTGATAGGCAACCAATTTCATTAAAAAAATCAAATGATAATTTATTTCTCAGCATTGATGGATCTTTGAACTCTGCATTCAAATGAACTTCTTTTGCATTCCTATACATACTTGGTTTGTAAAAAGAGAGTTGGTATGATTTCTTTTGAAAATCCCGGATGTGAGAGCCCCGATAGGCAATATCAATTGCATATTTCTTTTTATTTATCGTCAGCTTGGCGGAAACTGGATCATCCATCCAAATATCTTTCCGTAATTCACTCATAATACTCGGATGTATAAAAAGCTGGTATTCAGGTATTCCCTTGCTAGTATCCACGTGAATTCTATCCCTTCACTTTTATCCTATTCGTATGTATTCAAATGTGGGATGTTACTCGGATATAATAATTATTTTTAAAGTGTAAGCATTTGTCTCTAGCGCTCTTAGTACAACCACGTACTTTAAGAAGAGAGGAAGGATTCACTCTATAGCGTTAAGGTGTTCATAAAGAAGGTTATCTACATCTCCTTTCTCTCAATAAGTGAGAAAGGAGGATGGACATGTCACTATTTTTCGAAGATGAAATACAAAAAGCAAAGGAAAAAACCGATCGCTTGGGGTTGGATGAATTAATGTCTCAGGATCCCCGTGATAACCCGGGTAGAGTTAACAGCTATCGAAACACTTCACGTAATCAATCCTCTCCTAGCAGAGATAAACATGGTCCCGGCAAACGACCTTCGGGCAGGAGAAAATAACAGGAAATGAGAACAGTGCAAGACACCTGTAACGAGCCAGCGACGCGGTATCCTTTACCGCATTGCTGGCTTGATTTATAACTTCGCTTTAAGCTGCTAAAAATTCACTTCGTTATAGGTTAAGGTGCGATTTTCACCTCGTCTGTACATAATTATTTTACAAGTGTGTGCGTTTGCCTCTTACACCGTTGGTACATCTACGTACCTTAAGAGGGAGAGTAAGGAGCGTGTAGTGCCTCTGAATCTGTTCTGTAAAAAGAATATGGGAGTACACCTCCTTTCTCCGTCCAACAAGAAAGGAGGTTTAAACATGTCACTACCTTTTGATGATCAAATACAAAAAGCGATTAATCAGGTTGGCCTTTTGGGATTAGAAAACTTTTTGTTCCAGGAACCTTCCAGTAACAGCCATCAAACGTATAACGACGAGTGCTGCACTTCGAATCACCAACAGCATACAAGCAGTAATCGGTGTTCTTGCTGTAAAAAACAGCGTACAAGCAGTAATCGACGCTCTTGCTGCAAAAAACAGCATACTTGCGATAAGCGACGTTCTTGCTGCAAAAAAGAGCGTACTTGCGATAAACGGCGCTCTTGCTGCAAAAAACAGCGTACTTGCGACAAGCGACGCTCTTGTGGTAAACAACAGCATCCTTGCGACAAGCGATGCTGGTGCGGTCAAAAACACACAAGCAACAAGCGATGCTCTACCGTTGGTCCACAACTTCCGAGCAAAAAGCGACGTTCTTGCTATGACCAACAACGACCAAGTAACAATCACTATCCTTGCTGTGGTCGATAACAACAGAACTACAATCGTAAAAGCCGCTTCACCTTCTAACTAATGACTGTTTTCCAAAATATTCTCCCTAAACAAATAGAGTAAGAAAGAAACCTCTTTCCCCGGGAAGAGGTTTCTTTCTTAATGCACGAATGAGAAGTTCATTAAAGGTTAAAAAACGAACCATTGACATGCCTGTTTCGATTTGACTTTCATCTCATTCAGATAAACCCGGAAAAAGTCTTAAAATAGGTTGAACTTGTTTGAAAGAACTTTTTGAAGTAATGTGATTCATCCGCCCAAAAATCAAACCATCAAAAAAAGCCTTCTCATTTACCTCGAGAAGGCCTCGCTATTTACAGTCTCACTTGATCTTTCAATGACCGTCTTAATATTTTACCAGTTGTGTTTTTCGGTAGTTCGTCCAAAAACTCGATTCGTTGCGGTACTTTGTATTTCGCCAAACGAGCCGCGCAGAACTCCATCAATGCTGCTTCGTTAGGGATAATTCCGTCTTTCAACACGACAAATGCGTGAACTGCTTCGCCGAAATTAGGATCCGGCAAACCGATGACAGCTGCTTCAACTATGTCACGGTGAGTGAATAATACTTCTTCGACTTCACGTGGATAGACATTGTAGCCGCCTACGATGACAAGGTCTTTTTTACGGTCAACGATATAGAAGTAGCCGTTTTCATCACGTTTAGCCATATCACCCGTATACAGCCAGCCGTCACGGATAGCCGATTCGGTTTCCTCAGGCATTTTGTAATAGCCTTTCATGACGTTCGGTCCTCGTACGACAAGTTCGCCGACTTCACCATCTGGAACTTCATTGCCCAGCTCATCAACGACTTTGTTTTCGACATTAATAATATCTGTTCCGATTGAACCTGGGATACGTTCGCGGTCAAGCGGATTGAAGCATGTTACAGGTGATGCTTCTGAAAGACCGTATCCTTCTGAAATACGTGTATTGAACTTCTCCTCGAAATTGTGAAGCAATGCGACAGGCAATGATGATCCGCCAGAAATTGTAGTCCGAACCGATTTGAAATCATCCGGAGCTGAATCAGGATACTGGTAAAGGAAGTTATACATTGTCGGCACAGCCGCGAAAATAGTCGCCTGCTGTTCCTTCACGACTTTGAACACTTCCGCTGGGCTGAAGCGCGGCATTAGCAAAATCGTTGCACCCTTCACGAGCGGAGCATTAACGACTACTGTCAGTGCGAAGACATGAAATACTGGAAGTGTCGCCACAACACGGTCATCTTCCGAGTAACCAAGGTAGTCCGCAACGTCGCGCGCATTTGAATACAAGTTGTTATGCGTCAGCATCGCACCTTTTGGCTGGCCTGTCGTTCCCGACGTATACAAGATGATAGCGGTTTCATTTTCATCCACAGTAACGGGTTCCACATTCGGTTTCCCTGTCGCAATCAGCTGTGTGAATGAAAGGACTTTCGACTTTACTGCTTCCGGCAGTGCAGCGATCTTTTCCGGCGTTTCTGGAAGTGTTTCGCAAATCACATAATGTTTAACTGTCGGGAATGCACCCGCCGCCTGCTCAACTAGTGGCAGAAGAAGGTCCAGCGCGATAACCGCCTTGGCATCACTATTATGTATGATGTACGAAATTTCGTCCGGCGTGTAAATCGGATTAACTGGAATCGCTGTTGCACCGATTCGCATTGTCGCATAAAGCGAAATTAAAAAGTGTGGTGTATTCCCCAGAAGAAATGCGACATGGTCCCCTTTGCCAATGCCAAGATCTTGCAACGCCGAGGCAAACATCGACACTGACTGATCAAACTCCGCATACGATGTATCTTTCCCCATGAAGTGATAAGCCGCTTTTTCAGGCTGTGTCAATGCCGTTTCCCGCACTCGAGTAACTAGATTCATAAGTTCATCCCCTTTTGATTGAATGAATAGCCATTCATAACCTATCAATATCATTATATAAGAAAAGTTCAGACAATACAAGACTCGAAAAGCGGAAGCGCCTGTTCAGGGGCGACAGGCATAAGACGAATTGGCGACGCGGTGCTCTTCCCGCACAGCCAATTTGACTTATGACCCGAGCCCCTAGGCGCTGGAGCTAGACAACCGAAAAGCAGAAGCGCCTGTTCAGGGGCGACAGGCATAAGACGAATTGGCGACGCGATGCTCTTCCCGCACAGCCAATTTGACTTATGACCCGAGCCCCTAGGCGCTGGAGCTAAACAGTCGAAAAGCGGAAGCGGCCGTTTAGGGTAAGGCAGCCTAAATTCGCCATGCCCTACGCAAAAAAGAGGGATGCACTTCCTCCCTCCACTGTATAAACCTATATTATGAAAACTCCTAAGTTATCACTATGCTTTTATATGCGCAAGATAGCGCCAACGTATTAAATAGAAATAAAAAATTTGCATCAACGTAAACCCGGCAAGAACAAGGACTAATTCTTTTACAATCGATATTTCCGCCAGTGCATCCCAAATCACTTGTAAAGAGAGAAATGCAAACGAACTATGAACAAAAGCGACTCCCCATGGGAAGAAAAATTGCGGGATTAATTGCCGGTTGACGATTTTTTTGAATTCGCGGTCCGTAATACCCATGCGCCGCAGTACATCAAACTGTTTACGATCACTCTCAAGTGAAGTATAGAGCCTGAAATAAATGAAACTGCCCGCCGCTAGGAAAAATACTGCCGCCAGCAGTAATCCGATAAACAACAATAATGAAAACGTCGTCCGGATAACAGAATAATTTAAGCCTGGATTTTCAAACGAATACGGCAACTCTCCAGAATCTCCTGCTAGGAATGATTCCGAAACCTTCGCCTCGATGGATAGCCCGATAACCTTTGTTTGTTGCCAATCTGGAACATTGAATGCATAGTAGGAAAATGCCTTAAATCCTTCAGTGAATCCACTTTCAAACACTTTATCATAATCTGCATCATTCAATATGATGGCGTTCGTCGCGATGGAATACGCTGAAAACAATTGGTGCGGATAGGCGCCTTCTATCTGGATAGATACATTACTTTCTTCGAGAAGCGTTTTCACAGTTCTATCCTTTAGCTGGTCAAATGATGACGCTGACGGTGGAAGAAATACGGCTTCGCCTTCTTCCAAGTCCATTGCTGGATAACCGAACGAATGTGCAAGCATATTGACATTAGATGACTTCAATATCGCTACCGGATTTTCCGTAAATGAGGAGGTCTGCTCCAATACTTGGAATCTAATAAGGGAATAATCGATTCGTTCTGTATCTAATTCATCGACGAGCTTTGCAATATGCTTTCTTTCAAGTTCATTCTTCTGTGTACTCTTGTAAACGAGACCCAGCGGATGCGTTTCTCGATATTGCGAAGCAAACGAAGTAAGCGAGGCAAGTATGCCAACTGACATGAATGCTATCGTGGACACCATTGTTACAATGAAAAACATGCGTGCATTTTCACGTAGCCGGACGGCACCTTCTGAAATTGACAGCAGCCAGAACTGATGCCAATACAATCGTTTTCGATTACGAAGCTTATGTAACAGCAATGGCAATGAATCCGTGAAAAAGTAAAAAGTCCCTATCGTAGCGAGCGGCGGCAAGAAAAAGAGCAGCCCGATGACAACAGAATTCGACGTCGATGCCGCCATAACATACGACATGCCAAGGAAGATCAACCCTAGATAGCCGCGGACCTTTGAATAACCGTATGCTCCTTGGCTGCTAATATCTCCCTGTATAAGATCTGCTACTTCCCCTGTCCGGATGAAGACCGGCGCGACGTACGAAATGAGTATAAAGAGACTCATGAAAGCACCTATTGTCAGTGCAAATGGTTCCCATGATAAATAAAGTGGCAAAGCCGGTAAGAGTACAATTTCCCGGATAATCATGAAAAAGAATTTCGAAAACATATACCCTAGAATCGTCCCCGCTACAATCGAGGCAACTCCAATAATCATTGTCTCCAAGAAAATAAGACGGTTCAATTGCCGCTTCGCCATACCTAAGTGGAGCAATATGCCAAATTCCTTCGATCGTGCTTGTAAAAATGCACGCATCGAATAAAACAGGAAAAACACAGTGAAAATATACAAAATGATTTCAGCTATGCCCATGCCCATAAACGCAATCCCCTGCACAAACCGATCTTCTATGGACGGATGGAACAGTAGCATGGAATAGAGAAAAAATACCATAACTGAAAAAACGCTCGCCATTAAAAATGCAGCGTAGACCCGTCTATTTCGAATGACATTACGGTAAGCGAACTGACGAAAGGTCATGGACATTCCCTCCGAGAAGCGACAAGACATTCAAAATACGTTGAAAAAACGTCTGACGCCTTTCATCTTTGTAGATTTCATTGAAAAATTCGCCGTCTTTTATGAATAGCACACGGTCGCAATAACTCGCTGCAATGGGATCATGTGTCACCATGATTACAGTCTTTTTCTCGGTTTTATTAATATGACTAAGCAATTCAAGAACGTCCTTTGCAGACTTCGAGTCAAGATTACCCGTCGGTTCATCAGCCAAAATGATTTTCGGCTTATGAATCAATGCACGGCCAATTGCTGTTCGCTGTGCTTGTCCACCCGATAACTCATCGGGTCTGCGATTCAAGATATCTGACAAATCGAGCCTAGCTGCAACTTCTGCAACTCGTTTTTCCATTTGAGGAACGGTTTGTCCATCGAGCGTCAGTGGCAGGACAAGATTTTCTTCAACTGTCAGCATTTGAAGCAAATTAATATCTTGAAAAACGAATCCTAGATTGCGCCGTCTAAACAGCGCCAGTTCGTTTGGTTTGAGTACTTCCGGTTCGATTCCATTTATCATCAGGCGCCCGTATGTCGGCAAAGCAATCGTCGAGATTAAGTTCAACAAAGTTGTCTTTCCGCTTCCTGATGGGCCCATTACTGCCACGAACTCGCCTTCCTCTACATCAAAGTCGAGACGGTTCAATGCCCGGTGCATCACTTTGCCTTCATAAATCTTCGTTACTTCCTCCAGCTCCACGATTGTGTTCGGTTTCATCCGTCTCTCCTGCCTCTCCGTTTTCAAACAACACTGTCACTGTTGTCCCATTTCCCGCCTCTGATTCGATTGATAGCGGATGGCCAAGCCGATTGCAGACTTCCGACGCAATATAAAGACCCATACCGGTCGATTCACCCGTCAGCCTGCCATTTTCACCCGTGAAGAACGCTTTTCTCACGCGGTTCAAATCTGAAGAAGGGATACCGATTCCTTCATCCCGAATCGCCAGTTTCAGCCCATGACCTGTACAAGCTGCGGTTAAATGAACCTTCTTTCCTTCATCAAACGTATATTTCACCGCATTGGTAATGAACTGCCCAATGACGATTTTCATCCATTTCACATCGGTGGCAACAAGAAAATTGTCATCGATTGAAATAACCGGAAACACGCCATTTGTGATGAATAGCCGCTTATGATCTGTCACAATTTCTTGCACCAATTGTTTCAAGCCGATCCGTTCGATTTGCATATCCTGTTCAAATGTCTCAAGCCGTGCATTGACGAGCACAGATTCGAGGCCGTTCCTTATTTTTTCGACTTCTTCAATGATGCTGTTGCGGTCCAAATCATCTTTTTCCTGCAACAGAAGCCCCATAACGGAAATTGGCGTTTTCATCTGATGCACCCACTGATTCATGAAATGAAGCTGGCGATGTTGAGCCGCATACAGCCGTTGTACTTCATTTTGATATAACTTGTACAATTCACGAGTAAATTCGGTTGTTTGCCGATGTTCCGGGCCTTGCGGATAGCGAATAAGTGCGTCTTCCATTTTTTCTGGCTTGCGTATGATCGCCTCGTAAAATGAACGCCTTATAATGAATTTCCCAAGAAGGTAGCCCCCGGTCAACAGCATACTCATGCTGATCGTGTAGATGGCAGTATTAACATTCCTGAAACCATCCAGCCAGTATATCAGCATCATGAACAGAATAAGAATTCCTTGAAATATAAGGAAGGATATATGGTCTTTCAGAAAAAGCATCACATTCTTCATGATTCCTCCGATGCCAATACGAAGCGATAACCTGCGCCACGCACAGTTTCAATAGTAGATAAAACCCCGTAATCGGCAAGTTTTTTCCGTACGCGTGTCATATTAACATTTAACGTATTTTCATCGACAAATGACTGGTCGTCCCATAATTCTTCCAATAAACTTTCCCGGGAAACAACTTTCGGTACAGCATCCATCAACAATTCAAGGATGACACACTCCTTTTTTTGCAATGGCACAATATTTTCTTTAATATGCAGTTCCATCCGCTCGATGTATAGATTAAGCGCTCCGATTTTCACGGTACGTTCGGATTGATTCGGAGCATATTCACCAAATGTTCTGCGCAGATGACTTCTTATTTTTGCAAGGACGATTTCATAATGAAAAGGTTTCGTTATGAAATCATCGCCGCCATTTTCCAGCGCAAATACTTGGTCCATGTCACCAGATCGTGCGGAAATGAATAGTATAGGACACGTAGTATGTTGACGAAGTTGACGGCACCAATAATAGCCGTCATAAGAAGGCAGATTAATATCAAGTAGAATGAGATGCGGATTAAATGCAAGGCTTTCTTCGGTGACTCGTTCGAAATCTTCGACGATTGCAACGTCGTATTGGTATTTCCTGAGCGTGTCTGCTAATAATTGCGCGATTTTCTTATCGTCCTCAACTATGAATATACGATGGTTTTCCATAGGTCAGTCCCCTTTCACACTTCTTTTCATTATAACTTAAAAATAGCTCTGGCGGTTGGCAGGTTTTTGGAAATATTGTTGGGTTTGGCGGGGGCGGGGGGATATGATCGGTTTGTGGAGTTTTATGATTGGTTGGTTGTGTTATATGAGCGGTCGACAACATTATTTGAGCGGTCTGCCACGCTATTTGAGCAGCTAACCACGTTATATGATCAGTCACCCATGCTATAAAATCATCTACACCTTTCTCACTTGAAAAGAAGGTAATCTAAAAAAGAAAAAAGCCTGACATATTGTCAGGCTCCCACTTTTATCAATAAATCAATTGAAGGAATTCTTCTTTCGTAATTCCTCCTAGATATGTCGGAATATCGATTGAAGCGAGGGCTTCACTGATTGCCTGTCTTTCATACTGGACGCCAGTCAAGCTTTCTTCGATGACTGCTACTTCCCCGACACCGAAAAAGTCGCCGAAAATGTTGACGTCTTCCATGATGCCTTTTTTCACTTGGATACGGACATCGATGCCGCCTACCGGGAATCTGTGTGAGTGTTGCATATTGAACTTCGGTGATTTGCCGTAATTCCAATCCCAGTTTGCATAACGCTCTGCAGAAAGTTTGCGGATGTTGTCCCAGTCCTCATCTGTCAGCTCCAAATATTGAATCTTTTCTTCCCCGCCGAAAATCGATTTCAGTATTTCCATCCTGAACTGTTCAATTGTCATTGGCTCTTTGAGAAATTCAGAAATATTCGCGACACGGCTACGAATCGATTTGATGCCTTTTGATTCAATTTTGTCTTTTCGTACTTTAAGTGCTGAAACGACACGTTCGATTTCTGTATCAAACATGAGCGTCCCGTGACTGAACATACGGCCATTTGTTGAAAACTGTGCGTTGCCTGAAACTTTACGTCCCTCAACAAGAATATCATTACGGCCTAGTAGTTCTGCTTTGACGCCCATTTCTGCGAGTGCTTGAACAACTGGTTCTGTCACCTTTTTGAAGTTGCGGAACGACTCGCCATCATCTTTGGTAAGAAAACTGTAATTCAGGTTGCCAAGATCATGGTAGACAGCACCCCCGCCAGATAGACGACGAACAACATGAATACCGTTTGCTTCCACGTATTCCGTATCGATCTCTTCCACTGTATTCTGGTTTTTGCCGACGATGATGGATGGCTCGTTAATATAGAACAGCAAAAATGAATCTTTATCAATATCCATATTCTTAAGAACGTATTCCTCGATTGCTAAATTGATATGCGGATCTGTAATTCCTTTATTATCAATAAAATGCATAGTTATCGCTCCCTATAAATAGCTTCTCGACTATTTTATCATTTTTAAGCAAAGAAGACCCCTCTTTAAACTTTTCAGAATAAAACGTCAAATCTATTGACATTTGTAAGTCTGTTATAATACACTACTAATAACAGATTTAGTTATAGTACAAATTGAAAGGGGAGAATGAAACTATGATTGAGAATGTCATCGAGTTTTTCAAAAACTTGCCTGCGAAGGTTTGTACATCATGCGGTAAGGAAATCCAAGAACAGCATGAGTGCTACGGTAACAAATGCGACAACTGCAATATCTTGTGATTTTTTTACTAACCCTGTACTATTACACCACTTAAATATAGTTTAGTACTAATACAATTAGGTAAGGAGGTAAAGGAGCTATGCTTGAAAATGTTATCGATTTTTTCAAAAACCTACCTGCTAAAATTTGTACATCATGTGGTAAGGAAATCGAAGAGCAACATGAATGCTATGGCAACAAATGCGACGATTGCAATATCCTATAACTCTAAAAACAGCCGTGGAGATTTCATCTCTGCGGCTGTTTTTCTTTACTTATCCAGTATGTCAGGACGGTCTGTGTGCACGCCATTTGCTCCGATTGCTTTCAGTTGTAACGCTGTTTCAGCATCGATAACCGTATACGCGTAAACTGCGAGCCCTTTTTCATGCATTTTCTTTATAAAAGGCGCCGTCAATGCTTCATAGCTTACACCCATCCCTGATGCGTATGTCAACAGTTCATCCAGTTCTTTTTTTGACAGTTTCGCCTCTTCATCCTCATCAAATGAAATGAGTTGTAAAAGCGGGATATCTGCATTTAATTCATGTACACGTTTTAACCCTTTTTTGCTGAAAGATTGGATTGCCACTTTCGGATGGCTGTCCCCATCAAATCCGATCATGTCATGCTCTTTCAATGCATCGACCAGTTTTTCTTCGATTCCAGGATAGTCTTTCGGATCCTTTAACTCTACGATGAAATTCATATTGTTCCCGAATTGATCGAACACTTCACTGAGTGTAGGCACTGCAAATTCTTCGGATGGACCATTTACAGCTTTTTTCTTCTCATCCTCACGTCGAAAGTTCGCGGAGAGTTCCTTCAACTCAGCGAGTGTTAATGTACCGATTTCCCCGTTGGCTTCTGTCGTACCGGATATATCCGCGTCATGCATGACGGCAAGTTGTCCGTCTTTTGTCAAATGTATGTCTAGTTCAATATAGTCGGCATCAAGCTCTTCCGCCAATCCATAAGATGCCAGCGTGTTTTCCGGAACATAAGCTGATGCGCCACGATGGGCGATGATGAGAAAATCATCACTTGGCATTAGCCCTTCCTCTGCTTCTCCTTTGGTGCAACCCGTCAATAGCAACACAGCACAAATTAGTCCCCATATGTATCTTTTCATATCTATTCCTCTTTTCGATAATCTTCTATGTATCTTACATACCCTTTATCCAACAAAAAAGTCCACCCAAGGGCGGACTTTTTTATCATCTATAATAAGTTTACATAAAGAATTCCTGTAAATCCGCTTCGGTACTTTTACTCAATCAAATAAATCGTCCAGCACTTCTTTCACCGCGGCTCTTCCCTGATCAATGCAATCGGGTAATCCGACGCCATTATAAGATGCGCCGGCTAATTTCACTTGTGGAAACTTCGACTTAAGTTCCGCACGTGCTTCTGCAATTCGCTGTTTGTGGCCAACCCGGTATTGCGGCCGGTCTTTTTTCCAGCGGGTGACAACCGTGAAATCCGGCTCTCCTTTTATTTCAATGATTTTACCGAGGTCCGAAAGAACAATCTTCTCGATTTCAGCATCAGATAAGTCGACAATCGCTTCGTCGCCTACTCGGCCTACAAATGCACGGATAAGTACCTTTCCATCCGGCGTTGTCGTAGGCCATTTCCGATGTGTCCATGTGCATGCTGTAATTGAATAATCGCTGCTCCTCGAGACAAGGAAACCGGTTCCTTCTTTGTCCTGTACTACATGTTCTTCAGGAAAAGCCAAGGCGATTGTAGCAACAGATGTTGTCGGTATTTCTCTCAGATCTTGCAATAATCCGTGCGGCGCGAACAAGCGGCCCGCCATTTCATGCCCCGTCGTGAGAATAACTGCATCTGCTTCAATTTTTCGGCCGTCATTCATTTCAAGAACCGTTTTTTCTCCGGCACTTTCTGGTCCCTCGATTGCATCAATCCGGACGCCTTTCATGATGGAGTCCGGTTCAAGTTGCTGCTCGATTGCTTCAACAATTGTTTCAAGCCCATTGCGGAACGTATGGAAGACGCCTTCTTTTTTAGCGCCGTGTCCATCCTTCTGCGGCACTTGTTTCGGTGTTGTTTTTTTCATCCCAAGAATAAGGCTTCGGTGTTTCTTTTCCACTGCGTAAAACTGTGGATATGTCGATTCCAAGCTCATATGGTCGATATCGCCTGCGTAAACGCCTGATAGTAATGGTTCGATCAAGTTCTCAACGATTTCACCGCCAAAACGTCTTCGGAAAAAACCGCCGAGCGACTGATCGCCTTTGACGCTTGAGCGCGGGAGAACAAAATCACCGGCTACGCGCAGTTTTCCAGCCCATGAAAACAATCCTGTTTTCAAAAAAGGACCGATTTTCGTAGGAATCCCCATAACCGATCCGCCTGGAATTGGATGCAGTTCGCCCCCTACAAGTACGTACGCTTGTCCTGTTGCATTTCTAACTAGATCTCCTTCGATGCCGAGATCTTCTGCAAGGACACCTACACTTTTCTTGCGGATAAGGAATGAATCCGGACCACGCTCAATGACAAAACCGTTTCGTCTCACTGTCTGGATCTTGCCGCCAAGTCGGTTCGATGCTTCGACAAGGATGACATCGAGCGGGAGGCCTTTTTCGCGTGCTTCTTTCTGCATATAGAACGCCGCGGAGAGGCCCGTAATTCCTCCCCCGACGATGACGACTTTCTTGTTTTGTCCGTTCATGTCCATCATCTCTTTCTTTCAATCATATTAGGCTTCTTCCATCTTTTCGAATACCGCTGCTACCATCGCATCCACGAATAGCGGATCGATGTTCGGCATTTCGGGGCGATAATAGGAAGCACCGATTTCATCACAAACGACTTTGCATTCATAGTCGTTGTCAAATAGTACTTCGAGATGGTCGGAAACAAACCCGACTGGCGTATACACAAATGTTGTATATCCTTTTTCATTATGCAAGTCACGCGTCAAGTCTTGAACGTCCGGGCCAAGCCATGGTTCAGGCGTTTGCCCTGCGCTTTGCCAGCCTAGTTCGTAGGTTTTCACACCTGCAGCCGCAGCTATTAAATCAGCCGTCTCTTTCAACTGCTCCGGATATGGATCGCCGTTCGCGATAATCTTTTCAGGCAAGGAATGCGCTGACACAATCAGGCATGCGCCCGCACGTTCTTCATCACTCATACTTTCGTATGTACCGCGTACTTTATCAGCCCAGTATTCAATAAACTTCGGCTGTTTGTACCAGCTTTCGACAGAAGTAATTGCGATGCCATGCTTGTCGGCCTCTTCTTTCGTGCGACCGTTGTATGATTTGACAGAAAACGTCGAGAAGTGTGGTGCCAGTACAATTGAGACCGCTTCTGTTATACCGTCTTCATGCATTTTTTCTACCGCATCCTCAATAAATGGTGCAATATGTTTCAACCCGATATAGACCTTAAATTCAATGTCATCCTGCACTTCATTCAGACGATTGCAAAGCGTATTTGCCTGGTCTTCGGTAATCCTAGCAAGCGGGGAAATCCCGCCAATTGCCTCATAACGATTGCGAAGATCCTCCAATTGTTCGGGTGCTGGCGGGCGACCGTGCCGGATATGCGTATAATACGATTCTATATCCTCTTCCTTATTCGGAGTTCCATAAGCCATCACTAAAAGTCCCATTTGTTTCTTTGTCATAACATTCACCTCTTCGTTTGGATCAGCACGTTATTTACGCAGCTGTGCACTATATTCATGAACAAATTCAGTTAGTTTTTTCAAAGTTGCTGGTTTCACGTCTGGGAACACACCATGGCCAAGATTGAAAATGTGGTTGCCATGCTCCACGCCTTGCTCGATGATTACTTTTGCACGTTCTTCGATAATATTCCAATCAGCAAGCAACAATGACGGATCAAGATTCCCTTGCAACGGCTTCGTTAGACCGCGTTCTCCTGCCTCTTTGATGGACAGGCGCCAGTCAAGACCAACAACGTCTACAGGCAAGTCATGCCATTCGTTTGCCAAGTGGCTTGCGCCGACACCGAATGTTATCAGTGGAACATTCAATTTACGCAGTTCTGTAAAAATACGTGTCATTACTGGTTTGATGAAGATTCGGTAATCGGAAACGTTCAATGCTCCTACCCACGAATCGAAGATCTGGATAGCTTTTGCACCCGCATTAACTTGTGCAGTAATATACGTAATCGTCATATCCGCCAGTTTGTCCATTAATGCGAACCATGCTTCCGGCTCAGATACCATAAATGACTTCGTCAAGTTATAGCTTTTCGAAGGACCACCTTCGATCATATAACTCGCAAGTGTAAATGGAGCGCCCGCAAAGCCGATAAGCGGAACATTCAGTTGTTCCTTCGTCAGTATTTTAATCGTTTCAAGAACAAAAGGAATATCATCCTCCGGCGATAAATCACCAAGATTATGGACATCTTGAACAGTGCGGATAGGATTCGAGATAACCGGACCGACACCTGCTTTGATTTTCACATCGATACCAATTCCAGGTAATGGCGTGACGATGTCTTTGTAGAGGATTGCTGCGTCAACATTGTATTGATCGACTGGAAGCTTCGTTACATATGCGCAAAGTTCCGGCTGGTGTGTGATTTCTTCAAGTGAGTATTTCTCTTTGACTTTCAAATATTCCGGTTGTGAACGGCCTGCCTGCCTCATATACCAGGCAGGTGTATGATCAATCTTTTCGCCTCTCGCAGCGCGCAAAAGTGTATCATTGAATTTTGTCATTTAGTCTATTCCCTCTTTCTAAATTAACTATTTCCGTGTTACATATCCGTACTTAATATAGACGTTTCTCCCTGCAAAGTATAGCGTTTAGCCCCGTTATTCATACAATTGTGCTTACTTTCTATTTTTTTGCCATCATTTCGTCAAAGTTTGTTTTAAGTTCTCAAATAGGGGAAAATAGATAGATAAGAACTGTAAGGAGGTTTTTTGGAAATGAATATTTATATGACATCCGGTACACCTGAATTTATGATTACTTTAAAAGAAAAGTACGCGGCGGAAGGTCTGATTGCCATGCATGGACAAGGCAATTCCCTTCTGTTACATGAAACAGAAGGGAAAACGGTGTTTCAAACACCACGTCGCTACGAAGTAATCGGCACGTCCGGAACGCTTCAAGATGACGGCTATTTCGTTTTCAATAATATTCCTGTCACGGATGAAGGGCGTCCCATTTTCGAACATCGCTTTGCAGAACGTGCGGGTGCCATTGATTCTGAACTCGGATTTGTTGCTTTCCGTTTGCTCCGTCCACTCGATTCCGACACCTATATCGTGATGACAGAATGGTCCGAGAGCGCCCATTATACAAGGTGGAAAAACTCCTCCTCTTTCGACAAGGCCCACTCACCAAATTCAGAAACTGGGGTCGACAATACACCCCATATCTTTTCAAGCGCTCCTTATGTAACAACTTATACAACAAAGGAGTAAGTACACAAACGCGTGACCTGAGGCCTGCATAAAGCAAGCCATGCAGCAGAGTGGGATTGAACTTCATCCCTCTTTGTTGCTGCAGGACACGGTTATTTTTTCTGCCCTACCATTGTCCCTCATCGAATGTTTGCTATAATGAAGTAGAAACATTCAAACTAGTGGCATTTAGAGAGGGGTAATCGATTGAGAGAGCAATTATTCGAAAAACTTGAAAGCGCTTACGAGGATATGGTCGTTATTCGCCGTCATCTTCACATGAATCCTGAACTATCTTTCAAGGAAAAAAATACTGCGCAATATATATATAATTTTTATGCTGAACTTGGGATTGAAGTACAGCAAGGGGTTGGCGGTAATGGAGTTGTAGCACGGGTATCAGGCGGAAGGCCAGGCAAGACAGTCGCACTGCGTGCAGATTTTGATGCCCTACCGATTCAAGATGAAAAAGATGTACCCTATAAATCGACTGTTCCCGGTGTCATGCATGCCTGTGGCCACGACGGGCATACGGCAACGCTCCTCCAGCTTGCAAAAGCGTTTCATGAGTTGCAAGAAGACCTTACCGGTGAGTATGTCTTTATCCACCAACATGCGGAAGAGTATGCCCCAGGCGGTGCTATTTCGATGATTGAAGACGGTTGCCTCGATGGAGTCGATGTCATTTTCGGAACGCATCTATGGTCGTTGACACCTTCCGGGACAATCGAATATTTAACCGGTCCTGTCATGGCAGCCGCCGACCGTTTTGACATTATAATTCAAGGCGCCGGCGGTCACGGTGCAGCTCCACATCAAACGAAAGATGCCATTGTCATCGGTGCCCAACTGGTTATGAATTTACAGCAACTCGTTTCCCGACGCGTCAATCCAATCGATTCCGCTGTATTATCCATTGGATCATTTGTCGCACAAAATGCTTTCAATGTCATAGCCGATTCAGCAACATTGGGTGGTACAGTCCGAACATTCAATCCAAAAATTCGTGACTTAATGGAACGTGAGATGAAACGTGTCATTGACGGAACTGCACTTGCAAATGACTGTACCATTGATTTTGAATATGTACGCGGATATCCTGCCGTTGTCAATCACGAAGCTGAGACGGAATTTCTAAAAACTGTAGCAGAAAGCATCCTTAACGTTGAATCTGTCGTCGAATCAACGCCGCAAATGGGTGGCGAAGATTTTGCGTACTATTTGGAAAAAGTACCTGGAACGTTTTTCTTCACAGGTGCAAAACCGGAGCATCCTTATCCGCATCATCATCCGAAATTCGACTTTGATGAAAGCGCAATGCTTCTGGCCGCAAAAACACTCGGGGCTGCAGCAATCGATTATCAAAAATAAGAAAAGTGCTGGAAGGCTTTAAGCTAAAGGCGCTCGAGCTAGACAACAAGAAAAGCGCAAGCGCCTGAGTAGCTTGAAAAACGTATAACTTCTTATTCTTTATGAAAATGATGGCCTTCTCACTTAAATAGGTGAGAAGGCCTTTTTACTATTGGCCAATCATAAATAGTCCTGTAAACTCATTAAAGACCGGTTAATTCAGCCCCCAAAAACTGTAGATTCGACAGGTTAATGGAACCAACAGGCAAAATAGTACATATTAACCAACAAAATGGTTGCATTTATAATTTTCTGACTTATAATGTGATTTTAAGACTAAAAATTATAAGGGGTGCATTAATTTGGGGAAAAAGAATGAAAATGGAAATTACATTGTTTCCTTCGACACGTTTATGTTACAACCTGTAATCAAAGGGAATAAAATTTCAACAAATGTCGTCGAACGAAACGGCGAATTCAGTGTTCCAAGAAAGCCCATCCACATTGTTAGAAAGTCCTGCGATTTTTATGGAGGTTCTTTGCAAAATTCAACAAATACAGCGAAACTTGCGCTAGGCAAACGACATAAAACTCCGATTATCGTAGCTCATGACTTTGGGGTACCTTATATCTTCCTACCTACCATGTCTCCAGCTTCTGAACAGAATGTCTGGATTTCTTACAGTGCAATCGAAAATATAGAGCAAGACAATATGGACTCTATTATCCATTTAGAAAATAATCGTTCTTTCAAGGTGAATATTTCAGCCGCGACTATGTACCGTCAATATGCAGTCGCTACTCTTCTCGAAAAAAACTTCTTGAAGAAACAAAGACAGCTAAACAGACCTTCCGTCTTTGAAGAGTTTGAAGATTATAATGACACTGAGGACGACGATTGACTTAACTTTCGGCCATTGCAAAGTATATGCCTAACAGTTCTTCTGTCCGATTGCGGAGGCGGACGTTCAAATAGCGTCTGTGGTCTTCATAGCCGCCGTGCATAAAAACATACTCGGTGAAGGTGGCGTCCGTTTTCCTCCGTATGACTTTCATGTTATGGCGACGTAAATAGATTTTAGTTTTCTTCAGTTCGGTCCGTGCAAACTTTGCAGCTTCGTCAACAATCTTGACATAAGGGCCTTTCAGTTTGAATGAACCTTTTTCAATTGATTCCCGATCTCTCGCTAATATAATAAGAAGCATCGGCAAATAAATCATGTTCTCAAAATACGGCAATGCCTCCGCAGGAATTAAAGGCATTATAGTCACTCCTCTCTCCAAGTAGGAACATTAGTTCGCATACCTATTGTATGCCCGCATCATTGAAAAAACAACCTACAAATTTATGGAATTTATGCTTTTACTTGGAGGAGGATTGCCCAATGAGGGATGAAGTTCAATCCCACTCATTGCATGAGTTGTATCCTATAGCCCTAAGCGCTAGATACTGGACATGAATTATCATCTTTCGCAGGTTATCCATAGTACGAGATTTTAATAGCTCTTGGAACAAAAAAAGACTTTCGGCCAAAAAGCCGGAAGTCCTACATAATTTCACTCTTGTTTCTCTCCATCATCACCAATGTAATGCACGGATGCCACTTTCCAGTCGCCGTCATTTTTCGTAAATACGGTCACTTGTCTGCCAGTCGGCTTCGTTACAAGACCTGTGGACAATTGTTTATACGTTGTCGTCAAATTTGAAAATACTTGGGCTTCCGTATCAGAGTATTTCACAATAGTTACATTCGATACTTCACGCTTTAGCTCATACTCCTTGAAATGGTCTGCCATAAAGGCGCGTTCTTCCTCAAGATCATAGTCTTTCGCTGACAGCGTGGCCAAATAGCCATCGAGATCCTGCTTATTCAATGTCTCCATATTCCTGTCAAGTACAGCTAAAAGTTGTTTTTTCTCATCAGCCGGAACACCAGACGCTTCTTCTATCGTCTCTCCCGACAAGCTGAATCCCACTTTTTTCTCATCCACACCATGATTGATCGAGCCGTATTCATTTGTTGCTTCACCGTCATTGACAGAGCCCGTTTCAACAGGGCCTCCTTCATCCTTACCACAAGCACCAAGCAGTAAAAGGACTGACATACTTATAGGGACAATCATCTTTTTCATCTTTTTTCCTCCCGAACAGGTAAAAAGGCCGCTCCAACTGGAAGGCCTTTCTCCTTTTTTTGAACAAAATCTAATTTATTTCACTTCGACCCAACCATTTTTAATCGCAGTTACAACCGCTTGTGTTCGGTCATTTACAGCCATTTTCTGAAGAATGCTTGAGACATGATTCTTAACTGTTTTTTCAGAAATGAATAGCGTTTCTCCGATTGTCCGGTTACTTTGCCCATCTGTCAACAGTTGCAATACCTCACACTCACGTTTAGTAAGTAAGTGAAACGGCCGACGGATATCATTTTGCTGGAACGATCCTTTATGTTCACGTTCGCTTAATCTGCGGAACTCTGTAACGAGATTATGCGTCACTTTCGGATGGAGGTATGAACCGCCCAACGCAACAACTTTAATCGCTTGAACAATCGCATCTGCATCCATCTCTTTTAACATATAGCCGAGTGCACCTGTTTTCAGTGCATGCGATACATACGATTCGTCATCGTGAATCGACAACATAATTACCTTTGCGTCAGGAAACTCTTTAACAAGATTTTCTGTCGCATCGACACCATTCATGCGCGGCATGTTAATATCCATGAGGACAACATCCGGTTCGCACTGCCTATAAAGTTCGTTCACTTCGCCGCCGTCGTCTCCTTCGGCAACAACTTCAAAAGAATCTTCAAAATCAAGGATTCTCTTTACCCCTTCACGGAATAATTGGTGGTCATCTACAATTAATATTTTTGTAATAGTCATAGTCATTTCCTCCCCATGCATCTAGTCATCAATTATTTCACTCTGAAGTGGAATCTGGAAATGGATTATCGTGCCATTGCCAGGCGTTGAAATTATTGTCATCTTGCCTTTTAACAACTCAATCCGTTCCCGCATTCCAATCAAACCGAATGACTTATCTTTCACTTCATTTTGATCGAATCCTTGTCCAGTATCTTTGACGATAATATTCATTATATCGCGAAGCCATTCAGTTTTCACCCAAATGTCCTTCGTTTTCCCATGTTTCAATGCATTTGAAACGGATTCTTGCACAAGCCGGAAGACCGATACTTCGAAGTTCGTTTGAAAACGCAGCTCTTGTCCGATGTTTTGGAAATGAATTTCAACACCTTTTTCGTATTCTTCGATTGTCGATAAATACTTTCTCAATGTCGGAATCAGACCAAGATCGTCAAGCGCCATAGGCCGGAGATCATAAATGATACGACGGACTTCATGAAGCGCATTTCTCACCATGCTCTTAAGATCTGCCAGTTCACCCAGTGCAGGTTCAGGACCTTTTTCGACATAAATCTTTTCAATCAATCCGGTACGAATCAACACATTTGCTAACATTTGTGCAGGTCCATCATGAATGTCGCGAGATAGCCTTTTGCGTTCCTCTTCCTGTGCCTGGATAATTCTAATGCCAAATTCTTGTTTGTGCCTTGCGGTTTCAAGTGCTTCGCCTACATTTTTTAAATCCGTTGTCAAATAGTTAATAACAGTCGCAACTTGGTTGACAAGATGATCTGCTCGTTCGATTGTCTCAAGCAGCACCACAAGACGTCTGTCTAAGTCATCCCGGCGGGCGCGCAGTTGCTTCTCTTCCATCCGGTTAATGGATAGGCGGACAAGCAAGTCATTTGCCACTTCATAAGCTTCTCTAACTTGTTCTTCTGTAAAATTCATGAAGTTTTTCGAAACGTCTGCAAGTCTTCGGCGGGAATGACGCGTCATATCTTCCAAATAGTCGCCTTCTGTTATTGCCCGGGAAATGTCGTTTTTGACTATTGTAAGTTCATTTTTCATATCTTCAAAGCTCCGACGGCTTTGTTCACTTATAATAAAGATATCGTTCTTTGAGTGATCCATAGCACGGACCATGCTATTGAAGATGGTTTCAAGCGTTTGGATATCGATTGTATTTTCTTTCAATAAGTTACCTCCCGCCTACAGGCCCGAAAATTGACATATATACTAATAAGGAGTGTTGTAGGAATAATGATTTCCTTTCGCACTTCGTTTATTATAGCATCATAGTACCCACTTGATATTAAGATTGTATTACAAGTAATGGAGGTGCCGCAAATGCGAGCAGATTATACTACAGTGAAAAATTATGGAGAGAGTGAATTGGTTATCCAAAAATCCAGATTTCTTACCTTCGTGAAACGTGCTGAAACGGAGGATGAGGCCCTCGACTTCATTCAAGATATCAAAAAAAGACATCATAATGCTAACCATAATTGTTCAGCCTATATGATTGGCGAACACGACAACATCCAAAAGGCAAATGATGATGGTGAACCAACGGGAACCGCGGGTGTACCCATGCTTGAAGTGTTGAAAAAGCAAGGACTGAAAGATACCGTCGTCGTCGTGACACGCTATTTTGGAGGTATCAAACTCGGTGGCGGCGGTCTAATTCGTGCGTATGGCCGCGCAACGTCTGAGGGCATTGCAGCCGCATGTACCGTTGAAAGAAAACTTCATCATTTAATGAAAGTAACAATAGACTATACATGGCTCGGAAAAGTCGAAAATGAAATAAGACAATCCCCTTATCCACTAAAAGAAATTTCTTATTCAGATGGTGTTAATCTATTCGTGTACGTTCCGGTGGCGGAAGCAGAGACCTTCACAGCATGGATGGCTGAGCTGACGAATGGACAAGCGGGAATTATGTCGGCCTCTAGCGAATTTCTTGAATTCGACAGCTAACTAAAAAAATAGTATAATAGGAAAGATCGTGGTCATTTATGTCGCGAAGCCCCTGTAACCCGTAATGTTGTCTTTGCTCTTTGACAAGTTGTGTCAATTATATGATCAGCTATGAAAAAAGGGAAGTTTTACATAGCCGATTCCGGAGGAACTAGAAATGAAAAGAAAAGATTATAAGAAACAGAAGAAATCGTCTGGTAAACGCTTAGCTATAAAAGTTGCGCTTCTTCTTACGCTTTCCTTATTTCTTGTTGTGGCGGCCTATGCTGCTTCCTTACAGAAAAAAGCAGAAAATGCGGCAGTTCGTGCATATGAAGTTGTCCCCGACCGGCCTAAATCTGAAATTCGTGAAGTGAAAGTCGAGCCTGCAAGTGACAATGTTTCCATTTTATTCATCGGTGTCGATGACAGTGAAGCGCGCCACCAGGGTGATAGCAACAGCCGATCGGATGCACTCCTCCTGGCAACGTTGAATCCAAGAAATAAGTCTGTGAAACTGGTCAGCATTCCGCGTGATTCATATGTTTATATTCCGGAAGTCAAGTACAGGGATAAAATCACGCATGCCCACGCATTCGGTGGAACCCGTGCAGCAATTGAAACAATTGAAGAATTATTCGAAATCCCAGTCGACTACTATGTAAAGATGAATTTTAACGCATTCATTGACGTCGTCAATGCAATTGGCGGTATTGAAGCAGAAGTTCCATACGATCGAATTGAAAAAGATGAAAATGATAAATACACGATTCAGCTAAAAAAAGGTTTGCAACAACTTGACGGTAAACACGCGCTTGCGCTTGCCCGGACACGTAAACTCGATACCGACGTCGAACGCGGGAAACGCCAGCAAATGATTTTGCAGGCAATTATGAAAGAAGTCGTCTCAGTGAAATCAGTAACAAAATATGGCGATGTCATTGATGCAGTTGGTGACAACATGAAAACCGACATGACGTTCGATGAAATGAAATCGTTCTTGGAATATGTTAAAGGCGGTATGCCACAAGTTGATACACTTAGTTTGAAAGGCTACGATGATATGTCCACGGGTATTTACTACTGGAAGCTAGATGAGCCTTATCTAGCTGAAGTGAAGAAAATATTGCAGTCACATCTTGGCCTCATCCCCGACTCATCCAGTCTAACTGACAGCAGTTCGACCATGACCGGTTCAGGAGAAGAAGCCTTAGAAGATAATTTAACTAACTGATACACTAAGAGCCAGGTTGATCATACACCTGGTTTTTTTTTTATTTCCAAACATACATATTTTAAAGAAAAATGGCCATGCTACCTTAATGTAAAGGAGCATGGCCATTTTTTCTTTGAAATTAAGAAAGTATAAGTTTTTTAAATCTGGAACAGTGTCTAGACTTCAGATACTTAACACGTTTCTTATTGCCAAGTTTTAAAAGTCTGTATTACTTTCCGATCATCCGTACAAGATTTAGCAAAGGCCGATAGTTTGTGCCAGCTAGACCAATTACTTCAACGAATAGTTCAATCGCAATCAGCATAACTACAATGAGCAGAATCGCTCCCCATACTGTCGCTTGTGAGAACAGCACAGCTGCAATTCCAAACAGAATCGCCAATCCATAAATAACCAAGACAGTCTGCCTATGTGAAAAACCGCTGCGCAATAAACAATGATGTAAATGCGATTTATCCGGAGCCATAATAGGCTGTTTCGTGCGTATTCGTCGAACAATCGCGAAAAATGTATCAGAAATTGGGATACCCAATATAATAACCGGGATAATTAGTGAGACAACTGCAACGTTCTTGAATCCTAATAATGCCAGAACCGAAATCATAAAGCCTAGGAACAAGGAACCGGTGTCCCCCATAAAGATTTTTGCGGGATGGAAATTGAAAAACAGAAAACCGAGTGAGCTTGCTGCAAGAATCGAAGCTGTTGCAACAACGAATACATTTCCCATTATCATCGCCATTACAGCAATTGTAATAAGTGCTATCGTCGATACACCTGCCGCAAGTCCGTCCAATCCATCTATAAGATTTATGGCATTTGTAATGCCGATGATCCAAATAATTGTAATTGGGATACTTAAGTAACCAAAATCAAATTCGCCAATGAACGGTAAATTAATAACTTCAATGTGCAAGCCGCCCCATGCGACAACGATAACAGCCGCAGCCAATTGACCAGCAAGTTTTGCTTTCGCGGTAATTTCGAGCATATCATCGAGGAACCCCATGACGATGATAATAAAGGCGCCTACAAGAATTCCAGCAGCATGTTCATTTGACGGAAGTAAGATCGCATAGCCAATCAAAAAAGCACCAAATATAGCAAGACCGCCAATACGCGGCATAACAGATGCATGCACTTTCCGGTAATTCGGGCGATCGACTGCTCCAATTCGGAATGCTAATTTAATGACGAGCGGAGTAAGTAAGATGGACGCTAGAAGTGCAGCAGCCATTGCAAGGAATAACATGTCCTTCCTCCTTATAATAAAACGCTATTTTATCAAACCAACAGTATTATAGCATAGTTAGAAGAGTAAAGCACTTTACTAGAAAACTCTTTCTTCTGAGTACTTCTATTCTTGTTCTTATCTTTCCCTCATCTTCTCCGAGCTATCCCATATCTTCTTCTTCCTTATATATGTAGATTTCAGCTCAAGGTAGTCATTTCCCATTCTATTTGGTAAAATGGGGACGGGTCCTTTAAAGGGATCGGAAAAAAGGAGCGTTCATCCAATGCTATCAATATTCAAACGTTCAAATCAGACGAACGATCGACAACTTCGAAAATACCGCAAGATTGTCCAGCAAATAAATAAATTAGAAGCTACATATGAGCCTATGTCAGACGAACAACTGATAAGTATGACAGATACATTCAAGGATCAAATCCAATCCGGAGAGAAAATCCAATCGATTATACCGGACGCGTTTGCTGTTGTCCGCGAAGCATCCAAGCGAGTTCTTGGCATGCGTCATTTCGATGTTCAGCTCATTGGCGGACTCGTATTGACAGAAGGAAACATTGCTGAAATGCCGACAGGCGAAGGGAAAACACTAGTCGCTTCCCTACCTTCTTATGTGCGCGCACTTGAAGGTAAAGGCGTCCACGTAATTACAGTGAACGACTACCTTGCAAAGCGTGACTATGAACAGATTGGTCAAATTCACCGTTTCCTCGGCCTCACAGTGGGTCTGAATGTACCAATGATGCAAGGCCCGGCAAAACAGGCCGCTTACAATGCTGATATTACGTACGGGGTAGGAACTGAATTTGGTTTCGACTATTTGCGCGACAATATGGCGCAGCAAGTAGCCCAAAAAGTTCAGCGCCCCTACCATTTCGCCATTATCGATGAAGTCGACAGTATTCTTGTAGACGAGGCAAAAACTCCACTTATTGTAGCGGGTAAAATGCAAGCGGATGCGGATCTTCATTACATTGCCGCCCGTCTTGCAAAACGGTTCAAAAAAGGCGTCGATTTTGATTTTGACGATGAAACAAAAGCGACTTCACTTACCGATTCAGGAATTGAGAAAGTGGAAAAAGCATTTGGTGTCGATAATTTATATGAATTAGAACATCAAACCCTTTATCATTACATGATTCAATCATTGCGTGCATATGTCATCTTCGAACGTGATGTTGACTATATCGTCAAGGACGACAAGATTGAACTTGTCGATATGTTCACTGGGCGAATCATGGAAGGGCGCACACTTTCCGACGGTCTTCACCAGGCAATCGAAGCAAAAGAAGCTCTGCCAATCACTGAGGAAAACAAAGCGCAAGCACAAATTACAATCCAAAACTATTTCCGGATGTATAAAGAACTTTGCGGAATGACCGGTACAGCGAAAACGCAGGAGAAAGAATTCCGAGAAGTGTACGGCATGGAAGTCATTCAAATTCCAACAAACCGCCCGCGCGCACGTATTGATTCACCGGATCAAGTATACAAAACAGTTGAGCAAAAATATAAAGCGATGGCAAAAGAAGTCGCCGAGCGCAATAAAAAAGGACAACCGGTTCTCGTTGGTACCACATCCATTTTACAATCGGAAAAAGTGGTCGAGTATTTAGACGAATACAAGCTCAACTACAACTTGTTGAATGCGAAAAGTGTTGCGCAAGAAGTAGATCTAATTTCGCAGGCAGGACAACTTGGTCAAATTACAGTCGCAACAAATATGGCTGGACGAGGAACTGATATTGTACTCGGGGAAAATGTCGAAGAAATCGGTGGACTTTTTGTACTCGGTACTGAAAAGCACGAAAGCCGCCGCGTCGATAACCAACTACGTGGTCGTTCCGGACGCCAAGGCGATCATGGCGAGAGCCGTTTCTTCCTTTCTCTTGAAGATGATATGTTCAAACGGTTCGCCAAAGATGAGCTTGAGAAATTCCTCAAGAAAGTGACGACAAACGAAGACGGTCTCGTGCAGAATCCTGAAGTGGATGAACTGACAGAACGGACGCAGCGCATCGTAGAAGGCGCTCACTATTCGATGCGTGAATACAACTTGAAACTTGACGACGTCATCAACGATCAGCGTGAAGTCGTCTACACGCTTCGTAATAACGTCATGGACCACGAAGGCATCCTGGATCAATTGAAAACGATGCTTTCTGAAACGGTTGAATTTGTTGTCTTCGATAGTTGCCCTGATGAAGAACCTTCAGTCAACTGGGATTTCGAGCGCATCGAACGCACAATGAACAGCTTGTTATTGGAACCTGTCTCAATTCCGCATACGCTTGAAAAAACGGCAGAAGTGCTAAAACTATATGAAGCACCACTCGCTGATTTATTGAACTTTATTGATTCATTTGCAGACAATGAACAAATCAATCAGATGATTCCCCAAGTAATGCTATCTCATATTGATGCAATGTGGGTCAAGCATTTGGAAGTTATGACACGCCTCAAGGAAGGCATTGGACTTCGTTCGTACGGACAAGAAGATCCGATGCGTATCTATCAGCGTGAAGGGCTGGAACTGTTCGGGCGTCATTACCAAAAACTGCGCCGCAGTATCGCATCTGAAGTTATCGGCTTTATGAAACTCATTTTGGAACAACAACAGGAGGTACAACAATGAAACTTTTCCCATTTTTTAAGAAAACCGAAAAAACTGGGTCAGACAGTACAATCGGTTCCGAAGAAATCATTGACGGTGTAAATGCATCGACAAATACGGATGAAGTCGAAACTACGCTTTCTCTTCACCCAGAATGGAAAGTTCCACAGGAGCAAGAGTATGTTTTCCGCTTCCTTTCGAATGAACTTGAACCACTTAAACCGAACCAAATTTCCCTTTCCGGAATCGATATCGACGTCGAGCCCGCAAACGGCAGCTGGCTCGTTAAAGCATTTTTCCGTTCTTCACTTGACCAACAGATTTCTGTCGGATCAGTTGAATTAATGTTGCTTGATGAAGAAGGTAAAACGCTGGCATCCGATGAATTCGATTTGAAAGAACTCGGTGATATCCCGGCACGCAGTGCAAGACCATGGGTGTTCGTCTTCACAAAAGATAATATCTTTGCGGAACAGCCGCCTACGGAAAACTGGAAACTAGCATTCAATGTCCAGTCAATGGTGCCTCATAAACTGGAATTGGAACAAGCATGGGAAGACGGTTTAACGGAAGAGCAAAAAAACGGACTAGAAAAAGTCGTCGAAGGCCTTCCGAAATTAAAACCGCGTGAAGTAAATATTAGTGGATTCCAAGTGAAACAGCAGGATGACGGCGGTATCGCAGCATCTGTATTTATCCGTAACGGTCACTCGAAACAAATCAATATCGAGAAGCTTCCACTTGAACTAATTGATGCATCCGGCGATCTAGTTGCGAGTGGTTCATTTGCTCTAGATCCACTTTCTGTGAAAGCCAACACTTCAAAACCATGGACATTCATCTATCCAAAAGAACTGATTCAAAAAGAAGAGCCTGACTTGTCACGTTGGACAGTTCGTGTACCACAACAAAACGCTTAAAAATAAAAACGAATGTGGCTACTATAGAAGGGATCGTACCCCTTCCTTCTGATCCTCTGAGCATTCGATGCCAGGGGCCTAGACAGCAAATCACTTTATGGTAACCTATTCACAGAATCAGATTATCTAATTTCCTATATATCAATAAAAGGCTGCATATCCAAATCAGTTACTATCTGATTCGGGTATGCAGCCTTTTTTATAAAAAAATTAAAAAATGACAGCGCCAAGTGCCCTCATCAGGACGCTTAGTACTGTCATTTTTTATTTCGCTGAAGCGATTGAGTTCACGCCCGTGATGCGTTTTGCACCTACGTAGCGCGAGCCCCAATAATGAGGATCATTTAACTTATCAACACGTACACCTTTTGATGTCGATGCATGTGAGAACTTACCTTCACCTATGTATATGCCAACATGCGAAACCCCTTTGCCTGACGTATTGAAAAATACGAGGTCTCCGGTTTCCAAGTTCGCTTTATTAACAGTTGTACCTGATGCGTGCATGCTAGCTGCTGTACGTGACACGTGGATATCGTTCTGCTTGAAGACGTATGAGACATACCCTGAGCAGTCAAATCCTTTTGTTGTTGTGCCTCCGTAACTATACTTAACGCCTATAAGACTTGTTGCTGTTTTTGAAATAGCAGCCGTTTTAGATGAAGCTTCGGCTTGTCCTGTGAATGGTGCAACTAGTAACAGAAATGACATTGCAATAATCGTAATTGTCGTTTTCATCGTAAATGTAAGTTTCATGTGTTCCCCCAATGGCTTAATTTATCTGAAAAACTATCTGTTACAACCTTAACATGTTTGAAACACCCCTTATATTACAGTTGTGTAACAAGGTCGTTACACAAAACGCAATAAAGTAGTTTTTTGAAACATAGTAGCTTTTTCATAAGGTTTATAGTTTATAAGAGAGGGAATTTAGTTATATAACATCTATTTTATGGGAGGCGATTGAAGTGAAACACGAAGATGACTTTTCGAAAGATACGAAAGAAACATTTCTTGAGACACAAGAAAAAGCCGGTCACTGGGTAGGTAACGAACAAATCGAGAAAAAAATTACCGGCCGAAGTTATATCCGCGATCCTTTTCTTGACCCTGCCGCAGGTGATTACGAACCCATTCAAGAAGATAGCCGATTCCATGTATCAGAAGACCGAGAACGGAGTCCCGTTGGAGAAGATAGAATAACGAAAAACAAAGTCCCACCCTCTGACCTCTTAAATGAACAAATCGATGAAGATCAACGAGTATTACTTGAAGAACAGCAACGTGGCGATAAAATTGAAGAAATCCGATCTACTTTTGGTGCATTGGATAAACATAAGTAAATTCACACATGTTGATTAACCAAAAGAACCGGTAAAATAACTTGGGTGTTCTGTGTACAGATGCTTTTGGATCGCTTTAGATGAAAATGACATCTATATCATTACCGAGATTTTTTGATGTATAGGGATGCGACAAAGTCGTATCCCTATACATTTTTTCGGTAATGATATGGTGACCGTTCCTTCGCTACTCTCCAAAGATAAATTTTGGTTGCTCAAATCTTCTCTACTATATATGCTGAAATAAAGACTCCCATCGAATTTGCTGCGGCGCTAGGGGATGCCTCCCGCCCTAAGTAAGGGTGCTGAAAAAGTACGATTTCCTTCAATCCCGTTGATTTCCTTTCCAAGCAGACGCTTTCCGCGGGCACAGCTTCAGCCAATCGAACTACGAAGGGTTCGATTGGCCGTATTTCTGCGTTTTTGGCAGAAATTAAGGCATCATTTCCTCGTGCTCCCAACGCTAACGCTTTTCCTGCGGAGTCGCCGCTCTCCATTACAATCAACTAGTTCTTACTAAAAAAAGAACTTTTTCAGTGGCTTCCCCTAAGCCAAGCAGCTTTGCCGCCATTCTTATAGCTTCGGCTCCCCCTGAATATGCGCCTTCGCTCATTTTATACACCAGATTCAATAGTTCAACATATATAATTAGATTCAAGAAAGACGCACTTCAGTTTGCAGATCTCATCACAGATAACGAAATGCTCTTTCTCGCATAGACAATCCAGCGAAGGCGCGACTTCGTGGTAGCCGGAGCGATAATACTGAAAGTGCTTTCCTTTCCGGCTTATCGCGGGAGGCATCCACAAAGCGCCGAAGCGGTATTAGCAGGATTTCTAATGCATCCCTCATGTATTGGAACATTCGTTGATCACATTCAATCGATTTATGGCACGCCTGGTTGCAGGTCTCATCCCCGAAAACGAAATGCGCTTTCTCAACTTGACCATCCAGCGAAGGCGCTTCTTCATGGGAGGTATCCACAAGCGCCAAAGCGTGTACCCTGGGAAACACTTTGTTCATTCTATAATAATGGACATTTTTTTAGCTTAAAAAAACTAGCGCGGTAGCTCACGCGGTATTCAATGAAATCTTTAACTAAGCGTACCAATTTAAATAAAGGTGAGTGCCTACTAACTGTAGGCACTCACCTTTATTTTTTTCTTCATTAAATTTCAAGATCCGTAATGACAGTTACATCATCATGGCGAAGCAATTTCGTAATCGGCCATTCAACAGTAACATCGCCTTCAAGCAATTTCGTAATCGCTGCGCGTTTTTTCTCACCAAATGCAAGTAAAACCAGCTTTTTCGCACCGAGAATCGAGCTGATTCCCATTGTTAAAGCCGTTTCTGGAATCTTTTCATCATTTTCAAAGTACTGGCTATTCACACCCAATGTCGATTCAGTTAAATGTGCTACATGAGTGACTGAATCAAAAGATGTCCCCGGTTCATTGAAAGCGATATGCCCATTCTCCCCTACTCCAAGCAATTGGAGGTCGAGTGGATACTCTTGTAAAAGTTCTTCATAAGCTTCACATTCTTCCGCCAAATCTTCCGCCATGCCGTCTGGAATATTCGTTTTTCTAAACTCCTTTTTATCAAAAAGGTGTTCATTCATAAAATAGGCATAGCTATTCGGGCTCGATGCCGGGATTCCAATATATTCATCCAAGTTAAAAGTAACAATATTTGTAAAGTCAAGATCTGATTCGATCCATTTATCGTAAATAGGCACCATCGTACTTCCCGTCGCCAAGCCAAGAACGTTTAGACGTCCACTTTCAAGTTCATCTTTAATAATTTCATAAACCTGCTCAGCGCCTTGTGTGGGGCTTTCAACTTTTATAAGTTTTAGATTTTTCATATGGATCAACCAACTTTCATTAAGATTTTGCTCTCGCTTAATTGTAATTTCTTGAAACAGTCTGGTCAACTTTAAGGGAATTCAACATGGCGATTACCTGATTAATTCTTGTACATTCCATGTCACTGAAACTTTACTCTATACAACCGACAATAGATTTCGTCAAAAGTATGAAGAATGCGTGACCAATTTGTGACATCAGACCCCCTATCTAAAGGCATAGGGTTTTCCCTAATTCCCATAATACTCCTTGTGACTATGATAAAGGTAAGACGACGAATTCACTTCGCCGCGAAAAGGAGGTGCACCAATGGGAAAAGGAAATCCAAAGCAACATCAGCCCAGTCATCATGATTCTTCCTCTAATTTGAAAGGGACTTTCATTGCTGTCATGTTGTTAGGTGTTTTTATTCTGGTAGCTTGGTTCGGTTTTTATGCACTATTTCTATCTAGATAATACTTACGTGAGGAGGGATACATATGAATTTGCATAAGTTTGAAAAGATTTGGCTTGTTTTCGGAATGGCTTCACTTGTCCTATTCCTACTTATTATCGGCTTTGCTGCTTTCTGGAAAGGAACTCATCCGCAAAGTCATATTGAAACAATCGATCCACAAAATGTTGAAGCACATGACGCATTTAAGCCTGAAAATCTAGGTATCCGTGAAGTGGCTGATGGCAAATACATCGTCAATATTGTCGCTTCAGCATTCAACTATGATTTCGGAAAGGACAAAGAAGGCAATACTGTTAAAACGATTCGCGTACCAAAAGGTTCCACTGTTCTTTATCAAATTACAACAAAAGATGTTGTCCATGGCTTCCAAGTGGCTGGAACAAATGTCAACATGATGGTCGAACCTGGTCATATCAGCCGATATGAAACGGTTATGAAAAATGCGGGCGAATTCACGATTGTCTGTAACGAATACTGCGGCATCGGTCACCACCAGATGTACGGAACAGTGGAGGTGTATGAATAATGGCTACAAATCAATTACCGCTTTCTAAAAAGGATTCCAGATTATATATGGCATTTATGTACGTGACTTATATAGCCCTCCTTGTGGGAGGCCTGATGGGACTATTACAAACACTCGCGCGATCCGGCAAATACACATTGCCTTTCAACATCAATTACTATACAATCCTGACTGTCCACGGCGTCATTCTCGGTCTCGTTTTGACAACTTTCTTCATCATCGGATTTCAGTTTTCGCTCATGGGAAAAACAGTTGGTATCTCGGATAAACAAAGGAAAGTTGCCTGGCTATCATTCTGGGTTATGGTCGTTGGGACCGTTATGGCAGCGACTACGATTCTTGTAGGAGAAGCATCCGTATTGTATACGTTCTATGCACCACTGCGAGCACATCCTGCATTTTACTTTGGCCTCGCTTTCGTTATTATTGGCAGCTGGATTGCAGCGTTCGTCAACTTCCGTCAGCTCTATGTATGGAAGAAAGCACATAAAGGCGAGAAATCACCATTACTTGCATTCATGGTTACAATCAATATGCTGATGTGGTTCATTGCTACCATCGGGGTGGCAACATCCGTCATCATCCAGTTCATCCCCTGGTCACTGGGCTATGCTGAAACGATTAACGTTCTGCTGAGCCGGACATTATTTTGGTATTTTGGACATCCGCTCGTTTATTTCTGGCTACTCCCTGCTTACATGGCATGGTATGTCATTATTCCTAAAATCATTGGCGGGAAGCTATTCAGCGATTCACTTGCAAGAATGGCCTTCATTCTGTTGCTGATGTTTTCAATTCCCGTCGGATTTCATCACCAGTTAACAGAACCGGGTATTGACCCGACATGGAAATTCATTCAAGTTGTGCTGACATTCATGGTTGTTATTCCCTCATTGATGACAGCATTCTCGATTTTCGCTACATTTGAACTAACAGGTCGTAAGAAAGGGTATAAGAGCCTCTTCGGCTGGTTTAGGAAGCTTCCTTGGAAAGATGTCCGCTTCCTTGCTCCGTTCATCGGAATGGTGGCATTCATTCCCGGAGGTGCCGGTGGTATCGTTAATGCTTCCCACCAGATGAATGCACTTGTTCATAATACAATATGGATTACGGGACATTTCCATTTAACTGCAGCAACGACAGTTATCCTTACGTTTTTCGGGATTACGTATTGGCTTGTCCCGCATTTGACAGGCAGAAGACTGACACCGAGGTTGAATAAACTCGGAATCATCCAGACCTTTATCTGGACGATCGGTATGACAATCATGTCAGGTGCCATGCATATCCAAGGATTACTCGGCGGACCGCGTCGATCTAACTTCTCTGAGTATGCGGGCGGCGAACAAGTTGCAACGTGGATTAATTACCAAATTGCACAGGCAGTCGGCGGAACAATCCTTTTCATCGGAATTATCTTGATGGTCTACATTTTCATTCAGCTGACGTTCTTTGCACCGCGCGGCGTTGAAGAATTCCCGATTGCTGAAGAGGAAGTAAATGCAGAACCGACACCTAAGATTCTTGAAAACTGGTATTTGTGGATTGCGATTACGATTGGTCTGATTCTATTCGCTTATACGATTCCCGTAATCGATATACTGAAACATTCTCCGCCAGGTTCGCCGCCATTTGACTGGCCGATTGGCAGATGATCATGTAACTGAAACAGCCCTATTTTCTGAATTTCTCCAGATGATTGGGGCTGTTTTTCGGCTTGATTGTAGTGGTATTTCGGGGTTAGTCATGGTTCGTCAACGCGAAGTCAGGGCTCGAGCGGGGTTAGTCATGGCTCCTCTACAGTTGGTCATAACAATCCACAAATCTATCAGGGCAAACCCTAATTTAGTTATCCCTATTAAGAAAAGAGCAAGCGCCTTGGTAGAGGCGCTGGAGCTAGACAATGCTCCAGATTGAAAAACGTATACTTTCTTATCTTTATAAAAAGAGCCTTCCACCGGATTACATTCCCGGCAGAAAGCTCTTTTTATTTCAATCTTTTATTTATAAGTTGTTTGCAACTCGTTCAACTGCAGCTGCTACATTGTGGTGGACATTTGGATCGAGCGGATGCGGAACGAGATCGCCCGGTTTTGTGCTTTCGACAATTGCTAGTGCTGCAGCGATCAGCATTGGATATGTAATTTCCTTTGCATGCGCATTGAGCGCCCCCCGGAAAATACCTGGGAATCCAAGGATATTGTTGACGAGACGGCCATCTGCCGCAAATGCCGCGCCCGCCGCAAGTGCGTCTTCCGGTGCAATTTCTGCGTTCGGATTAGACAAGGCCAAGATGATTTGTCCTTTGCGTACCAACTCTGGTTTGATAAGCCCAGCAACCCCTGTTGTCGCTACAATAATGTCGCATGTTGCCATCAATTCTTCAAGAGAATCAACGATGGTGCCGCCATGGCTGGCAAGTCTCTCCCGCGCAACTTCATTGCGATCGATACCGCGCATCTCCTTCACACCATATGCCATGAGCATACGGCTGATTGCTAGACCCGCTGCACCAAGACCAATTTGTCCGACAACCGCATCTGAAAGCTTAACATTCGTCTGTCGACATGCGGATATGACAGAAGCCAGCGTGACAACAGCTGTACCGTGCTGGTCATCGTGCATAACAGGAATTGACAGCTCTGCTTTTAGCCGTTCTTCAATTTCGAAACAATGCGGTGAACCGATGTCTTCTAGCAATATACCGCCGAATCCTTGATGAATATGTTTTATTGTTTCAACAACCTCATCCGGATCACTCGTATTAAGCAAAATAGGAATACCGCTAATCCCAGCAAATTGATCGAATAAGACAGCCTTTCCTTCCATTACAGGCATTCCAGCGACGGGTCCGATATTCCCTAGACCTAAAATTGCAGTACCATCTGTTACGATTGCAACGGTGTTTGATATTCCCGTGAAATATTTTGCCTGTTCCGGATCATTTTTGATAACTTCACAGACGTTCGCTACGCCTGGTGTGTAGACGCGACGCAGATCGCCAAGCGAACGGATTTCCATGCGGCCTTTCATATGAATCTTTCCGCCTTCATGTGCTTGCAATACATCATCCGTTACAGCATGGACGCTAATTCCTTCGCCAATTTGGTTGACAGCGTCCACAATCTGCATCAAATGCTCTTCACTTACACATTGAATTGAAATATCTCGTATCGTTGATAATGTTCCAACTTTTATAGTCTGAATATCACCAATATCTCCATCTAATTGCCCGATAGCTAACGCGACTTTCGCGAAATTCCCCGGCACCGAAGGCGTCTCGATGATTAGATTACGCATGAATTGAACTTGTTCCATTTTAAAACCTCCTGATTATACTACCCTTGCATCATTTTACACGGTTAAGACCAGGTCGTAAATGATTTACTTTCTTATATTAAGAAAAGCGCAATCTAGCACATGAAGTGGGAAATTACGGCATCTATTCTTCAATTGTACTTGCCTATTTTACAGGCAAGTACAACTTCTCTTCCCCTATGAACAATGCCATTAGTCTATTTATTTCTTCAATGGGCAACGGTTTGCTAAAATAAAAGCCTTGGATATCATCACACCCCATTGCTCTCAAACTATTCCACTGTTCTTCCGTTTCAACACCTTCTGCAATTGTACGAAGACCTAGGCTTTGTGCAAGACTGATAATTGTTTGAATGATAGCAGTACTCTTTGGATCTTCATCCAACGTGCTAATAAATTGACGATCAATTTTAATTTCTTGGATGGGGAAATGCTGCAAGTAAATGAAAGCAGAATAGCCTGTCCCAAAATCATCAATTGAAATTGCAAAACCACAATCGCTCAGTTTATGAATCCGTTTTTTTACCGCAACATGATCTTCTAGCGCGACATTTTCCGTTATTTCCAAAATAAGTTTTTGCGGATCGACACCAGTCTCATCTGCATATCTCATCAAACAAGCTGGAAGTTTCGGATGAAGAAAATGCCGTGGCGATAAGTTGATAGAAACTGTGAAATGTCCTTGTCCCTGCTCTTTCCAGATGGCTAATTGATTAAATGCTTCTTTAATGACCCATTCACCGATTGGCGTTATAAGCCCAGTGGATTCGGCAAGTTCGATGAAATCTCCCGGGAAGATTAATCCGCGTTCCGGATGTTGCCATCTAATAAGCGCCTCAAATCCAATTACTTCTCCAGAATTGCAATTAACTTGAGGTTGATAAAACAGCCTGAACTCATTGAAATCCAGTCCTTTTCTCAAATTCATTTCGGATAGCATTGTTTCTTTCATGGATTTCCTCATGCCCGTTTTATAGACTCCCCGTGCTTTACGGGGTGACTTGTTCCGCCCCATCCCGAGTGCCATCTGGGCTGCTTGTAAGCCTTCCTTCACATTACTAACATGATCGGGAAAATACGACACACCGTAGCTGAATGTCATATACACTTCCTGTCCACCAATATCCATCGGTTCCCGCAGTACTTGGGCGACGAAATCCAAGTTCATTTCGCGCGTCGCCCGATTCCCTGTATATGGATAAAAAATAATGAAATGGTCGAAGCCAATACGGCCGGTTAACGCCGGTTCAGGAAACAAGAATTGCAGTCGCTCTGCAGTTTTCTTTAGTACTTGCTCACCGCCGTCATAACCAAGCGCCCCTTGCACTTCCGTAAACTGATCGAGGACCATATATATAAAAATACCGCGCTCTTTTCCAGTCAAAGACTGTAATTGTTGTGTCGCTTTTTCTGTGAATGAATGCTGATTGTCAAGTCCTGTCAGGGTGTCAGTGAATGCGAGTGTATGCACATGCTCTTCCACTTCAAGCCGGTAAAGCCGGTCAAACAAGAAAGCAAGCATATCGGCCAGTGATGCAATGACAACTTTATCAAACGTTGTCCACGAACGTCTTTTTTCTGTTTCGCAACAAAGCACACCGCCGATTCCTCTACTTAAAAGGATTGAAGCATCTAAAATTGAACTAATGGGTATCTGTTCTTTAAAATACGCCTTTTCAAAATCACGCGTAGCTTGATTCGCCATTACGTCTTCCACCGCTAATGTTCGCTCACGCTGAATCGCTTCAAAATAGGAAGGGACATCCGTTTGCAATAGAACGTCGCCTGACGCCTGATTCGAAGTCTTGTGATCACAAATCATTTGAGCAGTTAATGATGTCCTGTCCTCATTAAATAACCAAATACTTACCCGATTACACTGCATCACTTCTAGAATTCGGTTACATGTTTCTTCTAGAATGGGTTTAATTGAATCACTTGTCAGCTTTAATTGTTTTGCCTGCGAAAAAAGTAATTGCTGTTGTTCATGAAGTTCTTCTAATACCGAATTTGCCGACTCAATTGACATCTCAATAGAACGTTCCATATGTTCCCCTCCTTTTCAAATGCGACCAATATCTTACCTTGACTATGATTAAAGTATCTATTTAATAGAAAACAGTTCCCATTCAATACATCCCGAATAAAGAACTGTCTTACTATATATGTTGAAATAAAGAATCCCATTGAACCCACTGCGACGCTAGGGGATGCCTCCCGCCATAAGCGGGGGTACTGAAAACGTATGATTTCCTTCAATCCCGTTGATTTCCATTCCGAGCAGACGCTTTCCGCGGGCACGGCTTTAGCCAATCGAACTACGAAGGGTTCGATTTGCCGTATTTCTGTGTTCTTTGCAGAAATTAAGGCATTCTTGCCCGGTGCTCCCAACGCTAGCGCTTTTGCTCGCAAAAGCCGTTCTTCGTAACGGCTCTTCCTGCGGGGTCTTCAGCTCGCGCTGTTCCCGCTGGAGTCGCCGCTCTCCACTACAATCAACTAGTTCTTAC
>DYWT01000141.1 GCA_020742515.1 Sporosarcina psychrophila
GGATTTGCACATTATATTTTGAATGGCAATGCTAGTAAAATACAAATTCCGTTAAGCGAGATTGAGAGGAAGATTCTGCAATGAAAACGAATAAGAGCTTATTGAAAATTGGAGTGGGAATTGTACTGATACTAGCAGTTCCTTGTTTTTTCTTTCAACTACTAGGTGTAAATCTGTTTAACGCGGATAGTTCCAATAAGCGAATTATAGCGATTGTCAATGAAGACCAAGGTATGTCCAAGGATGACGAAACCGTCGATATGGGGGAAGAGGTTGTTTCCATTCTAGCCGAAGATTCAAAGTATGAATGGAAAGTCATGAGCCGTGGTACTGCTGTTAACGGATTAAAATCGAATCAGCATGAAGCGATTGTTTATATTCCATCAGACTTCTCGGAAAGCATCATGTCTTATGATCAGCAGAATCCTGAGCAAGCGGAATTCTCCTATGAAGTACAACGCCAAAAAGCGGGTTCAGAAAAAGAAAAAGTACTCCATGAAATTGAAACGGCTACAAACCGTGTAAACGAAAAGGTTTCGACACTCTATTGGAGTTATGTTGCACAAGAAATGGATCATATTAAAAAAGAGTTCACAACTATTCTGGGCAAGGAAACGGAATTTCTTACAGCAATGTCCGCCTATTATAAACCGGGGTCCGAGAAGCTAGCGGAAGAGATGAAGAGCCAGAAAAAACAAATGGAAGGACTGCGCTCCGTAATCAGTGATGCAAATAATGGTCATAATGCCCGAATTGAAAATGCAGACGCTTTCGGACAAGAAATGGACAGTTTCATCACATATGTTCAGCAGTATAAAGAATTTCAGCAACAGCAGAAAAATATTCTTCAACAAGTCCAAGACGACAGTTTAGCTCAGATTCATGCTGCTGCCGCAACCCAAGCGAGCCAGTTCAATGAATCGGTCCAGATGCTTGAAGAAAATAACGAAAAGTTGAACGATGAAATTGTAAAAGTGAATGAAAAAATTGACGCAAATAAAGAGAAATTCAATGCACTGTCTGATTTGCGTAAAAGTGAAGTCGACCGACAACTGCAAGACCTTCTTGTCGTCCAAGGAACTGCAATTGATCGCTATAATAACTCTATTTTAGGTAATTTGGAAAAAGGAATTGCAGCTGGAAAAGACGGATCAGCTGTAGGAGGATCATCTAATCCAACAGCTGATCAGCAACAAATGATAGCAATCAAAGAAGAAATGGACCGCAAAGCCGGTGCCAAGCTTGCAAATACACTACCAGGGCTCGAAGAAGAGCAAAATAAAGTGACTACGATTTTAGCAGCGTTGACTGCAATGAAAGCAAGTGTTGCTGAAGCGACTCCAGATTCCACATTCATCGGTGAATTGGAACAGCTTGAAGGTGAGCTATCATCGATGAAAGCAGTCCTGTCGGAAAAGGAAGCACTTTGGAGCGGTACAAAGAGAGAAGGCACGGATGATTATGTAAAAGCATCCACCGACTACAAAGATCTGGTCGGAGATTATGATGTATTGAATAAGGAATATGAATCGGTAAAACAAATTTTGAATTCAGCACCTGCTGATACAGCGCAGATGATTTTCCAAATAAAGCAAAAAGAAGCATCCCTTCTTAAGCACGATGGATTGTCTGGGGATCAACGGAATCGATTAGCAAACTTGTTTGCGAAAGGTGCTGCTAGCACGGATACCAAAACATTGTTGACCTATTATGCAACGCTCGAACAATTTGGATTTACCCTCGACGAACAGGGGCAGAGTACGCATAAAGATGGCGTTCTAAAAGATGAAATCTTAACCGCATTATTGAAAAACGTTGTCGAGATGAATGAAATAGAACTCGAAGGCTGGACTTCTGTAGGGGACGGTATTCCTGAAACTGAACTCGGCATGAGCGAGTTGAGTACAACGTTTGCTGCAATCATGTCAGGTTACAAAGAAACAGTAGAAGAGCAACATGCTGCACTATTGAATGAGTTGAGTGCGATTGATGAACAAGCAAACGTACTGCTTGACCAGATTCAAAATACTGCAGGCGAACCTGTTGCGGCAACAGGGGAAGGCGAAGTTGCTGCTAGTCAAAGAAATGTGAGTAGTCAACTTGTCTCACTCAGCGGCATGATGGATTCATTGTCAGAGAGGCAAAAAGGTCTTGTCAATTACACGAGTGATCTAACTGCAAAAGCGGATAATATGAAAGAAACGTCTACCGCATTCAGCGATAAGTGGGAAACAAATGTAAGTGCAATGTCCGCATTTGATACGGATATTCAAGGTTTTCTTGGTAACACCTATGTCGACGGCCAAGAGAATGGCTATGCGTTCAATCATTTTGTCAATCCGCTCCAGGTAAAAGGAGAGGCCGCATTTGCGGATGAAGTGAGGAAAGTACCGCCTGTTATTCTACTACTCATTTTGCTTATTAGTAGCCTGTTAATTGGTTTCTTTAGTTATCAAATCAAAGAAGGTCCTATCGCTTTCCGCTTAGGATTGACTTGCATGCTGTCTTTACTTGTAGGTCTTATTATCAGCCTCTACAGCATAAATATGTACGTGCTGAATGACCAACGTGCAGTTGAATGGACAGTATTCACGATCCTGCTGCTATTGGCTAGTGCCGCAGTTATCCGTGCAGCACTTGAATTCGGGCAAACGGCAGGATGGATTGCAAGTGTCGTACTGATGTGCCTATTCATTACGCCGTTGCTGATTCTCGCTGTACCTGAAATAAACGTTCCAGATATTTTATCGACTGTTTATATGTCCATAAAATATGAACCTGAAACGAACTTCATATGGGGAGCGGTACTGACAGGAATCATTGCGATTGCGATGATCATGATTTCTTATTTGATCAATAAATACAAAACAACTGATACATCAACGGCAGAACAAGCTCATGAAAACTAAATCGACTTGGCTGCTACTTATACTCCTGATAATCGCTTGGACGGCGGGTCATAGTACCGTCCAAGCAGCTCCGGAAGATGAACCCAATCTCGATTTGGAACCCGTTGTTTATGAAGAACTGAAATTCAAGAAAAACACGGATTATTTGCATGATAGAAAAAAAGTTGAAATGAAAAATACAATTCCTGTCAAACAGTTTGATATTTACTTCGACGGTAGAAAGCAATTACCTAAGAGAAGCAATGGATCCTATCTTTTCCGGACTGGGGAACGAGGAGAGAAAAGTACTGTCGCAGCAAAAACAACCGAACTCGGTCTTTTTACAAGTGCCGAAAAGAGTGGAAAGAAAATAGCCGCTGTCAAGATCATAGAAGAGAACACCGCTACTAATATGCCGCGGACACTGATCTTATTGGCAATTATTGTGGTTGGACTCATTACCTTGTTTACGATTTTCTTGCCAAAGCTAGTCAACACTGCTGAAGGGAATAATCGAAATCCACAAAGTGATAAAACAACAGGATAGGAGGAAAAGACTTGCTGGCCTATTACTATGCACAATTACGGAAAAAACAAGAGGAAGTGAGGCGTCTCATCGAATGCCAATCAACCTTACAGCGAAAACAATCGGAATTTCAATCGAATGAACAAAAGTGTCTGGAACCGGAATTATCCGCGCGTACATGGCACGGTACGCTGGCCACTGCATTTCAAGATATTCGTGAAGCGGGAATCCATACACCTTTTATGGAAATAGCCGGAGCGCAATTCATGACTGTTTTTACTGCAATTACTGACAAGATTAATTCGCTTAACGCTGAAATTGCTTCTCTCGAACAGACCATTGCGCGACTTGAGGCGGAAGCAAGGGCAGAAGCAGAGGAGGCAAAAACTAGATGACTACCGAAGTGAAAATAGTGTATGCAGATGTTGAAAGTAAAATCAGTGACATGAGCAATGCAACCACATTGCTTAATCCGAAAGCGGAACCCCCAATTACAGGAAATACACTGGATGTCGTGACGAAATTGACAGAGCTCTCGACTAAGCTAGAAACATTATTAACAAGTTATCAAACGGTGCTTCTTGCTAATAGTGTTACGACTACTAATTCAGTCAAGTTTATGAGTGAATCGGATGAAAAAGTAGCATCTGTCATGCAGTGTACACTAGCAGGGCCGAAGCAGGTGACCCAATGAAGGTACTGGACGTCAGCCCATTTGCAGAAGGTTTGCAGAAGAATATTACTATGCTCAGCCGTTTGGAAGGTGAGATGAAAGCAATTGAAACAGCCGTTGGAGGGCTCGTGGCGCTAGATGATTCCCTGAAGGGGCAAGGTGGGAATGCTATCCGGGCATTTTATAACGATTGTCATATGCCGTTCTTGCAGTTTTTCATGACCTTTAAAACATCTTACGATAGCGTTCTAAGCCAAATGAAATCCGCCCTTGACACGTTGGAACCCGCTTCGAATGGGTACATCCAAGAAAACTTTCTCGAAACGGATGTTGAAGCAGGATTGAAAACGATTGACCATTTTACGCTTACTAAGACGGACGAAGCGAATGCTGTCATGGATGAAGTCAGTGATATCGTTGCCCTTCCGCATTTGGATGACAGCGAAGTGCATGAAGGCGTGAAAAGTGCACAAGCGAAGCGTGAAAAAACAATCACCGATCTCCATGAATTCGATGCAACGCAAACAGCGGCGTTAACGCAGATTGAAGCAGATTTGCTGACGATGGAACTGTGGTTGCTTGAAATAGAAGGTATGATGAATGATGGACTGACTGATATAGATTTTCAAGCCGAAAGTTGGGCGGAGTACTCAGGGAATCACCCGCTTACAACGGAGCTTGGACAACGCGTTGATGAAATGAATGGCGTTGTCGATAATGGCACAGAGGAAGAGACTGGAGATGTTTCTTCCGCCAATGAACATGTATTGAATTTAAGAACAGCTGTAACATGGGCTGGTAGAGCAAATACAGGTATATCTGGCTTCTATTCAAGTTTTGGGTTGTACCATGCGGGCAAAGACGGTGGTTTAAGTACTTCAAAACACCCTAATTTGCGGACAGGTGCCGATTCCTACCGCATCAATGCAACCCAAAAAGCATTAGCGAATTTACGTGTCAAACCCGATGCAAGTGCGCTAAGTGCATTCAATTATAGATTGCCGAAGGGTGGAAAAAAGTGGTCGCCTAAACATTATGAGATTGCGGCAACCAATCAGACGATGTTGAAGTTTGCATCACAAAAGCCCGGCCAAAGTGGCTGGTCCGGAGTCGGTGATCAAGCACTGAAACAACATCCTTCCCTTGCTTACTTTAATCCCGAGGCAACATTAGGCCAAAAAGGGAAAACGGTTGGAACCGCAGCACTTAAAGGCGCAGGTGATTCCTTCAAGGATATCGTTGATGTGAAAGGCATTGCAAAAAGCGGATTAGTAAAAGGGTCCGTAAAAGCACTTGGCCCCGTGGGCGCGGGATTGAACTATTATAATAACTATCATGAAGCGAAGGATAGCGGTTTAAGCACTGAGGTGGCTGCAACTAAAGCGACTGTTGATACTGCAATTGATACAGCTGTCGGAGGAGCAGTTCAAGCGGCTAGTATAGCGCTAGGCACAGCGTTCATACCAATCCCGGGTGTCGGGACCGCAGTAGGTGTCCTTGTGGGATTAGGAATCAACGGCTTCTTAAATAGGCGATCAAAAGATGAGGATGGCAATGAGAAAAAAGACTCGCAGTTAGATAAACTCAAAGGTATTTTCAAGTGGTGATGAATGGAGGAAACCCTGTTTTGTTGAAAAAATTAACAGTTGAAGATGTATCGGTACTACGTGAACCACTGGTATCGGGCAGGCAAAGTCCCAATGCACTCGCTGGTGCACTTGTTTTGGGGGCCTTCATGCAAAGCCTGATTTACTATCTGGAATATACAGTACTGGGAAGAATGACGAACTTCCCAAATAAAGATCAGATACTTACAGTTCATTTCTGGATTACAGTAGTTTTAGTTATCCTGTCCGTGATATATGCGATTCCGTTTATTTATAAAAGAAGTCAAAAAACACAATATCTACTATCTATTTTAGTTTCACAAAACGCGTTTACATTATCTTTTTACATCTGCGGGTTATTTTTAATAGGAGAGAATCAGAAAGTTTCAGAAAGTTCACTGCTGACATTTACACTGGTAACTCTGTTTTTAGGTGCTTTGTTATTGGGAGCTACAGTTACCCGATTTTCTATTTTATTGAGAAAAGGGAAGTATCGCAAGGGTTCTAAACGAGATGAACTCCGAGCAAGATTCGAAAAAAAAACGTATATTCCAGCCGTTATTATTGGAAGTACTGCTCTTTTATTCATCATTCAATTTGCCGTTAGAACATTCAATTTGGCTGATATCGAGGATATCATGCTGATACTCATTTGCTTTACAATATTCTATACGATGCTTTTTGTGTTGCCGGAACAGCTCGTCATCTTGTATTGCAAGTTCCGCTTCAAAAGCTTTAATTTCGATAAAAGAGGTTATTTAGATTCTGAAGACTCAGCTAAAGGAAGGAAGTTGTGAAATGGAAATTGTCATTCGTTCACTGCAATTTGACAATTGTTTGCGCTATGAAACAAGACAAAAGAAGGAAGCTTGGCTGATTCCATTCAATAAGCTAGAAGATTTCATAGTCAGTCAAGACATTTACAGGAATGGACCTATCTTTTTCTCTGTTAATTCCAACCACGAGGATGATTTCACCTATTATTTACCAATCAACGCACCCTTCGAATTGCTAGAGGAAACGGGTTTCAGTTTCCAGGATAGCTTTAGACTGAAAAAAGCATTGTTTTTGCGTCAGGCAGTGGGAGTAGTGGACGTTAATGCTGCTGTACAGAAACTAAAAGATTATGCGGATTTCAATAAAATTGAATTGGAAGATACATACTTTTTTGTTGTACATGAATTATATGATGACTACATCGTTGATTTGTTTTGCTCAATACTAGAAGCGGGTGGTCAAGAATGATTGTCGAAAACCACCAAATCGCCTACAACAATGTGGCTTCTAAATACTACAATTTTGTCCCGGAAGAAATTGATTTAGCTATCAAAGATTTTGATGCGATCTTAAGTGGACATGGATACCACTCAGTTGGAAAGATGTTCTTTTCCATACTGAGCAATCCCACTGCCGAAGTGATGACGGCCAAGCTGTTTATTCCGATTGAAGAAAATGATTTTACCATTCCTAAAGAAGAGGAAGTTGATTTTAGCAGTTATTTCCTGATCGACCGTATGATTATGACTCGACTCACAGCTGACTTTGATGCCCAGTCACAGGTGACATTTTGGGAACTGCTCACCTATATTGAAGAACATGAAATGAGTCAAAAAACGCCTATATTTGTAGAGTTCAAAGAAAGCAATTCAGGGCAAACCTATGTGGAGATGTCTGTAGGAGTGCAATGATGAACAGATGATGCGTTAATCGTTGCAATTAGATTAGGAGGATACACATGAAAAAAACAATAATTTTTTTGATAATAATTTTACTAGTGGCAGGATGTGCCTCAAAGGATAATAATAGGGAAAAAGGAGCTGAAGTAAAAGTGGATAAAGA
>DYWT01000142.1 GCA_020742515.1 Sporosarcina psychrophila
AGTCGTTTTAAAGACGCCATTAAAGAGACGGAAAACTACATTCAACGATACCCCGAAGATGCGGATGGTTATGCGCTTCTCAGTAAAGTCTATTTAATGTTAGATGACTTTGAAAAATCTTGGCATTGGTCACAAGAAGCATTAAAGAAAGAACCGGAAAATGAAGTCGCGTGGGAGGTTAGGGTATCGACGCTTTACACAGAAGGTAAATATGATGAAGCGATGACCGCGATTAAAGAGGCTTTAACGATTTACCCCGAAGAAGGCCATTATTATTTTTTGAAAGGAAATATTTATAATCAGCGCGGTAATTATAAGAAAGCGAAAGAAAGCTTTATCGTTGCCTTAAAATTTGAGACTTCTAATGCACTCTATCTTGCAAACTACAGTTATGTTGAAAGTATATTAGGAAATCAAGAGCTTGCTCTTCAAGCGGAAGAACGAGCATTGGAACTAGAGCCAGAAAATCCGACTGTTTTTATGTATTTAGCTTGGGCGGCTGATCAAAGGGGAGATCATTTAAAGTCATTGCATTACTTGGAAAACGCGGTCCGATTGAAACCTGACAATCGCCAATTAAGAGAAGAGTACTTGGAAATTTTACAAAAGCAATATAAAGTGTACCGATTTTTCTTGGTGCCGTCTAAACTGTTAACAAAAGTAAAACCGGTATATGCATTCTTACTTTGGATTGTGGCCTGGATTTCATTTAAGCCACTTGTCGTTGTATTTATTATTTTATATGTCGTGGCTCATTGGACGACGAAAATCATTGTCAATTTAAAAGTGTTTGGTCGGGTAATTGTAAAGGCATGAAAATGTGCATTAATGAACACATGTAAAAAAAGGTACCTGAGTTACTCTGATGTTTTTGATGTGCAATATCCAGCGGTTCATTTTGTGCTACATCAAGGTGAATATACGACTATTTCCAATTGGTTTAAAGAGGGGCGCGTAGACTTTGGCTTTGTTAAGCCAACCTTTCGGGGAATTATGATTAACAATTGAATAATGGATTCATACAGTGAATCCAGGTAGTAGAATGCGAATAAACTTTATTGTTAAAATCCATTGACAATTCAGAAATGGAAATGGTATCCTCAAGTAGTTAGATTTACAAAAAAAGAAGGAGGTACGGAAAAGATGATTAAACATGTATATTCTATCCGCAACTTTATAGTCATTCCGTGCCAAAACGATCTTTCTGTTAACTAATTAAAATCGGAATGGCATATGTTCTGCCATTCTTTACTATGAGCACACGCTTATTTTAATAGGCGTGTGCCTTTTTGGGTTCATTTTAAATGGAAATTGGTGTTTTCACGCATTGCGTGTTGCATAAATAAAAAGAAAAGGAGTGCTGACCATGTTTTATGTAATTCAGCAAAGAAAAGTATTGAAAAAGGAATCTACAGAGAGTGGATAGTGAAAGATTTTAATACTTTAAGAATTAATTAAAAATAAGATTGAGGAGGAGAATAAAAGATGAACAACAAAATTGTGAATAACAGATTGAATAAGCGATACGGAGAAAATAAATTGGAGTCTCCAAAAATTTATGTGGGCGGTAAATATGTAACAAGACTGGTGTTTGCCAAACCTTTACAATAAAATTGGAAGAGCTCCTAAGGGAGTAATAGAATGTCTGAACATAATATAGAATACGTCCGTGAACGTATGATCGAATTAGAGAAAGAAGCAAGGGCTTATGAATTGGCACATCGCTGTATGGCAATGAAAAAGAAAAAAAGAAAATCTTTTTGGGTAATATTATTGAGCTATTTTCAGAGATGAGTAACTTATTCGTTACATCTGTCAGAGATTACATCTTTGTCTGCTATGAAATCTATATATGCTGGAATAAAGAATCCATTGAATCTGCTATGGCTACCCATTGAAAGGCGCCTACGCTATATACAATTGTTCAACATATATAATGGATAAAGATGTTTTTTCAGTCTAGCAACATTCATTATTTACACTTTTGTAAATGACGAACTGCTTGGTCATTTATTTTGTTTTTGTAAGTGTGTAGACGACGATTGCTAGAGGGAAATTAATAATGGTTTAATCGCCAGTTTATTGCAAAAGAGCAAAGCGGATTAAAATATAGGAGTTCTTGTTCAAAATTGCTAATAGGATAAAAACATGTTAATGTTAGTCTACAAATTTTGGACGGAGGGTTTTATTAAAATGGTGTTGCGCAAATTCCGATTTATTTTAACTTTGCTTGGCTAATTGAATAGCTGTGAAGGTTCTACTTGTGTGTAGAGTATTCGGAATGGATCTGCCTTTTTAAGAAAATCTATATTGATACAATAGAGGGAGAAGTTGCTCCCTCTTTTTGTTTCTTAAAATATCGGTCTAGGTATTTTGAGTGTAAGGCAGAATTGTCTCTGTCTTTGATTGAATATGTAGGTATACTTATGCTCCTTTTCGTCTACTTTTAACACAAGCTAGAAATTGTGATTAGAATGATATAGACAGAAGGAGTTTTTATATGAAGAATACACAGGATCCAAAGAAGTATGAATATTTATCGGATAATCCGAACGTCAAGGTTATGCCTATTATGCTTTCCCTAATTATTGGTGCCTTTTTTGCGATATTAAACGAAACGCTTTTAAATATTGCACTCGTTACGTTAATGGATGAATTTTCAATCCCGTTAACGACTGTGCAGTGGATGGCGACAGGCTTCATGCTTGTAATGGCAATTGTTATCCCTGTATCTGCATTGTTGCTTCAATGGTATACAACCCGACAATTATTTTTAAGTACAATGATTATTTTTACCATCGGAACAATTATCAGTGCAAGTGCACCGACTTTTTCACTATTGCTAGTCGGTCGACTAATCCAGGCGGTTGGAACAGGATTATTAATGCCGATTATCTTTAATGTGTTTTTATTGATTTATCCGCCACATAAGCGTGGAAAAATAATGGGATTAGTAGGCCTTGTAATTATGTTCGCCCCTGCGATTGGGCCCACGCTTTCTGGAGTCATTGTTGAATATTTAGGATGGCGCTATTTGTTTATTATAGTCATTCCATTTGCTTTATTTTCTATTTTATTTGCTTACAAATATTTAATTAATGTTTCTGAAGTAACCAAGCCGAAGATTGATGTACTATCAATTATTTTTTCTACAATTGGTTTCGGATCCATTGTGTATGGCTTTAGTTCAGTGGGAGAAAGTGCCGAAGGTTTTTTGAGTGCCAATGTCCTGATTGCGATTATTGCGGGAGTCGCTGGAATTACATTATTCGTAATAAGGCAACTGAAACTTGAAGAACCCGTCATGGATTTAAGGGTTTTTAAATACCCGATGTTTACGCATGCGGTTCTAATGTTTTTAATTATCATTATGGCCATGTTTGCTTCAGAGATTATATTGCCGATTTATATGCAAGGTCCTTTAGCTTTAAGTGCAGCTACAGCTGGTCTCGTGCTATTACCGGGAAGTATTTTAAATGGCATAATGTCTCCATTTATGGGACATCTTTTTGACAAGTTTGGTCCTAGGGTATTAATGGTTCCAGCATCGCTTGTTTTATGCGGAACGATGTTCATGATGAGCCGATTGACGACAGAAACTTCCTTATGGATTGTCATCGTTGGCTATATTTTATTAATGTTGGCTGTCTCAGCTATTATGATGCCTGCCGAGACAAATGGCTTAAACCAGTTGCCTAAACGACTGTATCCGCATGGAACTGCTGTTATGTCAACATTACAACCTGTTGCAGGTGCAATTGGTGTGTCTGTGTTTATCAGCATCATGAATGCCAGGCAGCTGAAATTTTTACAACAGTCAGATACACCTACTAATCCAGCGACAGTTAGTGAAGCAATGGTAGCCGGCGTTGAACTTGTCTATTTTATCGCTTTTGCCATGTCTATCGTAGCGGTTATCTTAGCGTTTATTGTTTACCGAGCAGAGCCTATGGAGATGGATGAGCAACATCAAACAGAAGAATAGAAGAACAGCAAATTTGGGTGAGTGGAAAACACTGCCTGAGACAGTTTCAAGTTTTAAAAGCTTATGATTGCAATTCCCAGTGTTGGAGAATAGAAATGATAAATACCGTGTCTCAAAATGAGACACGGTATTTATTATTTCGGCAGTGAAGGATACTAGCGTTAAACAGGACTCGAAGTTATAGAAGGTGCTGGTATCGTTTTGGAATTAAATCTTGAAACCAAGGCATTTTGTTGGATTTACCATCACTTGCGTGGTAAAGTGATAGTAAGGTTAGTGATGGGGAGGGAAAAAAGATGCGTAATAATACGATTGGCTCGTTAATTTGGTTACGTTTAATGCGTTTTACAAACCAAAGTAATCAACTGTCGAATGAGTTTTTAAAGCGTTTTGATTTAACAACTGCCCAATTTGATGTACTTGTTCAAATTCAGCTGTACCAGCCACTTACACAAAGTGAATTAGCTGAAAAAGTGACGGTTACGCAAGGCGGTATATCCCGCATGCTCGCCCGACTTGAAAAAGAAGAGTATATTGTACGTAAGCAAGACTGGAAAACGAAAATGATTAGCTTAACTAACAAGGCTGAAGCAATATTAGAAGATGCGATGCCAGCTCAACTGGCGTTTCAATCGTCATTTTTTGCCGATGTATTGAACGAAGAAGAAGAAAAAACACTATATACACTAATGACACGCATCCATAAACATAGTCAAAAAAAAGAGTTGCCGCCGGAGTAATTTTTTTGCACCATCACTTGACTAATCAACTAAAGAACGAAGGAGGAACTGCTATGTATAAAATACCAGGACATCACCACATTTCGATGATTACAAAAAATGCTCAATCGACTAATCACTTTTACCAAGATGTACTAGGCTTGCGCCGTGTGAAAAAGACGGTTAACCAAGATAGTCCATCCATGTATCACTTGTTTTATGGAGATTTAACGGGAAGTGCAGGAACGGAGTTATCCTTTTTTGAAATGACGAACGCGGGGAAAACCGTTCGTGGGACAAATGCCATTACACAAATCGGCTTACTCGTTCCATCACTTGAAAGTTTAACGTACTGGAAAAAGCGCTTTGAGCAATTGAATGTACTGCATGGAGAAATTACAACGTATGCAGGTAGAGCAGCATTGCCATTTGAGGATGCAGAGGGGCTACGAATGATCCTGCTAAACAATAATGGCGAAGTGATTCCTGAATTTTGGTCGGCGTGGGAAGATTCTACCGTGGAGCAAGGGCATCGTATTTTAGGAATGGGAACTGCGGAAATAACAGTACGTTATTTGGACCGAACAGCTAAAACATTAAAGGATATGTTTGGCTATGTAGAAGTAGCTCGTTCAGAAAAGGAAGCCACTTATCAGTCAGTTGCAGGGCAAGCATTTGGCGAAATTGTCTTAATGCAGTTGGAGGGACCGAGTGAAAAACCGGGCCGAGGAAGTATTCATCATTTAGCTATTCGTGTGAAAAACGAGGAGGAGTTACGTTATTGGGACGGTGTTGTTAAAGAACGAGGTTTTGATTCATCGGGCATTATCGATCGTTTTTATTTCCAAAGCTTATACTTCCGTGATTCAAATGGCATTTTATTCGAAATTGCCACAGATGGACCTGGATTTACAGTTGATTCAGCGGTTAAAGATTTAGGAAAAGAATTAGATTTACCACCATTTTTAGAATCAAAACGTGCAGAAATTGAAGCGAAACTACAACCGATTGATTAATAGAAACGATACAAAGTATGGGCATAGAAAAAGGAGACGATGAAAATGGAGAAATACCGTATTGACACAACTAAAGGACTTGAATTTGGTTTATATTCGATTGGGGATCATTTACTAAACCCTTTCACAGGAAGTAAAATTAGTGCTGAGCAACGTATTCGGGAATTAATAGAGGCAAGTAAGCTGGCTGACGAAGCGGGATTGGATGTTTTTG
>DYWT01000143.1 GCA_020742515.1 Sporosarcina psychrophila
ACGCCAGGTTGTAGGTTTCATCCCCGATACCGAAATACGCTTTCTCAAATAGACCATCCAGCGAAGGCGCGTCTTCGTGGTAGCCGGAGCGATAAGACTGAAAGTGCTCTCCTTTCCGGCTTATCGCGGAAGGCATCCACAAAGCGTCGAAGCGATAGTAGCAGGAATTCCAATTCACTCCGAGTATTGTGGTCTTTTCAGTGGTCTCCCAAAAGCCCTTGTAAAGCGCATACGCCGTATTCATTTGTTCAACATATATAGTTACTTTTCTAATTTGACTCTTTGTAAACGTAAGGCGTTTAATACAACCGACACGGAACTAAATGCCATCGCCGCGCCAGCAACCCAAGGAGCGAGTAACCCGATTGCTGCGATCGGAATCCCAACTGTGTTGTAGAAGAAAGCGAAAAATAAGTTTTGTTTAATGTTGCGCATTGTTTTTCTACTCATAATAATTGCATCTGCAACACTGTTTAAATCGCCACGCATGAGTGTAATATCTGCTGCTTCAATCGCAATGTCTGTACCTGTACCGACAGCCATTCCGATGTTTGCCATCGCAAGCGCTGGGGCATCATTAATTCCATCACCGACCATGGCAACTTTCTTACCTTGATCTTGCAACTTTTTGATTTCATCACTTTTTTGTTCGGGTAGCACTTCTGCAATGACATGGGATAGACCCACTTGGCTAGCAATGGCCTCTGCGGTTCTTTGGTTGTCACCTGTTAGCATAATGACGTCCAGACCCAATTCCTGCATTCGTTTAATTGCTTCCTTAGATGTTTCTTTCACCGTATCGGCTACTGCCACGACACCCGCAAGTTTCTGATCCACGGCAATCAGCATCGCTGTTTTTCCCTCAGCCTCTAGTTTTTCCATCGCCACTTCCGAATCCAAAATCGCAACGGCACGTTCGCGCATCAATTTTCTAGTACCCACCAATACCGCTTTACCACTGACAGTCGCTTGAATTCCGTAACCTGGTAATGCTTCGAAATGAGTCACTTCTAGCAAGGACAAACCTTTTTCTTTCACACCTTGAACAATCGCTTGTGCCAATGGATGCTCTGATTGATTTTCTGCTGTCGCAATTAATTGTAAAACCTCGTCTTCTACAAAGCCTTCAGTTACTGTGACATCTGTTAAAGCTGGTTCTCCTTTTGTAACTGTTCCTGTTTTATCCAATACAACCGTATCAATGGAGCGTGTATTCTCTAAATGTTCTCCACCTTTAAAGAGTAAGCCCATTTCAGCGGCTCTCCCTGAACCGGCCATAATCGACGTCGGTGTCGCCAATCCTAAAGCACATGGACAAGCAATTACCAAAATCGAAATCGTTGGGATTAGTGCCGAACGAAAATCACCTGGTGTTACCGCAAAGTACCAGATGAAGAATGTTGCAACTGCAATTACAACAACAACCGGTACAAAAACACCTGAAATTTTATCTGCCAGACGCTGAATTTCTGCTTTCGACCCTTGTGCTTCCTCTACTATTTTTACGATTTGCGCTAATGCAGTATCTTTCCCTACTTTTGTGGCTTTAATTTGTAAAGAACCATTTTTATTAATCGTGGCGCCAATGACGGTGTCACCAACAACTTTGTCGATCGGAATACTTTCTCCCGTTACCATCGACTCGTCAATTGCAGAACGGCCATCAATGATTTCTCCATCTACCGGAATTTTTTCCCCAGGCTTCACAATGATCGTGTCTCCTGTAATCACTTGTTCAATCGGCAATTCCAATTCAACGCCGTCTCTTAACACTCTTGCTGTTTTCGCTTGTAAACCTACTAATTTTTGAATCGCTTGGCTTGTTTTCCCTTTTGCACGCACTTCAAATAACTTACCAAGTACGATTAAAGTGAGAATGACAGCGGACGCTTCAAAATAGAGCTCAGGATGTCCAACGCTTCCTGCATTCATCCATTCAAACGATAAAAAGAGGCTGTAGAAATACGCTGCGCTCGTGCCAAGTGCAACCAATACATCCATATTGGCACTTTTATTTCTAAGCGAATTAAACGCACCTTTATAAAACTGTGCGCCAACGATGAATTGAACCGGCGTTGCAAGTGCAAGTTGTAGCCAGGGATTCATGAGTATTTCCGGCATATAAATGAACGATAGGAACTCAAAATGTGCAACCATCGTCCATAACAATGGAAGCGTCAAAATCAGTGAAAAGATAAACTTTCTTTTTTGTTTTTTAATTTCTTGTTCTTTATGATCCATCTTATCTTTGCTATCTTGTTTGGGTATTAATTCATAACCCATTTTCTTAACAGCTGTGATCATATCGGTCGTTTCGACTTGTTTGCTGTCATATTCGACAGCGATTGTTTCTAACGCATAGTTAACATTTGCACTGGAAACACCGTCCATTTTATTAATACGTTTTTCAATTTTCGTCGCACAAGCCGCACACGTCATACCCGAAATATCAAAATTGACTTTGTCTTGAACAACGCTATATCCGAGTTTTTCAATTCTTTCTGTAAACTCATTCATATTTGTTTGTGCTGGATCGTAGGTGATTGTTGAACGTTCCAATGCATAGTTTACGTTTGCTTTCTCGACACCTTCTATTTTAGATAAGCCTTTTTCAATACGATTTGCACAAGCTGAACAAGTCATGCCGTTAATTTGCAATGTTTTTTCCGTTGTTGCCATTTGCCTCTCCTCCAATACTCTGGTGGGGTATATATTTTTGAAAAAGAAAGATTATACCTATAGGTACAATCATATCCACCATTTTATACCCCCACATGGTGTAAGTGAAAATTCTATTGTCTATTTGTTAAGCGAGGTCATAACCTTGATCTTCGATTGTTTCTTTAATGTTAGCTAATGTCACCGCATTGTCGAATTCCACTGTAACTTCATTGTTGTTAAGGTCTACTTTAACTGCGGAAACACCTGCCAGTTCCCCGACATTCGTTTCGATTGAATTTACACAGTGATTACATGACATACCTTCTACTTTTAAGATTTCTTTCATATTAAACGCCTCCTGTTTTTTGTTATTACCAATCTACTATACCCCTTTAGGGTATGTCAATAAAAAGGTATTGCTCTATTTTTTATTTTGTCATTGTTTTCATAACACTCATCAACTCTTTAATCGCCGTCTCACCATCTTGCCCTTTAATCGCGTTCACTACACAATGATGTGTATGATCTTCTAGTAACGCCAATGAAACTTTGTTTATCGCTGATTGGATTGCGCTAATTTGATGTAAAATGTCTACACAATAACGGTCATTCTCTACCATTTGATGAACGCCTCTCACTTGTCCCTCAACACGTTTTAATCGATTAAGAAGCTGTTGCTTATTTGGTTGAACAGTTGTTTTTGTTGTTTCTGACATGTCCTTCACTCCTCAAAGTTTACTGATACCCCGTACCCCTATATTACTACTTTGATTTAAGAAGTGCAATTCATACATTCGCAAACGTTAATGCCCTTGATAGCTACTTGTTGTCGTCAGATTCTTAATAAGTTTTTTATTTCATCGAAGTTTTGTTCAAAGCCAATGATGACTTTGGGTTTACGTAGCAAACCTAGCAGCGATTTATTTTCAAATACAAAAGCAGGTACCATTCTTGAGCCTGCTATCTTGATGAGCTCTTTTTCTTTTACTGGTTCCTTGGATAAATCATAGTCAATATAGGGTATATTATTTTCGGCAAGAAACGCTTTTGCCTCTTGGCAGTCCGAACAAGTTGGTCTCGTATACAACTCGAATTTCACATTTTTCATAAGTCATCACCTTCCTTCAATTAAACATTTATCATTATGTCACTAGTTGACTTTTTAAGTTTTCGACACCATAACGGTTCACAAATTTAAAGAAGTTTTCTCTTTTCTTCCCATGTTCAGCGTAAATGGCAATGATTTTATCAACAGCCTTATACAATTGCTCAGGTTGTACTTGCTCCATGATGGTTGTTCCTGCTTGAGCATCTAAACCTTTTGCCTTTCCCCCAATAGATAAGTTATACCCATTCCTTATTTTCATAACACCAATATCATTGACGAGTGGTTCACCGCATCCAATCGGGCATCCTGTATAAGCTGGCCGAAGTGTTGTCGGGACTGCTTTCCCAGCGATTCGATCATTGAGTTCAATCGCAACAGGCATTCCCTCTTGCTCTGCCCCTTTACAAAAGTTGCAGGTCCTTAAGCTTTTCACAAAGTTTCCTACTGGATAACATGATAAACCGACCGCTTCGAATTTTTTTTGAATGAATTCAACATCACACTCAAGTACCTCGACATAAAGTTGTTGAAACGTTGTTAACTCGAGTTCATCCCCTTCCTTCATATATTCTGCAATGACAACTAGTTGTTTAGCATTTAATTTTGAGCCAAATGATATACCTCCGTTCACAGCTAGTTTAACCATTTTTTCTTGTTGCTCCATGTTAAGCGCACATCCTTTTTATTTATAGATGTTGAAATAAAGAATTCCAGTAAGGCGCCTTCGCTCAGTCTATACGCAGGGTTCAATACTTCAACTTATTTATACAACTTGTGGCGAACATTCCACCGTTCGTCTCACATTACACCATACACGCGGGGGGTATATAGATTTCAAAAAATAATAATCATCCCTAAAGGTATGGTCTTATTCCTCTCCACATGATGGATGTGACATAGATTTACTCTCATTTCATCGTCCTAAAAGGATATTACCATACCCTCCTATAGTATAAGAAGTGTTTTGTTTTTTTTCAATATTTATTTTTCTTAAACCAGTTGCCCCCGTGCCTTGACCTTTGATTTAATAGTGGTGATGGCCGGAGGATTCGGATTTCGCTTTACATAGAATCGAATTGTCATGCTTATGTGCGGACGTTTCTAATTGGATCGTCACATGCTGTATGCCCTTATGTTCAAGATCATGTTCGATTTTATGAAGCAATTTTTGGCTTTCTGCAATTGATAGCTCATCATCTACAACAGCATGACAAGAAAGCGCATGTAAGCCACTCGAAATCGACCAAACGTGTAAATCATGAACACTTTCAATACCCTTTGTTTTTTCAATCGTTTGAATCACTTCATTTATATCTACATTTTGCGGTGTACCTTCCATAAGTACATGTAATGCAGATTTCGACACATAGTAGCCACTTCGTAAAACTAGCGCAGCTACGATAATACTCGCTAATGGATCTGCCCAGCCCCACCCAAAGAACATGATCAACAATGCAGCGATAATGGCACCTACAGAACCAAGCATATCGCTAATTACATGTAGGTATGCCCCTCGCATATTCAAGTTCTCTTCTACATCCCCACCACGCATCATAATCCACGCAACAAGAATATTAACAGCTAAGCCAATACTACTGACAACCAACATTCCCGTTGTTGCTACTTCAGGTGGATTGGCAAAACGTTCGATTGCTTCGTAGAAAATAAACAAAGCAATGATAATTAACGTCACACCATTTAATACAGCAGCTAAAATTTCAAAACGTTTATAGCCAAATGTCTTACTTTTACTTGCTACCTTTTCTCCTAATTTAAATGCAATTAATGCAATTGCCAACGAAATCGCGTCACTTAGCATATGACCGGCATCTGCCAAAAGGGCAAGGCTATTTGTTAAGTAGCCCCCTATCACTTCTACGATCATATAAGTTGCAATGATGAAAAATGAGATGAATAATACTTTTTTATTTGCGCCATGTGTATGGTCGTGTGCGTGGTCGTGTCCCATTTAAGTTCCTCCTCAATTGTTAATGCTTGTAAAAAGGAAAGTACCTAACTATGTGTTGCGTGCTCAATCGCCTGCGCTAATAAATTCATAATGTGATGGTCGTCTTCTGAATAATACATCGTTGTGCCTTCCCTTCTAAATTTGACTAATCGTAAATTTTTTAAAAAACGCAGTTGATGGGATACAGTCGATTGGCTCAAATTTAAAGTATCTGCAATATCATTCACGGAATGTTCCTCTACACATAATAAGTTTAGAATACGAATTCTTGTTGGATCAGACAGTGCCTTGAACGTTTGTGATACGACGAATAACGTTTCTTCGTCTAATTGTTGAGCGTTTCCAACAATTTTTTCTTCATTCATTTACTTTTACACCTCCACTAAAATATTCACACACTCACATATGTCTATATGAGCATGTATTCATATATAATATATTATCTAACTCGGTAAATGTCAAACCGAGAGCTTTTACCTCTTTGATTGTTCATTCCGAGTTATTTTAGTTATAACGAATCATCATTCACCATTTCATTAGTTTATATGACTTCAACTTTAAGCGATGCCATAAGTTCCGGCAGTTACTATTTCTAGATGGATTATATCTACTTTTATCACGTATGAACAACCAATTATCCATTGTTTATCCCCTAAGATGACAAAAGTTGAAGCTAGTTCATCAAAAGCGATTAAAGAGTTAGCTTACTCACGTTTCGCTTCAACTTTTGCCGTATAATCGGGAAAATACACTGCTAGTTTTAGTTAGTTTTTCACCGCATATAAATGCTTCACCAATTCACGGTTTTTCTCTTTAAATAGGTCATTATGTGAGGAGACCATTCCATGTCCATAAGCGTCTGGCGTGATGTATTGTTTCGCTTTATTTACCGCATTTGCCGCGTCCTGAAACGCCCCTGCAATTAAATGAAGCTTTCCTTCATGATTCAAAATATCTCCAGCTGCATAGAGCCCTTCTACAGAAGTTTCACTCATGGGACTTCCTGCAATACCATACTCATCTGCCATTTCAATATTCAATCCGCTATTCGATGTCAACTCTTTATCACGTTCATAACCATGATTAATAATTACTTCATCAACTGATAGCTGAATCCTATCTCCATCTCCGCCACTAATTAACTCAACCATCTCAATGGTTTCATGATCATTTGCTGCAATTAGTTTTCCGATTGAAGTATTCAATAAGCATTCTACAGAACTATTGAATAGTCGCGATACTTCCGCCTCATGCCCTTTTAGCATGTCTTTCCGATACGTCAAATAGACTTTTTCCGCAATGGGTTCCAATTCATTTGCCCAGTCAATAGCCGCATTGCCGCCTCCAGAAATCAATACAGTTTTTCCTTTGAAACGTGCGAGGGATTTCACCGTATAATGTAAATTTGAAACTTCAAAACGTTCAGCGCCTTCAATTTCCAATTTCGTCGGCTTCAAGATGCCCCCTCCAACAGCTAAAATCACTGTTTTAGAGAAATGTTGCTGATTCCCAGATGTCAGAATAACAAAGTATCCATTTTCATCTTTTTTAATCGATATTACTTTTTCCCCTAATACAAGTTCGGGTTTAAAAGTTGAGCCTTGCTGAATCATTTGTTCAATCAGTCTTTCTCCTGTAACAGGCGTAAGTCCACCTATATCCCAAATCATTTTCTCTGGGTAGACATGTACTTTTCCACCTAAATAAGGTTGGAACTCAATAATTTTTGTTTTCATTTCCCTTAAACCACTATAGAAAGCAGAATATAGACCTGCCGGGCCACCGCCAATAATTGTTACATCATACAGCTGTTCTGAATTCATTATGAACGCACCCTTTCAATTAGTCATTTATGCTACATTCGATCGTCCGGCGCCAGTCTTAAGGCTCCGGCTTCCCTTGTAAGGCGCCTACGCTATATCCATTTGTTCAATATATATAGCTCTCTATTCACATTCACTTCGTTTGATTTTCATTGTTTCTTTCAATCAGCATGTCTACAAATAAGTCAATTTGTTCATAAATCGCAATCGGGTCATACCGGTAATACATGTCAAAATCATTGTAAAACACTTGGTTGTTCTTCATGGCGTCCAATCCCATCCATATGGATGAGTCTTTTAAGTTCTTTAACGCCTCACCTTTTTTCTCTGGATCGTAGGTCGTCAAAAACATATAGTCCGCTGCATACTCTGGCAATACTTCCATGGACAACTGTACGGTTTGTTCCTCATTGTTATTTTCATGTGGCATGTTAAGTTCCAACGCATTATATAGCGCTTGTCCCCCACGCCCTGCATTATCGCCAAAGATCCATAGCTCACCTTTATCCGTTAATTCATAAATACCGAACGTTGCATCAGCATCAATCATACTTGAAAGTTTTTCTCTTCCCTCTTTTGCTTTCTGATCAAATTTGCTGATGAATTTATCCGCTTCCTCCTGATTTCCAGTAATATCTGCAAACAATTTGACCGTTTCTTGAATATTTGTCGCCGTTCCGTATGGTATATGAAGTGTCGGTGCGATTTCCGAAAGTTTCTCGTAATTTTCATCATACATAACAACAATTAAATCCGGTTCCAACTCCAGCACTTTTTCTACATTTACCGGCTGACCAATCTCAACCGCATCCTTTAATAAATCCTTGATAAATGGATTGTCAAAGGCTGTAGGCTCAACACCTACTACATTTGCGCCAACAGAAAGTAATTCCCCACCGTAAAAGTCAGTTACAATTCGCAATGGCTTTGTAGGGATTTCAATCGTTCCCTTTACCGTATCAAATTCCCGACTTTCTTCGTTTTGTTGCCCTACTTCTGTTGCTGTTGTGTCTTTATCCGTTTCTGCAGATGAAGATTTTATCTGTGATTTGTTGCAAGCAATCAGTATTGAGGCCAGCAAGAATAGCATTGCAATCATGATCATTACTTTATTTTTTTTCACAATATGTTAT
>DYWT01000144.1 GCA_020742515.1 Sporosarcina psychrophila
CAAAACCTTTTCAATGATTTCGATAGCAGTCCTTAATTTTTCAATTTCTTCTTTCGATTTCCTCATTCTTTGTTTGGTTATGAATGGCTGTATATCTGCGACTTGTACACCCGGAAAAAACTCTAGCAGGGTATTGTACTGAAAATAACTCAGCGCCTTAGCTTCAATACCAACTGTTTTCGAAAGCTCACCAACCGATTCACGAACAACCTCGAAAGGTACTTGCTCGTCTGAAATCGGAATGATTGTTGGAATGTCAGATTCCTGCAAAGCGGCATCTTTGTCCAAAGCTGGCACGAACAAATTGGTTTCATTAGCTTGCATGTCAATAAACAAAGACATGAATCTTTCATGGGGATCAGAGTTGAACCCAGTATAATAATAAACATTTGCCGGCGAAGTAATCATAGCTGCGCCGATATTATTCTTAGTGAGATGCTCTTTCAAAAGCGATCGTCTTGCCTCATATATAGTAGCCAAAATGGAACCCTCCTAAGGTGGTATTACTAATGATTATGCAAGAAGGATGCCATCTTAGCAAGAAGAGAGGAAGCGGCAGTTTATTTCGCTAGATGCCATTAAAACGAAAAGTTTAATAAATACTGGCATTAAAATTGCATAATACTTTATACCAGATAATTAAAGGGGGGAGCTATTGATCTTACTTTATTACAGTTATATTCAAATTTCAGGAGGACAATACCACGTAGAGTAGACGGAGTAATTTAAAATACGTAAGTGCTAGATGGTCTACTAGACGAATAAGTGTAAAAAATAGTTTACGGTTCAAATGTTTTTGATAGGAAATTCAATAAAGTTAGACAGTTATTCAACCAGACCTCAATTAGCTGTAAAGCAATTTGGACACGTACAGAATAATAAACGACATTAAATGGGGGAGAAAAAAGATGACAAAGAAAGCCGCATGGTTCTTTACGTTGATTTTTGCAAGTCTAGTGTTACTGGCAGGGTGTTATGGCGGGGAAAAGGTTGAAGAAACCGAGAAAGATGACAATCCCAAGGGCGAAGAGAAAGTGGAGAAGAGCGTTCTCCACTTGGCTGTAGCGGGAGAAATTCCAACACTTAAATCTAACGGTGCATTGGATGGATTATCGCAAACAATGATGCAGAATATTTTCGAAGGTCTTTTCAGAATAGATGCAAATGATGAAATTATTGAAGGAATCGTAGATACGTATGACGTAAGTGACGACGGATTGAAATATACGTTCCACTTAAGGGAAGATGCATTTTGGAGCAATGGTGATCCAACGACAGCAACTGACTTCATCTATGCTTGGAAAAAAGCATTACATCCAGATTCAATCTCTCCGCATGCTTACTTAATGGAGGCGGTGAAAGGCGCTGCAAATATTCAAGACCCTGACCATGAAATGTACGGGGAAGTAGATGAACTCGGTGTGACAGCGCCGGACGATTTCACATTGGAAGTGGAAATGGAAAATGCCGTACCTTATTTTACCGAACTTCTGTCAAATCCTGTTTTCTATCCGCAGAACGAAAAGTTCTCGAAGGAGCAAAAAGATAAATACGCGCTTGAACCGGAAAACCTTGTCTTCAATGGTCCATTCACATTGGATTCGTGGGAACATGATCAAAAATGGACGTTGAAAAAGAACCCCGAATACTGGAATGCAGATGATGTGAAAATTGATGAAATCAATTTCAAAGTTGCAAAAGACACCTCGACTGAAGTGAATCTTTATGAAACGGATACCATCGATGTTGCCAATTTATCATCGGAGTTTGTTGATGTTTACAAGGACCACGAGGAATATACGACTTCATTGAAATCCGAAGTTTACTTCTTACGTATGAATCAGAAAAACGAATACTTAAGTAATGCCAATATCCGTAAAGCGATTGACATGGGCTGGGATAAAGAGCAGGCGGCAGATGCCATCCTGAAAAATGGCTCAAAAGCTGCTTACTGGTTAGTATTCCCGGGGTTTGTACAATCGCCGGACGGAGAAGAGTTCAGGGAGCGCTTTGGCGATTTGAACAAGGGGACGCCTGAAGAAGCGAAAGAGCTTTGGGATAAAGGCCTAGCAGAACTTGGTGTAACAGAAATAAAACTGGATTTACTTAGCTATGACGACGGTCAAAGAAAGTCCGTAGCTGAGTATATGAAAAACCAATTGGAAAAAAATCTTCCGGGCTTAAAAATTACAATCAATCAACAGCCGAACAAACAAAAACTGGCATTGGAAGATGCATTGAATTATGACTTGTCACATTCAGGCTGGAGAAATGATGTCGCGGATCCGGTCGAGTTTCTATCTGTGTTCCTATCAGACGGTGCATATAACTGGCAGGCATTTAAAAATGATCAGTTCGACAAAAACGTGAAGAAGGCAATGGTTGATTTCACGGATATCGACAGACGTTTTGCTGAACTACAAGAAGCCGAAGAAATTCTAATCGGACAAGAGGCTGCAATTTCACCAATGTATCAGGCAGGATCTGCACGACTTATTAAACCTTACGTAAAAGGATTTACTGCACATGCGAATTCTACGTATTCTTACCAATGGGTGTCAATGGATAACTAATTAATCATAATGCAATCTGCATATTGTATCTCACCAAAGTGGAAGCCTGCTTTGGAGGGATACAGCGAATTTATTGTTAATACATCACGATATAGGCGGTGACTTGCGTGAGAAATTACATTGCTAGCAGAATTGGGTATATGTTGTTCACCTTTCTAATAATTGTTACGTTTACATTTTTTTTAATGCAAACGTTGCCGGGTTCGCCTTTTAATGATGAACGTTTATCATCGGCGCAAAAAGAAGTATTAAATGAAAGATACGGGTTAAATGAACCGTTGTCCGTTCAGTATTTTAAATACCTTGCCAACATTACGAAAGGTGATTTTGGAGTCTCCTTTCAATTTGATGGTAGATCGGTCACCAGTATTATAGGTGAAAGAATAGGTGTATCGGCGATATTGGGAGCGCAGTCTTTAATTGTGGGGACGATAATCGGACTCTTTTTAGGAATTATTGCCGCTTTGAGGCACAATACATTCATTGATTATGGGGCCATGGTCGTAGCGGTTCTGGGGCTGTCGATTCCAAACTTTGTATTGGCAGGACTTCTTCAGTATTGGGTAGGTGTACGCTTGCAATGGTTACCAGTTGCGTTTTGGGAAGGGTTTGAGTACTCCATCCTTCCGACAATTGCACTTGCTGCATTTGTTGTTGCTACTATGGCCCGCTTTATGCGAACTGAAATGCTAGATGTACTGGGGAATGAATACATTACAACTGCGAGAGCGAAGGGGGTCAGTGAATATACTGTTGTCATGAAGCATGGTTTGCGTAATGCGATGATACCGATTATTACGATTTTAGGTCCGTTAACCGTAGCGTTAATGACTGGAACGTTAGTAGTCGAAAAAATATTCAGTGTTCCTGGCCTAGGAGAGCAATTCGTCAAGTCAATTTTAACCAATGACTATCCTGTCATTATGGGTGTGACACTATTTTATAGCTTGTTGTTTATTATCGTTATCCTTATTGTGGATCTGTTGTACGGCGTCATTGATCCAAGAATCCGGCTTTCAGGAGGTGGACAGCGTGAAGGTAAATGAATTTGAATTAGCCGATGACCTATTTGAAGAGGCGGGGCAAAAGTTAACAGAGAACAAAAGTGTGAATCGCCCATCATCGACCTTTCTGAAAGACTCATGGGTAAGGCTACGAAAGAATAAAGGCGCGTTTATAGGGTTAATTCTCATCGTGCTGATCATCTTCCTTGCTGCTTTCGGACCTTTCATGAATTCGCATGGCTTTGACGAACAAGATCTAACGAGAACGAATATGCCGCCCAAAGTGCCGGTGTTGGAAAATATACCGTTCTTGGGTGTAAGCGGCGTAGATATCCGTGGAACGGATCAATACGCAGTAAAAGGAGTATCTGAGTACTACTGGTTCGGGACCGATGATTTAGGGCGGGATTTATGGACGCGTATCTGGCAAGGGACAAGAATCTCCCTATATATCGCGTTTTTAGCAGCTGCACTGGACTTGGTAATTGGCGTAGCGTACGGCAGTATTTCTGCGTATTATGGCGGTCGGATTGACAATGTGATGCAGCGTATCATCGAAGTTTTGATGGGTATTCCCAATTTGATTGTCGTCATCCTATTGATCCTGATATTGAAGCCGGGCATTCTTTCAATCACGTTGGCAATGGTTATTACAGGATGGGTAAGTATGGCGAGAATCGTGCGGGGACAAGTATTGAAATTGAAGGGGCAGGAATTCGTCCTTGCCTCCAGAACGTTAGGGGCAAACGATAAAAGGCTCATTTGGGGGCATCTTATTCCTAACTCATTAGGACCGATCATCATTACAACAATGTTTACGATTCCGACTGCAATTTTTACCGAAGCTTTTCTAAGTTTTATCGGTTTAGGACTTCAACCGCCAATCGCTTCACTTGGGATGATTGTAAATGATGGTTTTAAGATGCTAAAAATATATCCGCATATGCTTATGTTTTCTTCTATCATTATCAGTTTAATAATGATCAGTTTTAACTTGCTTGGTGATGGTCTTCGGGACTCGTTTGATCCGAAAATGAAGAAATAGAGGTGAATATAATGGGGAAAATCTTATCAGTAGATGATTTACATATCTCTTTTGACACATACGATGGGGAAGTACAAGCTGTTCGGGGGGTTACGTTCGATTTATATAAAGGTGAAACGCTAGCCGTCGTCGGTGAATCGGGATCAGGGAAGTCTGTGATGTCGAAAAGCATCATGGGGTTGATACCGAAACCGACAGGAAGAATCGTCAAAGGAAATATTATGTACCAAGATAAGGACATTACGAAATTTTCGAATAAAGAATTGAGGGGCATCCGTGGATCTGATATATCCATAATATTTCAAGATCCGATGACGTCACTGAATCCGACAATGACTGTTAGTAATCAAATTATTGAAGGGATTCTTGCCCATCAAAAAATCACGAAAAAAGAAGCGGAAAAAAAAGCGGTTGAACTGCTTGAGTTAGTCGGAATCACAAATGCCGTAGAACGGGTGAAACAATACCCGCACCAATTTTCCGGTGGAATGCAACAGCGTGTAGTCATTGCGATGGCACTTGCCTGCAACCCTGGAATATTAATAGCGGATGAACCGACAACAGCGCTCGATGTTACTGTTCAGGCACAAGTGCTTGAATTGCTGAGAGATATCCAGAAGAAAATGGGTACATCTATTATATTCATCACACATGACTTGGGTGTTGTTGCAAATATTGCTGATCGGGTTGCTGTTATGTATGCAGGCAGAGTAGTGGAAATCGGGAAAACGGAAGAGGTTTTCTATAATCCACAACATCCTTATACAAAAGGGTTATTGGCTGCGATGCCTGATTTGACGATAGATCAAGAGGAATTGCGAACAATCCCGGGTTCTCCACCCAATTTGTTGCATCCTCCTACCGGGGACGCTTTCGCTTTACGCAATGAACATGCATTGAAAATTGATTTCCTTCATGATCCACCGATGTTCAAAGTAACTGAAACTCATTCTGCCGCAACGTGGTTATTGCATGGAAAAGCCTCAAAAGTTGCGAAGAAAATGGAAGAAAAGCAACAAGCGAAAATAATCAAAAGCGAAAAAGTATCTGGCAAAGAAATTGGAAAGGAGAAATTACTCGAAGTTAAAGGTTTGAAGCAGCACTTTATGGGCGGTAAAAATTCGATTATTAAAGCAGTCGATGGTATTTCTTTTGATATATATAAAGGCGAGACGTTTGGTCTTGTTGGAGAGTCTGGATGCGGCAAGTCGACAACGGGAAGAACACTAATTCGTTTATATGACGCAACAGCAGGCGAAGTCTACTTTAATGGCGTCGACATTCATAAGAAAAATAAATTGAACTTGAACAAAGATATTCAAATGATTTTTCAGGACCCGTATTCATCACTGAATCCAAGATGGACCGTGGCTGATATTATAGCCGAGGGAATGGATATACACGGGCTATATACATCGAAAACTGAGCGAATGGAAAAGGTTTATGAACTATTAAATACTGTCGGTCTTTCCGAAGAGCATTCAAATCGGTACCCGCACGAGTTTAGTGGAGGTCAAAGACAGCGCATAGGTATAGCGCGGGCTCTTGCTGTAGATCCGGAATTTATCATTGCAGATGAGCCGATCTCAGCATTGGATGTCTCAATTCAAGCACAAATTACGAACTTGTTGAAGAAACTTCAAAAAGAGAAGAACCTTACGTATTTATTTATCGCTCATGATCTGTCGATGGTGAAGTATATCAGCGACCGGGTCGGTGTCATGTACCAGGGGAAACTGGTTGAAGTGGCTGAGAGCAATGAGCTATATGACAATCCGTTACATCCTTACACCAAGTCATTGTTATCCGCCATTCCTGTTCCGGATCCTAAAGTTGAGAAAAGAAGAAAGAGGATTCACAAAGGCAAATGGGCTATCGACTCTGAAGATTGCATACTGAGGGAGATTACAGAGGGACACTGGGTTGCATGTTCTAAGGATGAAGTCGATTCATATAGAACGAAATCAGAAGCTACTGCTCTTTTAGTTTACTAAATTACCATGAAGGACTGTTGAAGATGGAAAAAAAGTCAGTCATTACTTTTAGTAGTGTTAGTTTGCTGGCATTGGCATTTCTACTACTGGATGTAAGTTTTGTCTTGTGGGATATTTTTTTTCTCATCGGATTAGTGATATTTATGCTGGGCGGCGTATTTTTATTGCTGGAAAAGGGGGTATTTGACTTCTTTTTTTACAGCTTTAAAAAATTCTTGAAGACATCCTCGAAAGTGGAGGAATATGTATCAGAAGTGAATGGTCAAGATGAATTTGCAGCGTCTTCAGCTAAGAAAGCTACGTTTCCACGCTACATTCTGTTCACGGGAATAACAATCATAGTCATCACAACGGTTTTTCCGGTATATCTCTTATAAAAAGTAATGAATGTTTCAAAACATTAAATAGGATATGGGGGGAAAAGAGTGAATAGATTAGTGAAGCTTCAACAACAATTTGACGAATTATCCATTGATGGGTTAATGATTAACGGTGACTGGAACCGACGATACGTAACTGGTTTTACAGGAAGTAACGGTATTGTACTTATTACGAAAAATGACGTTACACTCATAACGGATTACCGCTATTTTGAACAAGCGAAAAGTCAGACTGGCTTAAGTGTGGTCTTGCATGCAGAGCACACGGGTCATAAGCATAAAATCTACGATGAAGCAGCGAAGCAAATCAAAAAGATGGGCATAAAACGTCTTGGTTTTGAACAGCAGCATCTAAGTTTCGGAAACTATGCAAAATTGGATGGGCTAATCGATTGTGAAATGATACCTACTTATGATGTAGTGGAAAATCTGCGTATGGTCAAGTCGCTTGAAGAAATCGAAAACATCCGAACATCCTCTAAAATTACTGATGATGCATTCGTTCATATATTGGATTTCATTCGTCCAGGACTGACAGAGTTGAAAGTCGCAGGAGAATTGGAAAGTTTCATCAAAAAAAACGGTGGAATCACTTCAACGTTCAGTCCGATTGTAGCATCCGGGAAGCGGGCATCGTTGCCACATGGCAGGGCAAGTGACAAAGTCATTGAAAAAGGCGATATGATCACCATCGATTTCGGAACAAACTACAATGGCTACTGGTCTGATATTTCCCGTGTTGTGGCGATGGGTGAACCGAATGAAAAAATGATGGAAGTGCAGCAAGTCGTTCTTCGGGCTTTCACCAACTGTGCAACCAATCTAAAATCAGGGCTGACGGACCGTGAAGTGGATAAATATATGAGGGATGTCCTAATCGAAGCCGACTACAACCAATTCTCGGGAACAGGTACGGGTCATGGAATTGGCCTTGAAGTACACGAAAAGCCACTATTCTCCGTAGACTCGGAAAAAATCTTGTTACCAGGGATGGTCATTACGATTGAGCCTGGAATCTATTTACCCGAGATAGGCGGGGCGCGCATTGAAGACATGCTACTGGTTACGGAAGAGGGCTGCGAAGTATTGTCGCCATCTTCAAAGGAATTGGTTATTCTTTAAAAAATTTTAATAAGAAGGCTGCTGATGCGCAGGTTTTATTTAGGCATCGGCAGCCTTTTTGAAGACAATGACTAGTTGGCATCAAAGTTGCAATGCAATATACGTGCTAGAAAATACCGTTGAAAATTAAGAGGAGTGGTTTAGGTGGATAAAATTAATCAGATTAGAAGTTTATTTAAAGAGTTTGGAATAGATGGGCTGCTCGTTACCGATGAATTGAATCGCCGCTATTTAACAGAGTTTACGGGTAGTGCGGGTGTTGTCTTGATTACCCAAAACGAAGCTTTATTCTTAACGGACTTTCGCTATGACAAGCAGGCGAGGGAACAAATTAATGGCTATGAAATAAATATTCACCAGTCATCCCGATTGTTATTGGAAAGCATTGTGCAAAATGTTAACAAGCTCGGTATTAAAAACTTGGGATTTGAAGCGGGAGATATGAATTTTAATTTTTATACACAACTTGCAAATGTAATGGATGAAAATCTCGTTCCAACAACTAAAATTGTGGAAAAGCTTAGATTGGTCAAGACTGAAATAGAAGTTGAAAAGATTAGGGAGGCCGCGAAAATTGGAGATGCCGCGTTCAATCATATTCAAAGTATCATCCGGCCTGGCATAACAGAGTTGGACGTTGCCATTGAGTTGGAACACTTCATGAAGAAAAAGGGGGCAAGCGGAAATTCATCACATTCACTTATTGTCGCTTCCGGTCACCGAGGAGCATTGCCACATGGAGTTGCAAGTGACAAAGTGATTGAGTCAGGGGATATGGTGACGCTTGACTACGGGGCATTGTATGAAGGATACAGATCAGACATGACGAGAACGCTTGCAGTCGGAATACCCGATTCAAAACTGGTCGAAATGTATACGATTGTTCATGATGCACTGCAACTGACACTGGAGACGATCAAAGCGGGAATGTCAGCAAATGAAATAGACGCTATCGCAAGGGATTATATAGCAGGAAAAGGATATGGCCAATATTTTGGACACGGCCTTGGACATGGAATCGGTCTCGATATACACGAGGATCCTTTCTTCTCGAATATTTCAACGGAAGAACTTCTTCCGGGCATGATTGTCACGATTGAACCGGGTATCTATATTCCAGAACTGGGCGGCGTTCGAATTGAAGATGACATCTTTGTAAAAGAAAATGGGATTGAGATTTTGACGTTGTCTCCTAAACAATTGATTACGTTGTGAAGGGATTACTGGTGTAAATGTTAATAGACACTGGAATTGTAGTATTCAAATTATTTAGACACCATTATATTCGGTGAATGAAAAGTTGAAATTGAAAAAATAGATTAAATATCGTATTACTTCTGTATCCTCACTGACAATACGTCACAGTGGGGATATTCGTATGGTTTTTGGGACGCTTTGACTAGTGGCACGAAACTTGCAATGTAGTTATATATGTTCATATCGCAAGAAAGCCGAAAACTATGGGGTGGATATTGATGTCAACTTTGTTGGAAGTCAAAAATCTTAAAACACATTTTAAAAAGAATAAACGCGTCGTTCGGGCGGTAGACGGAATAGATTTTGAGATAAAAAAGGGTGAGACTGTTGCGCTTGTCGGGGAGTCCGGATGCGGAAAAAGCATGACTTCACTTTCAATTATGGGTCTTGTCCCGTCACCGGAGGGGAAAATAGAAGACGGTGAAATACTGCTAGATGGCGTTGATCTGGTACAATCACCCGAGAAAAAAATGTATAAAGTTCGAGGGAAAGATATTGCGATGATTTTCCAGGAACCGATGACATCTTTAAATCCTGTTCTAACAATTGGTGACCAATTGATGAGTGTCATCATTTATCATTTAAAACTCACAAAGAAACAAGCGGAAACCAAAGCGATAGAAATGCTGGAGTTAGTCGGTTTTTCTGATCCGAAAAAAATACTTAAAGATTACCCGCACCGCTTATCTGGCGGGATGAGACAACGAGTGATGATTGCGATGGCAATGTCCTGCAATCCCAAGTTGCTGATAGCGGATGAACCGACAACTGCATTAGACGTTACCATTCAAGCACAAGTCCTTGAGTTGATGAAAAAATTAAGTGTGCAATTTTCTACATCGATTCTTTTAATCACACACGATCTTGGTGTTGTTTCTGAACTGGCGGAAAGAGTCATTGTTATGTATGCAGGTAAAATTGTTGAAATCGCTCCTATTGATGATTTGTTCGAAAGCCCCCTCCATCCCTATACAGTAGGGCTAATTAATTCGGTCCCGAAAATAGATGGAGAAATTGAAAGGCTTCAGGCTATCAAAGGGAATGTTCCCGCTCCCGGATCAATAATAACAGGTTGCAGGTTTGCGGCTAGATGCAGCAAAGTGTTCGACCGCTGTAACAAGGAAATGCCAGCCTTGACAAAAATGGATGAAACTAGATCTGTTCGCTGCTTTTTGTATGACGAAGTGGGGGTGGAATGATGGGATCGACAAATTTATTAGAACCAACAAAACTTGAAAGAGTAAATAAAGTAATAGAAGAAACATTATTGGAAGTCCAGCATTTAAAAATGTACTTTCCAGTGAAAGCAGGAATAATACAACGTACAGTTGGTCATGTAAAAGCCGTTGACGATATTAGTTTTACCGTGAAGAAAGGGGAGACACTTGGAATCGTCGGAGAGTCGGGCTGCGGTAAATCGACGATGGGCAGGGCTCTTATTCGGTTATACGAACCGACAGGTGGGCATGTTCTGTTTGACGGAACCGATATTACGAAGTTACCGGAAAAAGAATTAAGGCCACTAATCCGAAGAAAAATTCAAATGATTTTTCAAGATCCTTATGCTTCCTTAAATCCCAGAAAATCATTGGGCAATCTTTTAAATGAACCGTTAAAAGCACACGGATTATATGGCAAACAAAAAGAGCGGGATGAAAAAATAAAGGAACTACTCAACGTCGTCGGGTTGCATTCCTCATCCATTAATCACTATCCTCATGAATTCTCGGGAGGGCAACGTCAGAGAATAGGCATAGCTCGATCCTTGGTGTTGAATCCGGAACTAATTATTGCGGATGAGGCTGTTTCTGCATTAGATGTATCCATACAAGCGCAAATCATTAATTTGCTGGAGGACCTTCAGTCGGAATTTAACCTTACGTATATATTCATATCCCACGATTTAAGTGTGGTAAGGCATATTGCGGATCGGGTAGGCGTTATGTATTTGGGGAAACTCGTTGAGCTGGCTGACAAGAATGATTTATACTTTGAACCGCTTCATCCATATACACAGGCACTACTTTCCGCCGTACCTGTTATTCGAAGCAAAGGTACTGTCAGCAGGGAGAGGATTGTTTTAAAAGGTGATATTCCGAGTTCTGTCAATCAGCCGGCTGGATGTGTATTCCATACAAGATGTCCGGCAAAAATGAAAGTTTGTGAAACGATGATTCCTCAACTTAACGAAGCGCGACCAAATCATTTCGTTGCCTGTCATTTATATGATGAAAGTCTATAAATGGGTAAATAGATTTTTATTCTGTAGAGGGGGGAAGACGTTTAATAACTGGCAGCGGTACGATTTCAGAAAAAGTTAAGGGGGAAAAGTAGTATGTTGAAAAAAAGAATTTTACTAGCAGTTGTTTTCATATTAATGCTTATAGTTTCTGCATGTTCGGACGGAGAAGTTAAAGACAAGAGTGACCAAAAGGACGGTAACCAAACAGAAAAAGACGCAGCTTCAGGCGGTAAATTAATGCTAGGTACGACAGCTGCTCCGACATTATTCAATCCATATTACTCAACTGATACTTCAAGTTCGACGCTTGAAGGATTTATGTTTAGCGGATTAGTTACAGTCGACGAAGATTTCAATCCCGAGGGAGATCTAGCCGAAAGCTGGGATTTCTCAGATGATGGGCTAACATGGACTTTCCATTTGAGGAAAAATGTTAAATGGCATGATGGGGAAGATTTTAATGCGGATGATGTTGTATTTTCTTATGGCATTCCATTGAATGAAGGTTATGTCGGACCACGGGGGCTGCCGTTTGAAATTATTGATGAAATAAATAAAGTTGATGATTATACAGTAGAGTTTGTCCTTTCTGAACCATACGCACCATTCATTACGATTACGGCACAATTTGAAGTATTGCCGGAGCATATCCTCGGAGATGTTCCTATTGCGGATCTTGGCAAGGACAAATTCAATACAAAAGAACCGATTGGAACGGGTCCATTCAAATTTAAAGAATGGAAAGAGGGAGAGTATATTGAACTTGTAGCGAATGATGACTATTTCCTTGGAAAACCAAAATTGGATGGTATTATTTACAAAATTGTCCCTGATATGAATACGCTGATGGCTCAGTTGGAAGTTGGCGATATTAATATGATGGGCATTTCTCCACAATATATCGAAACCGCCAAAAGGTTGGAGGAAAAAGGGAAGATAGTAGTATCTTCTGGACCTGCCAATGCTTTTGAATTTATCGGTTATAACTTAAGAAATGAATTGTTCCAAGACAAAATGGTGCGCCAAGCATTAACGCATGCCATTGATAAGGCATCCATCGTAGAGGCTTTATTGGATGGAGCAGGCACTGTTGCAGATGGTCCCGGAAGCCCTGCAAACTGGGCATTTAATCCAGATGTTCCGAAGTTCGAGTACGATCCAGAGGTTGCGAAGGAAATGTTGAAAGAAGCTGGGTGGGAACCGAATTCTACGGGCGTTTTGGAGAAGGACGGTAAGAACTTTGAATTTGTATTGAAAACGACATCGGCAAATGAAGTTCGTCAGCAAATTGCAGAAGTTGTTCAGCAGCAACTGAACGAAATTGGTATTAAAGTTTCGATTGAAGTACTTGAATGGAGTGCCTATGTAGAACAAACAAGTCCGCCGCTTTGGAACTTTGACGCTATCGTAGCAGGTTGGTCTATCGGCAGCGACCCGGACCCAACGTGGTTCTGGCATACATCCGAAATTGAAAACGGCTTGAATTACAGTGGTTATTCCAATAAGAAAGTTGATGAACTACTGTCTGAAAATACAAAAGTATCCGACCTAGATGAAAGAAAAAGAATCATCGCCGAAGCGGATGCAATTGTTGCCGAGGATCAGCCGAATACATTCTTATACTATGTGGAGGGCAGTTTAGCAAATGCACCGAGTCTTCACGGACCTTCATATAATGCGTCCAACACTTACTACAACATACATGAATGGTACATCGAATAATTATTTAAAATAAAATCCCTATCATAAAAAGCGAACATCTCAAGTATACAACTGGAGGTGTTCGCATTATTACTAAATCAATTGTATGGATGAACTCATATTTTTAAAGTGGAAATGGTTTCTATATATGTTGAACAAATGAATACTTATATAAACTGAGCGAAGGTGGCTTAGGGCGGGAGGCATCCCATAGCGCCGTAGCAAATTCAATGGGATTCTTTATTTCAACATATATAGTATTTTATCCATTGGATATTCAGAAAGCCCCAGTCAACGAAAAATTATAAGAAGGAGCGGACTGAAAATGACTACATATATAGTAAGAAGAACGTTAATGGCTATCCCATTACTTTTTATTATAACAATCATTTCATTTGCCATGATGCAGATGGCACCGGGAGATCCTACGGCGTTAATGATGGATCCCATGATCAAACAGGAAAATTTAGCCGCTTATAAAGAAGCCTATGGTTTAAATGATAACGTCATAGTTCAGTACGTTAGGTGGCTGGGAAATATGGCGCAAGGAAATTTTGGGGAATCATTGATTCGGCAGGGTGTACCTGTTAGCGAACTGATTGTGGCCCGGCTTCCAAATACCTTGATATTAATGGTCGTGTCATCTGTCATTGCTTTTCTTATTTCCATTCCACTTGGCGTCATCTCAGCGACTAAACGTAACTCTTTGACTGATTATTCGATTACATTTGTATCCTTTTTAGGAATTGCAACACCAAACTTTTGGATAGGTCTTGTCTTGATTATGTTTATGTCTGTTCATATGGGCTGGTTTCCGACGGGTGGTGTCTCGACTCTTGGAGAACCTTTCAGCCTGTGGGATCGCATTCATCATTTAATACTTCCGGCGTTTGTACTTGCGACCGCAGATATGGCAGGATTAACGAGATACTCCCGTTCGAGTATGTTGGAAGTATTGCGGCAGGATTATATTCGTACAGCTAAAGCGAATGGTTTCCGCAATATGACAGTTATTTTTAAGCATGGCCTTCGTAATGGACTAATCCCGATCATTACAATTCTTGGGTTAATGTTGCCGTCATTTATTGGAGGATCTGTCATAATAGAAAGTATTTTTGCATGGCCCGGAATTGGTTTGCTTTTTGTAGAAGCCGCATTTCAACGGGATTATCCAGTAATAATGGCGGTAGTTGTAATTGCAGCGGCCTTGGTCGTAATCGGAAACTTAATTGCAGATATACTTTACGCTATATTCGATCCGCGAATTGAGTATTAGGAGGGGAAAGAAGTGACACCACCAGGAATGAATCCAACGGCGAATGAGCCATTGCTTATAGATGGAACACAAGATTATATTCACGAATCGATTTGGAAAGTCATGTTGCGCAAGTTCATGAAAAACAAACTAGCTGTCATTGGTGCATTTTTGCTGTTTATTATTATCGGCTGTGCCATATTTGCTCCTTGGATAGCGCCGCAAGATCCTAGTAAACAAGTTTTGCTGGATAAACTTAGTCCGCCAGGAGAAAAGTACATTTTAGGTGCAGATACTTTAGGGCGTGACACATTGAGTCGATTGCTTTACGGGGCGAGAGTCTCCTTGCTTGTAGGCTTTGTTTCCGTGGCGGGTTCAATTTTTATCGGCACGGTAATCGGGGCGGTAGCAGGTTATTACGGCGGCAAGCTTGACGCGGTTCTTATGCGAATTGTAGATGCTGTCATCTCATTCCCCTCACTGTTCTTACTCATTACACTTGTTACTATATTTGAACCAAGCCTAATGACGCTTATCAGCGTATTTGCAATATTTGGCTGGACTGGAACCGCCCGTTTAGTGCGGGGGGAATTTTTATCCCTTCGTTCGGCTGAATTTGTATTGGCGGCAAGAACATTAGGAATCCGGAACGTCAAGATCATATTTTCTCATATTTTGCCTAATGCAATGGGGCCGATTATTGTTTCTGCAACACTTGGTATTGGAGGGGTCATTTTAGGGGAAGCCGCCCTAAGTTATCTTGGACTCGGTATTCAACCGCCGATTCCGAGTTGGGGGAATATGCTGCAAAGTGCCCAAAATCCTCAAATCATGCTTGGCGCATGGTGGTACCCTCTATTCCCAGGCTTTATGATTCTGATTACTGTACTGGCATTTAACTTTATAGGTGATGGATTACGCGATGCATTTGATCCTAAAATAAGTGAATGAAATAGTAAGCGAAAGAAGACCATTCTCAAAATGAATTTCATTTTGAGAATGGTCTTCTTCATGCACTTATTATGAGAACATATCTAATCCTTTATAAAGGAACGTATAAATGTCCGTATGTTCCTCAATGATTTTTACTGTCGGCTTACCCAGTCCATGACCGGCATCTTTTTCAATTCTGAGGAGGATGGGTGCTTCACCAATTTGAGCTTCTTGCAGGGTCGCTGCATACTTTTTCGAATGAAGCGGTACAACCCGATCATCCGTATCTCCAGTTGTGATTAATGTGGCGGGATATGTTTGATTGGGTGAAATATTATGAAGCGGTGAATAGGCATAAATTGTTTTAAAGTGTTCTGCGTTCTTTTCCGCATTACCGAATTCTGATGTCCAAAATCGTCCAACAGTGAAGTGCTGATATCTGAGCATGTCAGTTACAGGCACTTGGCAAATGACTACACTAAATAAGTCGGGTCGTTGGTTCATACAAGCTGAAACCAATAGGCCGCCATTACTTCCGCCCATAATGGCCAATTTGGAAGGGCTCGTATAATCGTTGCTGATCAACCATTCAGCCGCTGCGATGAAATCATTGAATACTTGTTGTTTCCTATCAAATGTTCCAGCTTGATGCCAATCTTCTCCATACTCTCCGCCGCCCCTGATGTTAGCTACGGCATAGATACCCCCATCTTCGATAAACATCGCATTGGATGCAGAGTAGGAGGGTGTTATGCTGATGTTGAATCCACCGTAACCGTATAACAGTACAGGATTATCTCCAGTTAACTTGAGATCTTTTTTATGGATGATAAACATAGGTATGTTCGTCCCGTCATTTGAAGGGTAAAAATATTGCTTTGTTTCAAAAGCCGAACTATCCAGCGCTCCCTGCGAAGAAAAGACAGTCTCGAGGCAATTTGTCGTGAAATTATAGCGTGCAACTGTCGTCGGGCTTAAGTAAGAAGTGTAACTAATGAACATTTCTTTTTGTTCTTTATTTGTGGTGATGTTTGTCACCGTAATCATATCAGGAAGATCCAGTTTACGGATGAGCACTCCGGATAGATTATATAACTTGATGAAGTCTTTGGCGTGCTTCAGATAGGTTATCGCTAATTGATCATCCATCAGTTTAGTGAATGACATGACACCCTCTTGTTCAGGAATAATTTCCTGCCAATCTTTTTCTTCAGGCTGGTTAATATCAATGGCAACTATTTTCCCGTTCGCTGAATCCTTATTGGTATAGATATAAAAAGTAGTGCCTTTATTTCCAATGAATGAATAATAGGCATCTCCTGCAGCGGCTAGGTGGATAAATTCACCTTCGCTCGCAATCGGTCGATAATAAAGCCGGTTTTTGTTTTCTGTTCCTTTCCATGATTCAAGCAAAAGATAGTTATAGTCGTCTGAAATGATAGCGGCGAATGCGAGCTCTTTGTCGTCCGTACTTTCATGAATTAGTTTGTCTTCGGTTTCGGGCGTGCCCACGTCATGGAAATAAAGTCGGTTATAATTACTTTCATCGACGGAATCTACAGCACCAAATTCGGGGTAGCGGCTGTAATAGAAGCCGGTTCCATTTTCAATCCAGGCAAGACTGCTGAATTTACAGCGTGAAATGATTTCCGGATATTCCATGCCATTGTCCATGTTACGGATTTTTATTTCTTGCCAGTCGCTGCCATTCTCTGAAAGTGCATATGCCATTAGATTTCCTTCTTTGTTAAAGGAAATGTGTGTTATAGCCGTTGTTCCATCTGGATTCAATGCGTTTGGATCGATCATGACTTCTGGCGAGGCATCTGAAAGTGTTTTTGCACGATAAAATACAGGCTGATTTTGCAGGCCGTCATTTTTTTGGAAGTAATAATAATTGCCTTCTTTTTGGGGAACGAAATACTTTTCATAATTCCAATGTTTTGTTAGCTTTTCTTTTAGCTCTTTTCTTTCAGGAATTGTTTTGAAATAAGATTGTGTGTTAGCGGTTTGTTGCTCATCCCATATTTTTGTTTCTGTACTCTTATCATCTTCCAACCATCTGAAAGGATCTTTAACAATAGTGCCATGATAGTTATCTGTAACAATTTGTTTTTCTTTTTCAATTTTCATTCCGTTAACGCTCCTTTGTTTGTATTTATAGGCGTGAAAATTCTTTACACCTATAAATACATGCAAGTTATGTGCCGATATATAGGAAATACGAAAATAAAAGACTGGCTTTTCAAATGGGAGGAAATGCATTCATTGTGAATGAATTCACAATAAGTGACACATGTCATATCGAAAATCATGACACATATGTCTTCTGTGAAATCCGAAAGTTCTTTATCATTAGATTCA
>DYWT01000145.1 GCA_020742515.1 Sporosarcina psychrophila
GTCTTCAATTGATACAGTGTCGTCGAAGTTTACTTTTACACGGCTTGCATTGAACATCACTTTCAAGCTGTCTTTATCCACACCGTTTAAGTTACCAACACCATTTTCGATCTTTTGTAGACATGATGGACAAGTTAACGTTTCTAATTGAATATTTGCTTTTTGCATGATACATTCTCCTTTGAATTTTTATTTGTTCATTCGATTTACCTTATTGACATCTATAGTATATCAGCTATTCAAGCTTTTAATCTTGATCTACATCAATTTAACGAGGTATTTTGTATTTCAATATTTTCATTTCTTACCTCTTATGCATCTATTCTAATCGAAGACTAGATAGATTGAATTGATGTAGATCAAGAATTAGTATTAATCTCCTAATTGTTTCTGAAATTTGTTCGACTATATTATATTGGAAATTCTACCGTAATCTATTTAGTTTTTATTGTATTTTTTATGCATGAACCTCTTTTGCGTTCGCCGTTTCTACATCAGTTCCTTTGAGTCTGTAGCGCAATAGTCTCATACCGTTTAAGATAACGACTAGGATACTTCCTTCGTGTACTAACATACCGATTGACATGTTCATCCAGTCTGAGAAGAAAACGGCTGCTAGAAGAACAAGTACAGTACCTACTGCAATGACAATATTTTGTTTCATATTATTGGCGGTTGCTTTAGTTAAGCCTAAAGCGTGAGGCAAGCGACTCATATTTGAGTTCATTAAAACGACATCAGAAGTTTCAATAGCGACGTCTGTTCCGCTACCCATTGCGATTCCAATATCCGCAAGGGCTAATGAAGGACTATCGTTTACTCCATCACCAACGAATGCGACAATTTGACCCTGAGCTTGGAGTTCTTTGAGGTAGTCTGCCTTATCTTCTGGCAGTAAGTTTCCATGGGCTTCTGTTAATCCTAATTCTTCAGCGACTAAATCAACAGTACCTTGGTTATCTCCTGATAGTACGATTAAGTTCTTAACACCTAAAGCTTTCATCTCTTGTAAATCTTGTTTAATCCCTGGGCGAATTTGGTCACGAATCCCCATTAGAGCTTTCAACTCACCATCGACTGCTGTAATAACTAATGAGTTTCCACGTTTTTCGTAGGCTTCAAAATCTTCACGAGCTTCTTTTGTTAATTGGATATTTTCTTTTTCCATTAAAGCTACGTTTCCTATTGCAACGCGGTGGCCATCGACTTCTGCGACGATTCCTCCACCTTTTACAACGTTTGTTTCATCTACTGGATACATTTCAATATCGCCTAACTGTGAAAGAACCGCTTTTGCGAGTGGGTGATCCGATTCATTCTCGACACTTGCCAGATAGCTTAGTGCTTGATCTGCATCCCCATAGGTTTTAAATTCGGCAACTTCTGGGTTACCTACAGTTAGAGTTCCTGTTTTATCAAATAGAATCGTATCAACTTTACTAAAGTCTTGAATTACTTCTGAACCTTTTAATAATACACCATTTTTTGCACCATTTCCGATACCAGCTACGTTAGAAACAGGTACTCCAATGACTAATGCACCTGGGCATCCGAGTACTAGTATTGTAATGGCCAACTCGACATTTTGACTAAAAATCCACACGATAAACGCTAAGACTAAGACGGCTGGTGTATACCACTGCGAGAACTGGTCAATAAAGCGTTCAGCTTCTGATTTTGAATCTTGAGCTTCTTCAACAAGCTCAATAATTTTACCGAAAGTTGTATCTTCTCCTACACGGTCTGCACGAATTTGTAGGGTTCCATTTTCTAAAATTGTACCTGCGAAGACTTCTGAATCTGTTTCTTTTCGAACCGGATCCGCTTCACCAGTGATTGATGCTTCGTTAATGTGACCTTCACCAATAACAACCGTTCCATCAACTGGAACTTTTCCACCTGTACGGACTTGTAGGATATCGCCTTCGTCAACATCCCATACATCAACTTCTTCAAATTCACCATTTTCCATTTGTTTAAAAGCTACTTCTGGTGCCATTTCTGTCAATTCTTTAATCGCTGAACGAGTAGAGTTCAATGTGCGAGCCTCTAACCAGCTACCGAATAAGAATAAGAACGTTACGATAGCTGACTCTTCATAGTTTTGAATGAGGAAAGCACCGATTACTGCGATGGTTACTAACACATCAATTGAAATTACCTTTACCTTTAAAGCCCCAAAAGCTTGAATGGCGATTGGTGCCACCCCTAAAATAGATGCGATAATGAATGCGATATTAAAAACTTGTGTGTTTCCAAAACCAAAGTGTGCAATAAATCCTATAACGATTAAAATTCCTGAGATAAGTGTGATTTGATTTTACTGCTTAATATTTTTGCTGAAAACCCATTTCTTCCTCCTCCTAGTTTGTACTTGTTGACTACAGTATACCCTGCGCTTTTTCATTTAAAATTGACCCCAATCAACTTTCATACGTTATTATATTTTCTTTGCTGAATATCCAATCTCTTCAATCTTATGAAGAATTTCTTCTTCTGATATTTTATTGTCTTCAAATACTACTCTTGCTTTGCTTCTATCAAATAAAATTTTTATTGTTTCTATCCCCGTTAATTCATTTACATTGTCTATGATTTTTTGCATACAAGATGGACAGGTCAATTTTTCTAATTGAAATGTTATCGTCGTCATCTTCTCTCTCCTTTATTTTTTTAGTCATTACTCTGAATGTTTTGATTACACAGTTAGTATAGACCGAATATTTTGTTTGCGAATTGATTTATATCAATCTTTTACATTCATTTAAACATTCGAATAAAAAAATCACTATCCGTTAAGATAGCGACTCTTTTTCTTTTATGCACCATGTTCATCTTGTAGAATCTCAAGTTTTTGAAGGACAGTATCTATACTATTAGGATCTAAATTCGAATCATCAAATTCCGCTCCATGCCCTTGAATCAGCATATTTAATTTCGGCTGCAAGCCAGTAATATCATGCGCTGCTTCTGGTATCTCACAGTTATGCGCGACTAACAAAGCGTCTGCTTTTTTGTGAAAAGTATCTAAAGAGTCTAAAGCCATATTAGAATCATCAAATGTTACACCATGCCCTTGAATCAGCATATTTAATTTCGGCTGCAAGCCA
>DYWT01000146.1 GCA_020742515.1 Sporosarcina psychrophila
TGTATGAATCCCGCCTGAAGGGAAAGCTGCACGTAATCAGCAAGCGATATACGCAGCGAATTGAGCGGCATAACCTGAATCTGAGGCAGTACCTGGCACGGCTGGGACGGAAGTCGCTGTCGTTCTCAAAATCGGTGGAGCGCATGACAAAGTCATCGGGCATTATCTGAACATAAAACACTATCAATAAGTTGGAGTCATTACCCGTTCTTTCTATATCTAGAAAAAACCATTTATTATTTCCATGTGATTTGTGAGCGACCATTATTTTTGCTAAAGTACAATCTATTATCCGCTAACAGCTTTAGCGCTTCTGCTGTCGTGCATTCTTTTTCTGCCGCAACGCCAAAGCTACAGCTACACCGTAAACCACCAACTTCAAAATCGGTTAGCCCCTTTAATATCCTTATTAAATCACATAACTCGCCAGAATATATTATTGCAAACTCATCCCCTCCAAATCGATAAATGCGAAAATTAAAACCGTTCATTTTATCTTTAAGGTAATGCACTACATAAATTAAAACCTCATCTCCAAAAAGATGCCCAAAATTATCATTAACGAATTTAAATCTATCAACATCAAAAAAGCAAAGATAGCTATCCCCAGTACCTATAATATCTTTTATGCTATCATCAAATGACTTTCTGCTATATGCTCCCGTCAAACTATCGTATATTGCTGCATAAAATATGTCATGCAGCTTACGTATGTCTGCATCATTAAAAAAAAGACCACCACTGACAACAAAAGAAAGTTGGTTTTCAGTTATCGCTCTTGTTTCTTTTAAACCTTGATCATATATCCCGTAAATCAGTGAAAAATATGTTTTGTATATCACACATGAAATTACAGCAGCCAGAATAATAATCACTGAGCAAACTAATAAAAATATCCTCTTCGAAAAACCGAAGACATATGTAAGTTCAGGCAAATAATTTAGCCCAGAAGTGAATGCGGTTACGGGAAAAACTAAAGACTGCCCAATATCATCTGAATAGATACTCCTACCTTGGGTGAAAACATCCATAGACAAAAAAATGCCAAATGGATACTGTTTTTTCACTAATGTTACATAGTGTGTAGCATCCACAAGAAAGACGAGCTGAATATTATCTCTTAGTGGTTGCACAAAATAAATATATTTCACCCCATCCAGAAGAATAATACCATCATTACGCCTTTCCAAGTACAACGCGGAATTTAAAATGCCATCGCAATAATTTTTGTCATTATCTTTCATACTGAAACATAAGTCATTATTTAGAATGAAGGGGCCAATATCATAAACATAGCTAGGAGGGGGCAAATCGACATATGCCTGCTTAAAAGCAGATAACAATTCTGTCAGCGTTAATCCTTTCCATTGGGACATGATTTTCACCGCAACAGATCTACGATACTCCGCCATATTAGCTACAAACAGCCCTGAGTTGAAAACTGATGACTTTAACCCCTGTACATGACTCTTTATAAAAAACGAAAAAAAACCACATCCCATTATGGACATAAAGACAAAGAAAAGCATTGAGAACAAAACTGCTTTTCTATTGTAACGACTAACAATACTATTATTTCGCACAAACATCTCCATTCAAAATCCAATCACTAAAGGGTAATGGCTTCTGATACAGGTAGCCTTGTGCACTTGTAATACCAATATTTATCAATCCCTGAGCACCCTCCTGCGTCTCTACACCTTCTGCAATCACCGGTATATTTCTTGTTCTGGCCAAAGCCAGTATAAACTTCAGGATTTCCTCTGCGTGCCCAGGAACTCCAGATATAAACTCTTTGTCAACTTTTATGCTATCAGGTGCAATATCACATAATTGTTTTAAATTTGACAATCCACATCCGAAATCATCTAAAGCCAGCAAAACACCATATTTACGCAACAGATTTAAATTATTTTTAAAATTATCTGTAACATGTCCAATCACTGATTCCGTTATTTCAATACATATTTGTCCGGGATATAGTGATTCAGATTCAATCAACTCCTTCACACATTCATAGAACAATGGTTCATTTAGTTGCCATGGTGACACATTTATATGTAAGATAAATTTATCCGAGAATCCAAGCCTCTGCTTGTATATTGCAAATTCATGTATGGATTTTTTGAGGACAAAATATCCTAATTCATTAATCAGACCGCAAGTTTCTGCAACAGGAATAAACTCTGCTGGTGGAACAAATCCTTTCTCCGGAGAATTCCAACGACACAAAGCCTCTGCACCAAGAACCTTTCCTGTTGGTAAGTCTACAATAGGCTGATAATATACACATATTTCATCATTCTTTAACGCATTAATAATATTACGTGCGATCCATATCTTACGATCAGCATCAGCCACTCTTGCTTCATCACAATTGATAGCAATAGAATTAGGATATTCTCTGATACCAGCTAAAACTATTTCCAGTTTGTCTGCGTAGCGAACTACGTCTTTCCCATTAAAAGCCTCTCTGTATAGCGCTGTATGAAGTCTCATATTTCTATAACAAAACACTTCCTGAGGAAAATCAAGAGAAGACATTTTCTTAGTGAAGACATCAACATTATCATAACACAGAAGCAAGTATTTATTCTTATTGATAAGCATTACATCACTAAAACTAGAATACTTCTCTTTTATCTTTTGTTGTATAATACCTGTAATCTCTTTCTCTTTTTCAGAACCGTACATCAACCCTACATATTCCAGCCCAGAAAAGTATAGCATCCCAGCCGCTAAATAATCCCTGCTATTGTTTTCTATGACTATAAACTTGTTATAAAATCCACTCTCAGCATCAAAGGAAACAAGAGACAGTAATTTTCTTTTATTTTCCTTAATTCCTTGTTGTAACGTTGCAATAGAACATCTGATTTTTCTGGTGGTTATATTTTCATCATGCCGAAGCAATAGCGAAGTGTTAAATTCCGGAGATCTAATCGTGGCTTCAATATCTCTGGCAAGCAGTTCCATTCCCTCTTCGATTTTTCTGCTACTGCGTTGCATATAAAAAAACAATCCCAATAAGCATCCGACTCCAGTAAAAAGGCTAACTACAAACGGTAAGTCAGAAAAAAAATCAAGATGATTTAAATTGATAAAATAATGAACATATAGGTCAGGATATTTTTGCAGCTTTTTTGAAATGCCGATAAACTTACTCGCCCCGTCAGAAAAAACCTTGAAATCATTCATACCTTCATCAATAAGCACTGAGTCACGAGCTCTTTCATTGCTTGCAACAATGTATCCCCCCCCTGATATAAATAAAACCTCATCTGGTTTTGAAATTGAGTTGAGAAAATCACTTAGATATTCAATATTTACATCAATCAGAATTCTTTCAATATTAAAATTTTCACTATCCTTTTCATCAGGCTTCAAAGTAAAAGAAAGACATTTACGCCCAGGGAAACCGTGGCAATTATATATTCCGCTCCATTTTTTTTGAGTCTTATCTGGAAGGTTGTACCATGGTCTTTCTCGTGCTACATATCTAGTTGTTGTAACTGGAGTCCCTTTTGATGTTAAAAGAAGATCATTTGGCTTTTTCTGATAATAAGACTCCCCATTGCTGTTTTCGTAATAGAAAAAGCGCCCATCTTTTGCTACCCAGCCAACCGCACTTATGAAGGGGGATTTTGATAATCGGTGTCGCAATGCTGCTGATATATTTACATCGTTATGTAAATGAAAAGTAGCATCAATAAGGCTATCCCCCTCTCTCTCTATCTGGTCAAAATAGGATGTTATTTGAAAAATTTTTGTATCTGTTTGAATGTCTAAAAACAAACGTTCATAATCCCTAAAGTAGATATATCGGGAAAATACTCCTACAGCCAAAAATATAACTAAAATAATAAAAAAAACACCGTTGAATTTTTTTTTAAAAAAAACCAGCATAACACTTCCAAAAATATGTCGAGCATGTGCTCAAAATACATTTAGCTTATATTGAATTAATTGCATTCGACTCTTACGCTTTTTTACATGCTCCATCCCCCTTGGCAAGAGAGAACTTATCCCCTTCTAACCTAATATCAAATCCTTGTTTACACAGAATTTCGCAACACACAAAAAGATAACGGCGGGTAATCATAACGAGCGGGAGTAAATAAACTACTCGAAAGAATTGTTGGTGAAATTAAGCCCCATTTACCTCTTATATAATGTAACGCTACCGCCCTCGCATCATCGTTCAAGAATGACACGATATCAGGAAAGCAAAATAATTGCCTGCGAAAAATTATACATACGAAAGATTATACTACAAAAACATTGCAGTAGCATAGATCGGAAAAGAACTATGGATCAAAATAATATCCTGACCATAAAGACTCAAGCAAGATAATTAAGGTAATGCCTCCAATTAGTTGAATTAGGGCTATAATACTTACTTTTAAGGTTCTTTCATAGTCACAGTTAACCTTCATTGCCCCGTTGCCAGTCCGTTCAGATTTACCGTCACGGGAAGAACCCAAAAGGACATGATCGATTCCGCTGCCGTGACAGTCATCGAGTGTTTCAGCTCACTTACCGTTACGAGGCCCGTAAACCGGGTGTCAAAGACCAAATCACTGAAATGGCTTTCAACGGCGCCGGAGTTCGCGATAATGCCCGTACGCTCAAAATTGGCATTAATACTGTCATCCGGACTTTAAAAAACGCTCGCCACGAAGAATAACGTCATCCCTGCTCGCTCATGCTGATGTGGCGCTCATCTGCGAACTTGATGAGCAATGGAGTTTTGTCGGCAGTAAAGCGCGACAGCACTGGCTCTGGTATGTGTAATGTCAGCTCACCGCTTCACGTGTTCGTTGCCGTTCTCGGATACAGCCGAATGCTGTACATTAAATTCACTGACAATATGCGTTATGACACGCTGGAGACCTGCCATCGTAATGTGTTCCGCTTCTGTGGGGGGCCGCGCGAAGTGTTGTATGACAATATGAAAACTGTGGTTCTGCAACGTGACGCATATCAGACCGGTCAGCACCGGTTCCATCCTTCACTGTGGCACTTCGGCAAGGAGATGGGCTTCTCTCCCCGACGGTGTCGTCCCTTCAGGGAACAGAATAAAGGTAAGGTGGCACGGATGGTGCAGTATACCCGTAACAGTTTTTACATCCCATTAATGACTCGCCTGCTCCCGATGGGGATCACTGTCGATGTTGAAACAGCCAACCGCCACGGTCTGCGCTAACTGTACGATGTCGCTAACCAACGAAAGTATGAAACAATCCAGGCCCGTCCCTGCGATCGCTGGCTCGAAGAGCAGCAGTCCATGCTGGCACTAAAAGCGGCGAAAAAAGAGTATGACGTGCATCCTGGAGAAAATCTGGTGAACTTCGCCCCCCTGCATTATCCACTCTCCATCTATGACTCATTCTGCAGGGGAGTGGCGTGATGATGGAACTGCAACATCAACGACTGATGGCACTCGCCGGACAGTTACAACTGGAAAGCCTTATAAGCGCAGCGCCTGCGCTGTCACAACAGGCAGTAGGCCAGGAATGGAGTTATATGGACTTCCTGGAGCATCTGCTTCATGAAGAAAAACTGGCACGTCATCAACGTAAACAGGCGATGTATACCCGAATGGCAGCCTTCCCGGCGGTGAAAACGTTCGAAGAGTATG
>DYWT01000147.1 GCA_020742515.1 Sporosarcina psychrophila
GAGAATAATCACAGTAATCCGCGTCACATGCTCCGCGAGACGCACCAATTGCTCCACCTAAAAGTGTCGCAAGTTCTTGCAATGGTTCGAATCCTTCCGCACTTTTCACACCGCGGCCCCCTGCAACAACAACTTTCGCTTCTGAAAGATCAACACCATCTGTCGATTTACGAATAACTTCAGAAATGATTGTACGAAGATTTGTCACATCAACAGAAAGGGCAGCTACGTCGCCTGTCCGGCCTGCGTCGTGCTCTAAAGGTGCAATGTTATTCGGACGTACTGTAATGAAAAGAAGACCCTCTTTGTTCTTCACTTTTTCGAATGCTTTACCAGAGAAGATTGGACGGATGAATACTGCAGCATCGCCTTCGCCTTCAATAGCCGTTACATCAGAGATTAACCCTGACGCTAGTTTACTAGCAATCTTAGGTGACAGATCTTTTCCTAAAGCTGTGTGACCGAATACAACAGCTTCCGGTTTTTCCTGCTCGTAAACCGCCATGAACGCTTGGCTGAATGCATCGGAAGTATATAATTTTAAATGTGGATGTTCCACAGTGATGACACGGTCCGCGCCGTAATGGATCATTTCTTCCGCAATTGACTGAACAGCATCGCCAAGTAATACACCGACGACCTCTCCGCCTCCGGAAATCTTTTTAGCAGCTGCAATCGCTTCGAATGAAACGTTACGCAATGCCCCTTCTCTTACTTCCCCAAGTACTACTACTTTTTTAGACATCTATAGTCCCTCCATTACAATTAAAAGTCTGATTAGATAGTTGTTGAAATAAAGAATCCCATTCAATCTGCCCCGGCGCTAGTGGATGCCTCCCACTCTAAGTCTGACCGCTACGCTATCAGTCTTAGGGTACGGCTACCCCTTGTAAGGCGCCATTACTTAGGTTATTTAGGTATTTGTTCAACAGATATAGTTTAGATTACTTTAGCTTCATTTTTAAGTAGATTTACAAGTTCTTTTACTTGATCAGGAATATCGCCATCAAGAATACGCCCAGCAGCTTTTTGCGGCGGAAGATAGATTTCGATTGTTTGCGTTTTTGCTTCTACGTCATCTTCTTCAAGATCCAGATCATCAAGCTCAAGCTCTTCAAGTGGCTTTTTCTTTGCTTTCATGATCCCCGGAAGTGATGGGTAGCGAGGTTCGTTAAGACCTTGCTGTGCTGTCACTAGCAGTGGCAATGACGTTTCGATTGTTTCAGAATCTCCTTCAACATCACGAATGATTTTGACGGAAGTCCCAGAAATCTCAAGGTTTGTAATTGTTGTCACATAGTTAATGCCCAGAAGTTCAGCTACACGTGGTCCTACTTGTCCTGAACCGCCATCAATAGCAACGTTTCCTGCAAGAATCAGATCAACTTCTTTATCTTTCAAATACTCAGCGATGATTTTTGCAGATGTAAATTCATCCATCTCATCAAGGTCATCTTCAGTATTAATAAGAACTGCTTTATCAGCACCCATTGCAAGCGCAGTACGAAGTTGTTTTTCTGCGTCTTCCCCACCGATTGTAATGACAGTCACTTCACCATCATTCGCGTCGCGTACCTGGATAGCCTCTTCAATTGCATATTCGTCATAAGGATTGATGATGAACTCTGCACCATCCTCAGAGATTTTACCGTTTGAAACCGTGATTTTTTCTTCTGTATCAAATGTCCGTTTTACTAGTACATAAATATTCATATTGCAGACCTCCTCAACTTATTGGTTATTTTCCTTTAAATACAGGCAAACGCTTTTCAAGGAATGCTTGGATTCCTTCTTTTGCATCTTCAGAGACGAAAACTTCGCCGAACGAATCAGCTTCAGCTTTCACACCTTCATAATAGGAAGGATGCTTCGTAAATTGCAACATCTCTAGTGCAGCTTTCACTGCGACAGGACTCTTCTTGGCGATTTTTTTAGCGAGCTCCATTGTTTTTGGCAGAAGTTCGTCGTCTGTGCAGACTTGATTGGCAAGTCCCAGACGAGCCGCCTCTACTCCACTGATCGGGTCACTTGTTAATAACATCTCCGCCGCTTTCGGCATGCCAACATAGCGCGGCAGACGTTGCGAACCTGCAAATCCAGGGATTAGACCTAATTGCAATTCGGGCAATCCAAGTTTCGCATTTTCTGTTACGATACGCATGTGACAGGCCATTGCCAGTTCAAGCCCTCCGCCTAATGCCGCGCCATGGATGGCAGCAATAACTGGTTTGGAGAAACGTTCAAGCCGTTCGAAAACTTCTTGTCCGCTTGCCGAAAGTTTTGAAAACTCTTCGCCTGATGTTACAGATGTGAATTCTTTAATATCTGCTCCAGCTGAGAAGAATTTGCCTTCCCCATGAAAAACGATGACCCGTACTGAATCGTCGCCCTCTACTTGGTCAAGCAGTGCGTCCACTTCGAGTATAAGTGCTCGTGAAAGCGCATTCGCAGGTGGCCTGTTAATCGTCGCAACAGCTACGCCATCGTCAATTGCTACTGTTAGAAACTCCATTTCATCCCCACTTTCCATCAATTACGCCTCAGCTTTATTGCGTCCAAATTTTTAATTGCGCTTGCGCAATTAAACCCCTTCAAAATTTGTAACATCCGCCGGAAGCTGCTTAACTTGATTCAAATTAAGCTTTCATTCCATTCATAATCAGCCTATGTACTTCAGGTGATAGTTTCATTAAATCATATTTTTGATCATTCATCACCCATGAAGTGATTGTTTCGTCAATTGTTCCAAATACCATCTGTCGTGCTAGTCGGACATCCAAGCTTTCATCAAGTGTCCCATTATCGATTCCCTCTTTCAAAATCGCGTCAAGAAGCACTAAATATTCCTTTAACACATCGTTAATTCGCAGACGTAACTCTTTATTCGATTGCCTAAGTTCAAGCTGGGTGACTATTGCAAGGTGGCGATCTGCATGGAGCACACGGAAATGATTATCGATCATTTTGAATAACTTTTCGGATGTACCTATATCCTGTTTCAATATGACTTCGACATTCGTTATTAGAATCGCCATCTTTTCTCTAAAAACAGATATTAGGATGTCTTCTTTATTTTTAAAATAAAGATAGATTGTCCCGTCAGCAACGCCCGCTTCTTTCGCTATCTTAGAAACTTGCGCTTGATGGTATCCATTCTCAGCGATGACAATTACCGCTGCGTCCACTATTTGCTTATATTTGGGTTTATCCCGTTTCATTATTAATCACCACCAAAAAAGAAAATATGAATGATGGTTCATTCATATTTTCATATTAGTTGTTAATGGCCGTTATGTCAAGCATTACATTATAGTGGAAGTAATTCCTTTTCGTGTTTCTTTTTTTCTTCATCAACAAGCGCACGTCTTAAAATTTTCCCGACGGCAGTCTTCGGCAGTTCTGTACGGAATTCATAAAGGCGCGGAACTTTAAATGATGCCAAATTCTCCCTACAATACGTATTGAGCTCTTCCTCTGTTACAGTTGCGCCTTGCTTCAAGACAATATAAGCTTTCACAGTTTCACCTCTGTATGGATCCGGGATACCTGCAACGACACATTCCTGTATCGCATCGTGTTCATAAAGAACCTCTTCAATCTCCCGCGGATAAATATTGAAACCGCTTGCAATGATTATATCTTTTTTGCGATCAACAACATAGAAATAACCCTTGTCATCCATATATCCAAGGTCCCCTGTCAAGAACCAGCCGTCGCGAAACGTTTGTTGAGTATCTTCCGGCCTGTTCCAATAGCCCTTCATTACTTGAGGACCTTTCACCGCAATTTCACCAACTTCTCCATTCGCCAGTGGTTCTGATGAGTCAGGACCGAGTATGCAAGAATCAGTATCCGGCCATGGAACACCGATTGATCCTTTAGCGCGTTTTTCTGCCCATACAAAATTCGAATGAGTAACAGGAGACGTTTCTGTAAGTCCATATCCTTCAACTAGTTTGCCGCCGGTAACTTGCTCGAATTTCTCCTGCACTTCGAGCGGCAATGCAGCGGAACCGCTAATACATGCTTTTATTGAAGAAAGATCATATTTTTGAAGATCAGGATGATTTAATAGTCCGATGTAAATTGTCGGCGCCCCTGGAAATAATGTCGGCTTTTGTTTATCGATTGTTTTCAAAGCCGTTTCAAAATCAAATTTTGGCACAAGTACCATCTTGTTACCTTGCATGACAGATAGGATCAGTATTGTTGTCATTCCATATACATGGAAGAATGGCAGAATACCCATAACAGTTTCTTCGCCTTCTTTACACTCATACAACCATTCGCCACACATCTTAACATTAGAAATCAGATTAGCATGCGTCAACATGACCCCTTTCGGAGGACCTGTTGTACCGCCCGTATATTGAAGCAATGCAATATCTTCCTCGTAATTAAATTCATAACTGATTGGATCCGGTTTTGCGACTTTCATTATTTCAGTAAATAAATGATTCATCCCGCGATGCTCAACTTTCACTTTAATTCCAGTTTCTTTTTTCTGGATGAACGGATAGATGAGATTCTTAGGAAATGGCAAGTAGTCTTTTATGCCTGTAATTATGACGTGTTCCATTTGCGTCTCTGCAACGATCTTTGAAATTCTCGGAAACAAGATATCAAGTGATATAATTGCTTTCGCTCCGGAATCCACCATTTGGTATGACACTTCACGTTCGGTATAGAGAGGATTCGTTTGAACGACGATTGCCCCGGCATACAAGATACCATAGTATGCAATAGCGCTTTGCGGGCAGTTAGGAAGCATAATTGCGACCCTATCCCCTTTGATAATTCCAATAGTTTTCAAATAGTTTGCGAATTTCAAAGACGATTCATGAAATTCTTTAAACAAAATGTCTTTCCCAAGGAAATGCATAGCGGTCTTGTCTGGATATTTCGCACTGGACCTAGTCAGAAATTCCTGTATCGGAATTTTTTCATAGTCAAGCGTCTTGGAAATTTCGGCAGGATACAAATCCAACCACGGTTTCGTTGTCATAAAAAGCCCCCCTCTTTCTCCTGGTCAATACTTTGAATATTCCTAATTTTAATTATAGAGGTAAATGATGAAGGTTTCAAATAGAAATTAAAATGACTACTAGAAAAGTGCAAGCGCCTGGGTAGAGGCGCTGGAATCTGGACCGCTAGAAAAGTGCAAGTTCCTGGATAAAGGTGACAGGCATAAAGACAGGTAGATTCTTCCCGCTGTGTAATTCACCTTTAGGGAGCCTCTGAGCGGCTAGCACCTTAAGTCGAGGTATTGAATCGATTTAAAAAACGTATGTTTTATCATCTTTTAAAAAAACCTTAATCAGTATGAACTGATTAAGGTGTATTTGAGGACATCCAATAAATTCCTACAATAATAAATAGGACACAGACAACGAGTAATACTTTTGCTAATTTCTCCATAACTTCACGGCTCCTATGAAATACTTGCTCCTATAACGAATGATAGTCCCACTGATATCGTCAAAGAGATAAAGCCGACGGAACGATTATCTGCTTCAATTTCTTTATCAATATTAAACTTTGGTGTTAGGAACTCAAACAATAAATAAGCTAATATAAGCAGGGTAAATCCGAACAATCCCCATCCAATCATCTGCGGCAATGAATTATGCTGTTCGATCGAATAGCGAAAAATGTTTGCAACACCGAAAATCTTTCCGCCTGTCGCAAGGGATACAGCAACATTTCCTTTTCGGATTTCTTCCCAATTGTTATATTTCGTAACGAGCTCAAAAAGCACCATCGAAACAATTAGGCAAAGAACGACTACACTGAAGTAGCCTGCAGTTTCTACTAAGGGATGACTCCAAAATCCGGTTTTCGTCATAGTTTTCGGCTCCTTTTACGTTCAGTCATTCCTTCCTATACGGATAAGCACGTAAAAGGTTTCAAGAACAGTAATATATTTCTCTTCATTGCATGAACCTTGAAAAAAGGCTTCTGCTGTCAGCAGTATTATTTTAGTTCGACAACTGTGACACCATGTCCGCCTTCACTGGCTTCACCGAAACGGTACGTTTTTACGCGGCTATGATTTTTCAAAAATTGTTGAATACCTTGCCTTAACGCACCTGTTCCTTTTCCATGAATAATTGACACTTGGTGATAGTTCGATAGGAGCGCATCGTCCAAATACTTTTCCGTTCGGAAGATTGCATCTTCATAACGCTCTCCCCGCAGATCGAGTTCCAATTTCACTGTTGAATCTCTTCCTTTTACAGAAGAGGATATATACGGTTGTTTCTCTTTTTCAGGTTTAACATATTCCAGTCCCGACTGGTCGAGTTTCATTTTCAAAATACCGATTTGAACAATCCATTCGTTGTCCGAGACTTTATCAATAAGTGTTCCTTTTTGACCGTAACTGAGTACTTTCACTTCGTCACCTGTTTGAAGGGCTCTTGGTGCCGCCTTTGCTTTAACTGCCTTCTTTTTCGCTTCTGCAGGTGCCGCGCCTTCAAGGCGTTTCCGTGCTTCAATCAATTCATGTTCTTTTACGTTTGCACCAACATTAAGACGCATTGCACGTAAGTCTGAAATGACCGCTTCGGATTCACGCTTCGCATCTTCAATAATTTTTTTTGCCTTCTCTTTTGCTTTTTCTTCCATGCGTTCTTTCATGGTATCGAACTCTGTGAGTTTTTCTTCCAGTTCACGTTTCAAGCGTTCCGTTTCAAGTAAGATATCATGTGTTTCTTCCGCATCTTTTTCTGATTGGACACGGCTTGTTTCCAGTGAAAGAATCATTGAATCTACTTCACCGCGATCAGTGCCCGTGAACTTTTTCGCTCGATTAATGACCCGATCTTGCAATCCTAACCGTTTTGAAATTTCGAACGCATTACTGCGTCCGGGAACGCCTATCAACAAGCGGTAAGTCGGACTTAGCGTGTCAACATCAAATTCAACGCTAGCATTAGCAACGCCTGGACGGTTATAGCCGTATGCCTTCAACTCTGGATAATGGGTTGTCGCCATTACTCTCGCCCCATGGCCGTGCACTTCATCCAGAATCGAGATGGCAAGAGCAGCACCCTCCTGCGGATCCGTACCTGAACCGAGCTCATCGAATATAATAAGGGATCGGTCATCGTATTTTTTTAATATATCGACGATGTTCACCATATGGGAGGAGAATGTACTAAGACTTTGCTCAATCGATTGCTCGTCCCCAATATCAGCATAAATCGACTCGAATACGGCAACTTCAGAGCCATCGAGTGCGGGAATCGGCAAGCCTGCCTGCGCCATCAATGTGCAAAGTCCAACCGTTTTCAATGTCACAGTTTTCCCGCCCGTATTCGGTCCCGTTATGACGATTGTTGTGATGTCATTACCGAATTCAATTGTATTTGCAACTGCTTCTTCAATCGGAAGCAACGGGTGTCGTGCTTTCGCTAAACGTATATAGCCTTTATTATTCACTTCTGGTTTCGTACATTTTTGTGCGATCCCAAATTTAGCTTTAGCGAGAATGACATCGATTTCAGATAATATGGCCACAAGTGTGAACAAATCATGTGCAACTTCCTGTACTTTCGCAGATAGTTCAATAAGAATCTTTTCAATTTCTTCCTGTTCCTGCAACTTCAATCTTCTGATTTCATTATTAGCCTGTACAACTGCATCTGGCTCAATGAACAGCGTCTGGCCTGACGATGACATGTCGTGGATAACACCACGATAATGCGAGCGATACTCTGACTTTACAGGGATAACATAACGGTCGTTCCGAATTGTGACAATCGCGTCAGATAGCATTTTCGCTGCGTTTTTGCCACGCGTATAACTTTCCAGCTTCTCACGCACACGTCCTTCTTGGATCCGTAAACCCTGCCGGATTGTACGCAGCGATCCAGATGCACTGTCAACCACATGTCCATTGTCATCGATACATGCATTAATTTCATGTTCTAAGCCTGTCAAAATCGGAATAGCATCTTTTTTCGTAATAAAATGGGGTATTTCAATGTCTTCATCCGCTACAATCGCTTCAATAAATTGACGGAGATTTCGGCTAGCACGGATTGTGTTAGCCGTTTCCATTAATTCATAAGCACTTAGCATGCCACCCATTTGTGCACGTTTAGCATGGGGTCTGATATCGCTGATTCCGCCCATTGGCACATTGCCACGGACACGAAGTATCGACAACCCTTCATCTGTTTCCTCAAGTAATTTTACAACTTCATCAAAATCGCTGACGGGAACTAATTTCTCCATATAAGAACGACCGGCAAATGATGTGCAGTGAACTGCAACCATATCTCGGATTTTATCGAACTCAAGTGTTTTTAAGACACGGTTTTCCAATGTCTTACACTTCCTCTCACTTCCGCACAATAGCACGGATAAATTTATCGAGCGGCCACGTATTAACAACCGTCTCTTTTTTCAGCCAAGCTTTTTTACCATAGTTTACACCAGTAGTCATATAATTTAGTTGATCGATCGCATGTGCATCTGTATTTATAGCGATATTTACTCCAGCTTCTTGTGCCATAATCAGATGATCTGTCGCAAGGTCAAGTCGGTATGGACTTGCGTTCAACTCAAGTATTTTACCATATTCTTTCGCCCACTGAATGAGTTGAGGTACATCAGGGTTGTATCCTTCCCGTTGACCAATGATGCGGCCAGTCGGGTGCGCAATCATATCAACGTGCGGATTTTTCATGGCCGTATGAAGCCGTTCCATAATCACTTCCTGTGATTGACTGAAATTCGAATGAATGGACGCGATAACAAAATCCAGTTCACTGAGCAGTTCATCATCAAAATCGAGTGACGCGTCTGGCAGGATGTCCATTTCTGTGCCACAAAAAATCTCGATGTCATTATATTCTTTATTCAACGTACGAATTTCTGCAATTTGTTCACGTAAGCGTTCCGGTGTGAGACCGTTTGCAACTTTCAAGTATTGTGTATGGTCTGTGATGACCATATAGGAATAACCTTTAGCACGGCACGCCTCAACCATTTCACGGATTGAGTACGCCCCGTCCGACCACGTCGTATGCATATGAAGATCTGAACGGATGTCCTCTTCTGCCACCAACCCGGCAAGTTCATCAACCCGATCGATTTCATTGCCGTTTCTGCGGACCGCAGGCGGGATGAACGGTAATTCGAAGTGAGCGAAGAACTGTTCTTCTGAATCAAACGTCTCAACAGAACCGTCCTCATTCTCCACTCCGTATTCACTTATTTTCAGCCCTTTAGATTTCGCAAGTTGGCGCATCCGAACATTATGATCTTTTGAACCCGTGAAATGGTGAATGGCACTGGCGAATTGTTCTGCCTTCACGAAGCGAAAATCAGCGTCAATCGCCTCTTCCAAGTCAAGCGTTACAGATAGTTTTGAATCTCCTGCCGCAATCGTCGCAACAAGTGGTAATGTTACAAGCAGCTTTTCACGTACAATTGCTGGCTCGTCCGTCACAATGATGAAATCGACATCACTGCTTTCCTCTTCTGTCCGACGGTAACTTCCCGCGACAGAAAAACGAGTAATTTCCGGAATCAAATGGAGTTCCTGCTCAACAAAAGTAACGACTTTCTCCATTTGCCAAATTGGAAATTTCCCTTGTCGTGTTCCTAAGATTTCAATTTCACTCAAAATATTTTCTTCAGTCTTCTTGCCAAAACCGGCAACCTTACTCACTTCTCCTGCAGCGCATGCCGCATGGAGTGATTGGACCGAATCAATGCCGAGCGATTCATGAAGTTTGGCGATTTTCTTACCGCCAAGCCCCGGTATTTTCAGTAAAGGGACAAGCCCTTTTGGCACAGCCTCTTCCATTTCTATCAGAAGATCAGACTCCCCTTTTTCTAGCAAGTCGGTAATGACAGCACCCGTCCCTTTACCAATTCCTTTCAGCGATAAAATATCGTCCATTTCGGTTAAACTGCGTGGATCTAATTCAAGCACATTGGCAGCTTTTCTAAATGCAGACACTTTGAAATGATTTTCTCCGAGCAATTCCATATATAAAGCGATTTTTTCAAATGTACGAATGATTGTTTTTTTATTCAATAAAAGCCCTCCTGTTCTGGAATACTGAAACGGCCCATATCCCTCACCGCCCCAGCTTGACAATTCTAGAAAAAAGCCTCCCTCCAAAAAGGGGGAAGCTGTCAGTTTGTATAGATGTACCACCATTTTTTCACAGTTTCAGACAATAGTGGTGTATGTTCAAACATCGACTTGGCAAGCAAAGAACTGCTTATTCTGTCTTGGATAAAATCTATCGGCAGCATGGCAAGCAGATAGAGCACCAAAAACATGAGGATATAGAACTCTATGAATCCGAACACAGCTCCTGTAAAACGAGCAACAAAACCGAGAACCGGTAAATACTTCAAAAAGTCAAACATTGACGCTATTAACTGTAGGCCGAATTTGACAACGAGGAAAATTAAGACAAATGCCAGTAATCGATAAAAAGTCTCGTCAAGATCAAGCTTATCGACCGTTGTGGATAATTTTGAGCCAGCAGTAACACCTGGATAAGGAATCCAAAGAACAAATTTTTCCGCAAGTTGCTTGTAGTACGAGTAAGCAACAACGAGTGCGATGATAAATCCTGTCATATGTATAATTTGAACAATGAGTCCTCGTCTGAATCCGGTTACGAGTCCCCCGAAAAGGAGGAAAATAATTAGTAAATCAAGCATGTAATACCGTCAACCCTTCAGCTTATTCAATTCTTCTTCCATTTGTTCAACTTGTGTTTTTAATTTAAGATAATCATGTACACTATTAACAGCGGTAAGCACAGCGATTTTTGTACTGTCGAGATAAGGGTTATGGGCACTGATCTCCCTCATCCTTTCATCGACCATCGAGGCGACCAGCCGCATATGAGTGCTTGTTTCGGTACCGACCATTTTATAGGTCTGTCCGTATATGTCAACTGCTATGCGCGTCTTCTGTTCGTCTGCCAATGACCTTACCTCCCACATAAAAACTCTGTTATCAATCATACCACGAAAAGGTTTTAGTTGTGAATTAAGTCGACGAAAGGAAGTTAAAAATTGAGTAATCAAGTTATTATTGTAAACAGTGAAGATATGAAAAAAGTTATGAATCACTATGCGTCATCTAAAGTCGTACGCAATGCCCCAGGAGTCGTTTTTGCCGCAAAGCTACCAGATACATCAATCACAGCCTACAAGTCTGGGAAGGTGCTGTTTCAAGGCTCAGGATCTGAACGGGAAGCTACGCGCTGGGGTATTGCGGAAGTTAAAGCGGGCTCAGCCGCCGTGAAAACAAAAGGTGATTTGTTGCCTGAACGGTTAGCACAACTGTCCGTTCTTGGTTCGGATGAAACTGGAACCGGTGATTTCTTCGGGCCCGTAACTGTTGCAGCTTGTTTCGTCCGTGCCGATCAAGTCGAACTGGTTCGCGAACTCGGCGTAAAAGATTCTAAAATGCTGACCGATGATCTCATGCGGAAAATCGCCCCTGATTTGCAGGAAGCGCTTATTTATAGCGTTTTGACGCTTGACAATGCAAAATACAATGACGTGCAAGCGAGCGGTTGGTCGCAAGGGAAGATTAAAGCACTTCTTCATAATCAGGCACTTAAACATGTACTGCGGAAAATGGACGGCGAGAAACCCGATTATATTTTGATTGACCAATTTGCGGAACGCGGCATTTATTATAATCATATTAAGACAGAACCTGAAATAGTGCGTGAGAATGTGTTGTTTTCAACAAAAGCGGAAGGACTTCATATGTCAGTTGCAGCTGCGTCAATCATTGCACGTGTTGCATTTTTAGAAGAAATGGACCGGCTGAGTGGTATTGCAGGAATTACACTTCCAAAAGGCGCGGGCCCGCGAGTGGATGAGGTGGCCGCCAAGATTTTATTGAAAAGTGGTGAAGATACTTTGAAATCGCTGACGAAGTGGCATTTTGCGAATGCAGGGAAAGCTAAGAATCTCGCGGCCAGGAAAAGAGGTTGATTTCGTCTTCAGGCTTTTCTGAACTATCCCTCGAAACTCAGACACTTTGAAAAAGGTCTGACATTCGGGGGTTCAATTTAATTATCGTGATTTTGTATTTATTCGAGATAAAGAATTGGATAGTAAACTAGTCCAATAACGGGCCTTTCACAGTATCCCCCTGTTAATCACTAGGGACTTTGCCATTTGTAGTGTACACATATAACTCGAGTAGTTAAGCATGGTCTTTTTATTTAAATATCCCTGCAACCAGTTTCGTATGTCTGCTTAACATCTCGAAATAGTTGATTTAAATATTGGCTGATTTAATCGTGAGTTGTTTAAAGTATAAAAAACCTCGAAAGGCATTTAGCCAATCAAGGTTATAAAAATCATTTTAACTAGTTAATCATTCATTTGTTCTTTATGGAATCCTTTATAATTCAACTCTCATTAGCTGTTGCTATCTCTTTCTTTTATCAGTACCTTTTTTCATCTATATCTCCAGCAGCTCCCGAATATTATCCACGGTGAGTGAAGTACTTATAGTATCTTTCGGATCAATGATTTCTTCAATCAAATCTCTTTTCTTCTCCTGTAATTCATTCATTTTATCTTCAATCGTTCCACGAGCAACCAGTTTGATGACATGGACGACCCGCTTTTGACCGATGCGATGGGCGCGGTCCGCGGCTTGTTCCTCCACTGCTGGATTCCACCAAAGATCGTACAGTATGACCGTGTCGGCCCCTGTCAAATTGAGACCAGCTCCGCCCGCTTTCAATGAAATAAGAAACAAGTCACGCTCTCCTTCGTTGAATCGATTGCATATTTCCAGCCGGTCTTCTGAAGGTGTTTGGCCATCCAAATAGAAAAAAGGGGTTCCGTTCATCGCTAACTCTTTGCCGATAATTCCAAGCATTTTCGTGAATTGCGAAAAAATCAATACCCTTCTTCCTGCGAGCTTCGATTCTTCAATTAGCTGTTTCAGCTGCTCAAACTTCGCCGAACTTCCTTGATAGCCATTCACGAACAATGCCGGGTGGCAACAGATTTGCCGCAACCGGGTCAGTCCGGCGAGGATTTTGATTTTATTCTTTTGGATCGTATTCTTATCCAAGTGCTTTAACGTATCGTGGCGCAGCTTTGCCAAATAGGCGGCATAGATCATCTTCTGTTCAGGAAGCAGATCCGAAGTCTCCATTGACTTAATTTTTTCCGGAAGCTCTGCGAGGACATCTTCTTTCAGCCGCCGCAACAAAAATGGTCGAATGCGACGGGATATCGCTTTCGGTGTGAGTTCACTATATTCACGCAACCCCATGAATAGTTCGGGAAATACGACGTGAAAGATGGACCACAGTTCTTCCACTGAATTTTCAACAGGGGTTCCCGTCAGCGCGAATCGATTGTCAGCCTGCAACTTTTTCACTGCGCGTGCTGTTTGAGTGATCGGATTTTTGAATGCCTGCGCCTCGTCAAAAAAGATCGTCAGAAAGTCTTGTTTCTCAAACCATTGGATATCCCGACGAATCAACTGATAGGAGGTAATTAATACATCTTTGCCTTCTATATCATTCTGCCGCTTCGTCCTTACCTTTTTTGGCCCGTCCATGATTACCGCATTAATTTCAGGAGTGAATTTTTGAAACTCGCTAAGCCAGTTGTACGTTAAAGAAGAGGGACAAACAATTAAGACCCGCCGTTTTTTATCACGAATTTCAGGAAGCACCGACAGGATGAACGCAATGCTCTGCAATGTTTTGCCAAGCCCCATATCATCCGCCAGCACGCCCCCTAAGCCATGGGATGCTAAGGTTTTCATCCACTGGTACCCCTGTTTTTGATAAGTTCGAAGAACCGTTTCCAATTGCTTAGGCACCTCAATTCCCGTACTATCAGGATTAAGGAGGCGTTCAAAAAACTGACGCGCCGATGCTTCTAGTGAGAACATTCCCTCCTCATCGGCACTATCGAGGAAGCGGATTCCGCGCCCTATCGGAACGGTCAAGCCTTTTTCTAGGTCGTCCAGCCCATCAGGAACTTCATTCAAAAAACGTTGGATGTCTTCAAATTCCTTTGTTTCTAATGAAAGGAGGGCTCCATCCCGCAAGCGGTAATACTTCCTTTTTTCCTCCAAAGCTTCAAGGACTTCGCGTATTTGCTTATCCGGAATACCGTTCAACTCAAATTTGAATTCGAGCCAATTTGTTCGCTCTTCCTTTGACTTTACGCGAATCCGCGGACGGGCATGCCCTCTAAAAATCCGATTCTTGATCGCCGTCGTCGCATATACCTTCACGTGTTTTTGCAATTTCGGAAGGATATGCTGTAGAAATTCATATTCCAATGCTTCATTGTGCAATAAATAACCTTCATCGTTTTCCGTAAACGAACTTTCTTTCATGAACGCAAGGATGTTTCCTTCCTTCTCCAAGTCACGAACCAGTACCGAGCCCGTTGGCAAATCCCCTTCCGTTAATGGATTAATGACGATATGTTCGTATTGGAACTCTAAACTTGCAAGAATACGATTATTTACCCGATCGACGTACAGCATGGCTTGCAATGGAGATTTCACGAGTTTGTCCAAAACTATTTCGGCAAGTTGGACTTCACCTATTCTCCGCAACCCCGGGACGACCTTTTCTAGGAAAAAACCGATTTGTTCATTGGATATCGGCAGTTGACGGGCTCCTGAGGTTTCGACCATCTGCTTGAGATCAGCAAGACGTTTGCAATCCTCACTGTCCAGCTGAAACAATTGCCCGTTGCATAGGACGGAATGATAAGCTTGAAGAACAAGAACATAGGCCAATCCGTCAATTTCCAAATAATGCCCCTTGCTTTCCAGCCTGTCAAAACGGAACTTTACGGGCAATGTCCCATTTGAGAGCGGCACGCCGACAATGCGTTTTCCACCATGCTCCGACCTTACTAGTGGTGCAAGGTTCAAAAACGGTAGTAGTCTATCCCAAGACGTGGGTGGGATGAGTAACGTTTGCGGGCTGATTGAGTGGTCGGCTACGGACATCTTTTCCTCTTGATTAATTCGAATGAGCTGTTGGAGAACAGCATCCGCTTCTTGCTGGAAACAATGGAGGTTCGAATCAAACGTAAAAGTTGGCGAAAGGGCAGTAGGTTTTCCTTCATTCACCTGACTCAAAAAGCCCCGGATATGCTGCACGGAAACTGAACCGATTTGTATTTCGATGCCGAGCATATGTCCGCCCTTGACGGCAACAGGCATCCACGTGAAAAGCAGGTCAATCACTTCCCGGTCTTCAAAATGAAGCTGATGCCCACTTGACCTTGTAGGCTTTTCATTAAAAAGGGATAACAGACCGTCAGTCACCGCAGAATCTCCTGAAGGCTCGTCAAGTCGAGAGATGGCATGCATTACCGCGGCGACATGCTGGCATTTGTACGGATAGAAAGGAAGCGATGGACAACTGCACTCCGTCCGAATCCCGTCTTCCCCTTCATCGTCGATTGTGACATGAAAGTTTTCCCTTCCGGCCACGGTCGCTTGACAATGCATGCCGGTATATTGTTCAATCGTCACTTTCCCCGAATGATGAAAGGCTTCGCCTCTTTTAAACGAACTGTTCCCGCACAAGTCCATTATTTGCTTTTGCGTGATTACGACGTCCAACCTCCTTCCCAGAACCACTGAATTCCTTATATACATTTCATTATATCAAACAAACGTTCTTTAGTATGATGCCAATCACCTAAGGCATGATAACAGAAATAACAAGTTAGTATGTAACTATAACTCTTCATTTTTAATTGCAACTTTTCTTTTCTAATTGCATTTCCCCCAAAAGAGGCACACAGAATAGAATTCTGTGTGCCTCTTGATTTTATTTATCCCCGAAGCAAAGCTCCTGCTTCTGTCGTTAATGCGTTCAATACTTTTTCGTGCGCCTTGACGACTTCTTCGTCTGTCAATGTGCGCTCAGGAGCTGCATACGTCAGAGAGAATGCAAGTGATTTCTTGCCATTCTCAACGTTATCCCCTTCATATAGGTCAAACAATCTAACGTCTTTCAACAACTTGCCCCCAGCATGCCGTATAACATTCTCAAGCGTACCTGCTGAAGTTTCGCTCGATACGACAAGTGCGATGTCTCTCGAACTTGACGGGAAACGGGGAACCGGAACGTATATCAATTCATCCGTTTCGACGGAAAGTATTTTAGCGAGATTCATTTCCATGACATAAGTATTTTTCAAATCACGTTTCTTCTGTTCCGTTGGATGGATTTGACCAATCAAACCTATCCGTTCTCCGTTATGGAATATATTCGCCGTGCGACCAGGGTGCATCCCGTCGAGAACAGCTCTTTCAAATGACAGTTTCTCAACTAGACCAAGACTATCCATCATCCCTTCAACAATCCCTTTTAGAACAAAGAAGTCAACAGATTTCGTTTCGGCTTGCCATGCGTGGTCGATCCATTTTCCTGTAATGACAGCTGCCACATGTTCAACTTCTTGGGGCAGGCCGTCTTCCTCTTCTCCAAGGAATACCGAACCTGTTTCATAAAGCGCTACTGAGTCCATACGGCGTGCCACATTGTATGTTGCCGCCTCAAGGAGATGCGGGATAAGGCTTTGACGAAGAATACTGCGCTCTTCACTCATCGGCATCAGGAGCTCTGTCACGGGTGCTGTTTCAAGTGCATAGTTTTGCGCCTGTTCCTTAGATGTTAATGAATATGTCAGTGCCTGGTAGAGGCCTGCACCTTCAAGGAACGCTCTGACTGTTCGACGTTTCGCCTGATATGGCGTCAATCCACCCGGCCTTGATTCGGTTACAGGAAGTGTCATTGGAATCAAGTCGTAACCATACATACGAGCAATTTCTTCGATAATATCCTCTTGGATTCGAAGATCCTGCCTGCGTGTCGGCGCATCTATGATAAGTTTTCCGTTCACAGCTTCTGTTGGGATTTGCAACCCGTCTAAAATAGTTAGCATCTCTTCAAGTGGGATTTTCATGCCAAGACGGTTGTTGATATAATCCGGTGAAACAGTAATGCGTACAGGCGTTTTATCGAGTCCATCAACAATGACAGATCCAGCAAGCACTTCGCCCCCCGCAATTTCAGCCATAAGCTGTGCGGCACGTTCTGCTGCTGCTTCGACTCGATTAGGATCGACTCCTTTTTCAAAACGTGTACTCGCATCACTACGAAGCCCAAGCTCTCTCGATGTGCGACGGACAGATCCTGGTGCGAAGTAAGCAGATTCAATGACAACAGTCGTCGTCCCTTCATGCACTTCCGTATTTAATCCGCCCATTACGCCAGCAATCGCTACAGGTTCTTTACCGTTCGTAATAACAAGTTGATGCGCTTCCAACGTTCGTTCAGTATCATCCAACGTCGTAATTTGTTCACCTTGTTCCGCAAGACGAACAGCGATTTCACCTGTTCCAAGACGGTCATAGTCAAATGCATGAAGTGGCTGACCGTATTCCATCAAGACAAAGTTTGTGATGTCGACAACGTTATTGTGTGGACGTACGCCAGCAGCCATCAAGCGGTTCTGAAGCCATAATGGCGATGCTGCTACTTTAACGTTTTTCACGACTTTCGCTACGTACATCGGATTTTCTTCTTTTGCATCGATACGCAGTTTCAGCATATCTTCGGCTTTTTCATTTGAAGCCGTGTAATTAATTTCAGGGAGCTGGATGCCTTGTGATAAAATCGCTCCAACTTCATACGCAACGCCTATCATGCTGAGTGCATCTGAACGGTTTGGCGTTAAATCGAATTCAAGCACTTGATCATCAAGGTCAAGTAGCGGAAGTGCGGATTCGCCTGGTATAGCTGATTCAGGAAGCACATAGATTCCTTCTGCATATGCTTTTGGTACAAGCTTGCCTTCAATTGCAAGCTCTTGAAGTGAACAGATCATTCCGTTCGATTCCTCACCACGCAGTTTTGCTTTTTTAATCTTCATGCCGCCTGGTAGTACTGCGCCGGGACGTGCAACAATGACTTTTTGACCTTCTGCAACGTTGGGAGCACCACAAATAATTTGTGTGGTTTCTTCTCCAACATCCACTTGACAAATATTCAACTTATCCGCTTCCGGATGTTTGACACATTCCAACACATAACCTACAACTACGTTCGTCATCCCATGAGAACGGTCGATGATGGAATCGACTTCAATGCCCGAACGTGTAATTTTCTCCGCAAGGTCTGCCGTAGCAATTCCCTCTAAATTTACATATTCACTTAACCATTTTGTAGATACTAACATATTTGTCTCCTCCTCAAGCTTCCGTCCGATGGAATTGTGATACGAACCGCACGTCATTTGTATAGAAATGACGGATATCTTCCACACCATATTTCAACATTGCAATACGTTCAGGTCCCATACCGAAAGCGAAACCTGATACAACAGCGGGGTCATAACCAGCCATTTCCAGTACATTCGGGTGTACCATACCGGCACCTAAAATTTCGATCCAGCCTGTTTTCTTACAAACGTTACAGCCGTTTCCGCCACATTTGAAACATGAAATGTCCATTTCAACAGACGGTT
>DYWT01000148.1 GCA_020742515.1 Sporosarcina psychrophila
GGCATTTTACGAAATTCGTATAGAAGCAGATACCAATTCAAAAGAATAGCTAGATATGTTGAATTAAAGAAGCCCATTGAATCTGTTGTGGGGCTCAATAATGAGAGAGTTGTAATTCTGGATGTGGATTATAGATCGCTTGGCGCTTTGGGATGCCTTTGCCGCACCGGCGCTAGGGTGTTCATTATCGAGAGAAATATAATTTTGAGATCTATATGCCGAGATTATAAGGTGATTACTAGTTGATAATATTTATATTCAAGAAGATGCACTTCAGGTTGCAGATCTCATCACAGATAATGAAATGCGCTTTCTCACATAGACCACCCAGCGAAGGCGCGACTTCGTGGTAGCCGGAGCGATAAGACTGAAAGTGGTCTTCTTTCCGGCTTATTGCGGGAGGCATCCACAAAGCGTCGAAGCGGTTCAATGGGATTCTTTATTTCAATTTATATAGAAGCAAACTACGATTGAAGGATGTATTGGCTTTTCGCCCCCACTCGATAGCATACTTGAATTCGTACCTGAATACGTTCTTCCCTAGATAGGATTTAGGGAAGAGCTTTTTTTCTTGTCGTTTTATTCTGAGGGCCAAAAAAGCTCAGACATATAAAATGGATTCAGGTAATAAAACTTTACAGGAAGGTATATTTAAATTAGAATTTCAATTAGGGATATTAAGTGTCTCTAATAACCATTTAGATAAAACTATGTGTGAAGTATAAATACATTTTCGTTTTTCTAAAGTTAGTCGCTAGAAAAAATAAATAATAAAAAGGGGAATATGTAGTTATGACTCAAAATAATAGTGACAAATTAACAAGAAAGATCAATATACTAGAAAATGCGGATAGAAAAGATAATTTTCCAGCAGAAGACTTGTTAAAATTGCTACCAATAAAGAGATCTAACAATATCTTGGACTTAGGTGCAGGAACAGGTTATTTGGCACTTCCTGCAGCCAAACAAATTGACGGTATTGTTTATGCATTAGATTTAGATGTGGATATACTTAATTATTTGGATTCGAAAGCCAAAGAAGAAAAACTAGGTAATATTAAAACGGTAGAAGGCAGTTTTGATAATATTCCACTGGAAGATAACACAATTGATATTGCCTTAGCGTCCTTAGCATTACATGAAGTTAATCCTTTATCCGATACGTTGAAACAAATAAACAGAGTACTTATAGAGAATGGATACTTATTATGTGTAGAATTTGAACAAAAAGAAGCATCTAATAGTCCCAGAGTACATTCATCAGTAATGGAACAAGAATTACTAAATGCAGGATTCAGTATCAAAGAAAAAATATTTCCTTCTAACAAAGTTGCGAATGAAGCATTATATATTTTCATTGCTCAAAAACAAGGATAATGGACTATATATGTTGAATTAAAGAATCCCATTGAATCTGCTGTGGCGCTCAATAATTAGAAAGTTGTAATTCGGGGTGTGGATTGTAGAACGCTTGGCGCTTTGGGGATGCCTTTCGCGGCGACTGCGCTAGGGTGTTCATTATCGAGAGAAATTTGAATTTAAGATTTTTATGTCGAGATTATAAGCTGAGTACTAGTTAATACTAATTATATTACAGAAAGACGCACTCTAGGTTGCAGATTTCATCCCCGATACCGAAATGCTCTTTCTCACATAGATCATCCAGCGAAGGCGCGTCTTCGTGGTAGCCGGAGCGATAAGACTGAAAGTGCTCTTCTTTCCGGCTTATCGCGGGAGGCATCCACAAAGCGCCGAAGCGATATTAGTAGGATTTCTAATTCATTCCTCATGTATGGGAATATTCGTTGATCACATTCACTCGATTTATGGCACTCCAGGTTGCAGGTCTCATCCTCGATAATGAAATGCGCTTTCTCAAATAGACCATCCAGCGCAGACGCGTTTTCGTGGTAGCCGGAGCGATAAGACTGAAAGTGCTCTCCTTTTCGGCTTATCGCGGGAGGCATCCACAAAGCGTCGAAGTGGTATTAGTAGGAGTTCCTATTAATTCTGAGTATTAGGACGTTTTCAGTGGTCTCCCAAAACGCCCTGTAAAGCGCATATGCCGTATTCATTTGTTCAACATATATATACATTTAATTTAAGAAAAAAAGCGTTTAATTTACTTAAACCTAAGAAATATCGGGTCTTACTATTAAATTTACGAGGACTACAATGTAATAAGCCCAACAAATAAGTCGATTCCTTAGCGTACAGGAATTCGGCTTTTTTAGTATGAATTTTGCTGTGGCTACCCCTGTTTAGGTGCCTTCATTCAGCCTATACACTGGATCCAATACTTCAACTTATACAGATAGCCATTCGGGAAACTAGGGATGGCTGTTTTGTATTTCATGAATAGGCTGGGGATAGCAGGAGAGACTTATGATCGGTCATGGAAGCTATATGATTTGTCGGGGAAAGGATATGAGCGGTCGTCGAAATTATATAGTCGGTCTAGTGGGAGATACGGTCGGTTCGCCGAGTTATATGATTGGTCTGGCATGATATATGATCGGTCCCCCGAATTATCTGTCAGTTTTTTGATGGGAGACTGAATAATCAACATACCTGATACCTATCACTATGTACTTAGACTTAGTCGAATTTAAACGGATAGAAGTGTATAAAGGATTCATTAGGTCATTTAGCAGGGGAAAAACCATTGGAGAAATGATATGATTAATGGGAAATGGTGGATAAAAGGGCGTGATGAAACAGTCCATCAACTACTGGAGCGTGATTAAATGGCTTTATACAATGTAATGGAAGAAGTCGTCCGCGACGTACTGGTGCAATATAAAGACAAAATGCAACTCACTTGTCAGTGTGATCGATGCTTGAATGATATTATGGCGATTGCGCTTAACGAATTGCCGCCGCGTTATATTGCAAACGAGGAATATGGACCCTATGTGAGGGCGGCACATGTAGCAGATCGCCAAGGCGCGACGAATATTATATCGATCGTGACAAAAGCGGCAGCATTTGTGTCAAAAAGTCCACGCTGTCTGGCTATGAATCCTGCTATGCCTAAACAAACTGAATAATCTTCAAAATCCTAGCAATTTTTAAGGATGACTGCGAAAAGATTCATGGTCCTTAAGAATATACAAGGAAGAGACGACTTCACATTCGATATTTGAATGTGAGGTCGTCTTTTTTGATGCTACAGAAATTATAATACTTTGTAATATGAATAATTGTAAGTTAGTGATTTTGCTTCTAGATTTCAGGTGCCAAATATCTGAGTCTTTAGCCATTTGACTGTCGTACACTTTCCCGAAAACGATAGCGAGGGTATTCAGCTTATACTTAATCCCTTAATTTCAGCATCCTATGAAATTAAGAGAGCTACTATTTAATAGATAGAAAGGGGTCTAGAATCCTGATTTTATTGAACTTCAATCTAGCTTTAAAAACGAGGATCAGAGTTGCTCAATACTAAGTTTAAGCAGAATGAACAATTTATTTTTTTGAATGTTAACGTTATAGAAATTATTGCCGATAAAAGTGAGGTGCACAATTAAGATATGAATGTTAAAAAGTAATTCTAGATGGAGGAGTTTTGCTGTAAATGGCTGAAAAAGAGGTTTTTTCTTTTGTGAATTTCCGGTATTTACATCGGGTAATGGTGTTTATTCTATTTTGAAAAAGTAAATGTAAATTGAGTCACTTGCCGCAGAAGTGTGCTTTTTAATAAAAACTATATAGAGAAGGTGTCCTTATTGAAATTATTTAATTTCTTTTCATCAACAATTAAAATGAAACTGATCACTATTTCTTTCTTACTACTTTCTATTCCCTTAATCATTACAGGTACGTTTGCATATCAGAAAAGTAAAACGGGTTTAGATGATTTGGGAGCAACAAATTTAAAAAATAGTGTAGAAATGACCATTATGTTAATAGAATCACTTAATAAAGAAGTTGAAAAAGGGGACCTATCCTTAGAAGATGCGCAAGAAAATGTGAAAGTCTCCATTTTAGGTGAAAAAAATACCGATGGAACCAGACCTCTCAATCCAAACCTTGAATTGGGCAAAAATGGGTATATTTTTGTATTAAATCAAAA
>DYWT01000149.1 GCA_020742515.1 Sporosarcina psychrophila
TCAATGTGACTGGAGTTCAGACGTGTGCCTTCCGATCTTGATTTTATACAATTTATTTTTTAACACTTATAGCAATCATTCTTTTATTTTTGGAATTGATATATTTCTATGTGAAATTCAAGAGTATTACAAAATAAATTGTATAAAATCAAATGAATTATCAATTAATACACTGATTTTTTCACTTCTAAAATTGTATATGTTTAGAAGAGAGGTTGGAACTACTGACAACCTCTCTTTTTCTGCTTTTTCGATTGGTAATCTTCTCATTACTTTTTGATTAAATTACCATAATTCCTTATAACATTATTAACGATAAGACATTTCAGATTACCTTACTTAAAAGTACTTGAAAACCGCATCACTTATGATAACTCTCTCCTTATCATATGAATGTGCGTGTTAACCGAATAATTTCACTTCAAAAGGTATCATTGGAAATAATCCCTTAGAAATCAGTTTTGCTTTCCTCGTAAGTTTCCCATAAAAAATATACTACTGTTATTGCTGCCCCAACCGCAAGCCTCGCATAACGTGACGGTAGTGATTTAAAAGATTTAGTTTTTCCGTGCCATCACCATATGCATTTCTTAACATAGATATGAAATATTTGCTTTCAGAATGCAAATACAAAAATTTGAGACTATAAATATAAAGATTTCACATTCTTTCGTAATAATACAACGGGAACCTTATATTCATACCTCTACTTCTATTCGTTGCAACGGGTTTACCTTTAAATATATATTATTATAAAGAAGATTCTAACAGGAGTGAATAAGATGAAATATATAAATCATAAAAACAATGCCTTGGAGCTAGTAATTGAATTACTTTTATCTTTGGAAAGTTCCAAGCTTATCAATGATTTCATACAGAAAGTAGAAGTTTTTGATATAAGTGAAGATGAAAATAAGAGTTCAACAGAAAATTACCTCGTTCTCAACAGCAGACATTTAAATGAGCTAGCCACAACAGATTATATTTCTGATGAAGATTTTAACATGTTAGTGATAAATCGCTTTATCGAAGATTTAAAACACTATATGTATATAGTGGAAAAGTCAAATCAAGATTACATTAGACTTCGTCTTGTTGATTATGCAGATATTACCCGTGAAACCTTAAGAAAGAAATCACTCAGAGAACTTTTTATTTTGGAAAAATTAAGTTGGCGTTACGAGGAATTCCATAGCCTTAAAAAACGTCTTTTAATGGAGGAACAACTCACTGATGAACCACAACTGTTTTCAAGAAAAGAAGCCCTGAATCGTTTATGTGGCTCTTTGAATGAAGACAAAGACGGAATCAACTCCAATAATCGTGATTTGGATGATGCCGAAAATCAATTGAAGAAAATTAATGATTTTATAGAGGGAGACAGCCCATTAAAGTTTATCAAAGTACCTCACATGTTTGTAACAGATTCAAAATCAAAAACATATCAATCGTTAAACTCTTCTCATAAATTTTACAAAAAGTACATATCACCTCTAGTTCGTCATTCAAATGAAAAAGAATACAAATATTATTACACCTCGCAAAAAACTCAGCAAAATATAGATGCCTTCAACGACTTATCAATTTTTGGAAATTTTAAAAAATTAGATGAATATTTATTAATCTTACCAGATTATGAAAAGGCCGATGATAAGCCTAAAAATACTTTTAAGAAAGCATTAAAAAGAGATAACCGACGTACACTTAACCCCATGACTACAGAGACACTATCAAAAGCAGCTAATGGTGAAAAAAAATATAATGTAAAACCGGTAGATGGTTTACTTGTGCATTGTTTCTGGGCTATCCACAATGAGAGTGATATCTTTAAATCCTTTACCAGGATGGAGAGACATAATAATGTAACTGATTATCTTGATACGTTGATTCGTTACTACATATTTATTAATGAAGAGATTTTACAGAATGTGTTACCTAAATTTGCGCAGAAGAATGAAGACTACTATAAATCATTAATTAAAAAAAGAGAGACAGCATTGACTCTTGCCGATACTACAGAGCCAATACGTGAGGATGAAAGAACACGTCGATTTAAAAAATATAAAGAGTTCCATAAAGAAGCGGAAAAATTTAATTCCTCTTTTAATGAGGTTAAAGAATTAGGAGAAAAAATTATTAAAGACCATTTTCATTACGATATCTTAAAAGAAATAATCAGCTTGTATGTCAATGCCATTGAGCAGCATCAAATTATCCTAAAAGACACTGGATTAGAATAGCTTTCAATATGGCAAGTGGAATAGTTTTTTTATTTAGTTTAGCCAAACCCTTTCATATCAAGGGTTTGGCTTTTTATATGGACAATTTGATTAGCGAATTGTCCGAATAAAGCATAAGTGCTCGGATAATCATAATCAAGAAGTGAAGATATTTCACTTCAAAAATTATCAGGAGGATTTCTTATGGATCACATTAGTTTACTCGGACCGGCAGCATCACCGTCGGAACACAAAGTATTAACAACTGAAGCTGGGAACATGGAGGTAGCAAGTATGCAGGAAAGATTGAGACAGCATATTGAGCAGAAGCACAAGCACCTGCAATACGATCTCGAGAGCTTAACGAAACTACAGCAAGAAGAAACAGAAGCATTTAAAGTATTGCAGAGCCGTGGGTTAACACTCGATATCGATGTTTTTACCCGTGAGATGAATACTGTCATCGACAATTATCAGCAACAAGGTAAGACGACAGAAGCACATCAACAAACGATGCGACGAGATAAAATTCTCCAGTTGCATCCGCAAACTGATGTCATTCATCCAGTGTTCAGTACACAAAGCAGTCGAACCGGAAGAATTACTGTCAGTAAACCGGCACTTCAAAGCTGGAAAAGTACAGTTCGGTCGGCCCTTTTGCCCTCAACTGAAGGTTACGATTATATTTATTCTTTCGATTGCAAGGCGTATGATCCAACCGTATTAGGCGTACTGTCAAAGGACGAAAATCTGCAGCAGGATTTACGTGCCGAAGATTTCTATACGGAGCTGCTCAATCAAATCGGCGAAGGGGATAAAGACGAGAATTATCGCAAAGCTTTTAAACATTTATTTCTCGCATGCTTCATTAACGGAGGCGACGTGGCATACCACTTACAGAAAAACGCTCTGCCATTAACCAGGGCGCAATGGCAGAAAATTGAAGAACGCTATGCGACAGCCGTCAAATACCGAGATGATATTGAGCAGTATGGCACTGCAAAATCATTAAACGGTATTACGTATCTATTCAAATCGGAGGATAATGCGAAGTTCGCCAAATTTATACAACATGAAGCTGCATACGTGTTCCGTCATATTTTTACGACAGTCTTCAACCAGGAAACTGCTCTAGATATGCAGGTGATTCTGCCCGTGCATGACGAGATTCTAGTAGCGGTGAAAGACTCCAAAAGCATCGGGAAAATTTGTGAAATGATGATCAATGCATTTCAAATGGTGACGGGTCAGTCGGCTTTAAAAATAAAAACGGCTCCTGTCCGAGGTGGTCACAATGAATAGCTGGAAAAAGGGCATATTCAATAACACAGAATCGTTGAAGCCCAACGCGCTATATACTGCAAAATTCATAGGCGCAGAAGAGTTCGAAACTGATGCTATTCCAAAAGTACGCTTCAGCTATACCGTTGTTGATGACAATGGTGAATATCATAATGTAAACCGATCATTTTCGGTCAAAGACAAACAGTTCATAAGGAAATGGTTACAGGCTCATAGCAGTTTCGATACTACAGACCATGAAATGCGACGAATGAAAGATTCAAAGCACCTGGTGACAATTGCATATTATAAGGACTACGCATTTATTCAAAAAGTGTATCCAATGGACGGTGATCTTCATGTCGATGCGTAAAGAATATTTTAAACACCTGTGTCGTATGCGGGCATCGTTCAATACCGAAAAGTGGACTGAGATTCTGGAGATGAACAGCGGTAAACCCGCTGCTTCATCTTCGATTGAATTAAAGGAACTGATGGAAATCCTTGGCATTAATTGTTCAACAGGAGATAGTCCATTTAGCGCCTTAGTAAAGTATTTTAACCTGCAGTATAAAAATGACGGGATACTCGATGTAAATGACACGCAGCTCAGCATTGTGGTCATGACTCTATTGCACATCCGGCAACAACAAGGTCAACTGATACTGTTCTCGGATACAGGGTGGAATACTATCAGTGAACCAGAACTCAACGAACTTATTGTTGCTGTATCTGTTGTTATCTTAGAAATTAGTCCGCCGGGTAGTTCTAAGCAAAAACAGGTGCGTGAGTACTTGGAGGTTAACGCGGTCAGTTCAGACAAAAATTTAACACGTGATTATATCCAAGTAATTAACGGGTGTTTCCATGGTCAACTCGGAAAATTAGTATCACATTCACCAGAACTTATTCCTGTAGTCAGGTTAAATGTCGATCTATCTTCTTTAACTGACCTTGAACATGTAGAGATACCACCTGTGTTTGAAAAGTTCATAATGGATGTTACTGGTCACGAAGGCAAGTATTTTGAATATCTGCTGGATGTTTACGCGGCATTGCTTGACCTATCGGCGCCGACATTAGCAAAAGGAGTAATCCTTCACGAGCCTGGAGGCAATGGCAAGAGCGTGCTGATGGACCTGTTAGAAAGTTTCTTTCTCCCTGCGAATGTCGCTGTAAAGTCACTGGACGATATCGGTAAAGAATTCGGTCTACAGAACTTTACCAAAGCAATGATAAATGTCTCACATGAACTGTCTTCTGCTCGGCCAAAAGCGGAATCAGTTCGTCAGCTCAAAAAGCTTCTCGATTTAAAACCAGGGGCGACTGAAGTCAATGAAAAATTCAAGAGTGCGCAGAACCGCGTGATTGATTTGAAAATGATTTTTTCATCGAACACTGTCGTGGACTTCGGTAAGGGACAAAAAGAGCCTTTGAGTCGTCGGATTATTATCCTGCCTTTCAATACCACGCCTACGATTAAAGACCCTGAACTCACAGATAAGCTGAAACAACAGAAAGAAAATATTTTAGCTTATCTGTTCCAACGGCTTCATGCGATTCACTTACGGGATGGGTTTGTAGAACCGCCTGAGGTAGTTATCCAAACAAATAACCTTTGGTTTTCCAAAAGTAGCTATATTGCGAACGATCCGCAACTGGCTGCTGAGATTTCGAACTGGTTGAACATTCACACTGAAAAACATGAAGGCGAACGGGTAGATAGGGCAGATTTGAATCGACAGCTGAAAGCCGATATCCCTGAAGCCACTTCGCATGTCTGCAACAACATAATCCAGTTCGAATTCAAGTACACAGAAGTGAAGACGAACGGTCATCGGCTCTGGGAAGGTATGAGATTAAAGTCGGACAGTCACGTAGACACTACACGGTCAGAAAGTTCTGTCGAAGATGATTATATATCCGATGAATATTATTAAGCTGTAACACTGACGGCAACATGAGTTGCCGTCTCATTAAAAATATGGAGGAAATTCAAATGAAATTAAAAGTATTAGCAGTTGTTATCGCAAGCAGAACGTATAAGGTGCAGCACGCATTAGGGCCCTCAAGAACATATACAATTCACGATTACGAGAAGAAGCATGGGTACAAAAGTATTAACCCTACAGATGTCCAGGTCGATCAATATCATATCGTGCCAAAAGTGAACGCCTTCTATATGTACACTCAAGCATTTCAGTTACAGCATTATTTGAACAAGTACTCATATGATGTAGTGCATTTCTACTTCGAATACCCGGGGATAACTCGGTACGGTAAATCTTACTGGCAACGCATGTTCTCTTTTGCTTTTGCTACTGAAAACAAGAGTGGCCTGACACCGTACTTCTTTACGGGTTCTAATTACGATATACCGTTACGTCAGGTGACAAACGGACTTTTTTACAGCATACCTTCTGTTGGGTACTCGGATTTCATGGATTCTCTGCAGTATTAAGCAGCAGAAATAAAATTTATCAATAACGAGGTGAGACATGTGGCGGAAGAAATGCAACCGTATGATTCCATCGCAAGGCTAATTGCACTTTTACTTGTAGAGCAAGCTGAGCAGGGAGAGTCACAGGCAGACGGGGTTTAACCGTCTGTCTTTTTTCTTCGCCACATAATTATGATGAGAAAATTAAATATTTCGTATGCCCGTCAGTCGTTTAAGCGTACAGAAACTGATTCATCCGTGATATGGCAGAAGCAATTAATTTCCGAATATGCCGCCAAGCAGGGGTACCGCCTTGATGCACATTTCGATGATATCAAGTCTGGTAATCGAACCGATCGAAGCGGCCTACTAGAGGTACAGCGCTTAATTAACGATGAGAAAGTCGTCAGCCTTACGGTTTATCGTATCGACCGTATTTACCGGAATTATCGACAATCTCTAGAGTTTTTTCAGTTATGTGCTGAAAAAGAAATCGTCCTTCATAGCGTTGAAGATGGCACCTTCAACTTCCAGAAACCAGAAGAAAGACTGGCTTTACAGGTTTTATCAGCTACAGCTGAGAACCAACGTGAACAATCCGTTCAGCAACGGAAAATGAATAATAAAAGAAAGTTCGAGAGCGGCTTGCCGGTGAATTATGAAGCGCCATTCGGCTATCGTTACAAAGACCATCGTTTCGTACTTGAACCTATTGAAGCTCAAACCGTAGAGTTTGTCTTCAATTCCTATATATCGGGGCAAGGCTATAAGAAGATATCGGGGCTGACGAAAACAGTACCCTGGGTCTACCGGTCTCCGGCTCAAATAAAGAACATCATCATCAATCCGAAGTATTATGGCGATTTTACCGGTATTCACGGCACCTTAAAGAATTTCTTACCGGCTATCGTTTCCAAGGATATATTTGAGCATGCACAAGCTATAAGACAACGCAGAGCTGAAGACAGAAGGTCTACCGGTACGGTCAAAGCATATCTTCGTACTAAAATTATATGTCCGTACTGCTCATCAAAACTAACGCCGTATCATAACAAAAGTCAGAAGAACTCGACAGCAAAGTATGTCTGTCAGAAGCGGTTGAGCGGTCATTATAATGATTGTCTCTTAAAAGCAGTAAATCTAAAGACCCTTGAACACCATGTACAGATGTCTGTCATAAGATTACTGTCAAGTCCTGATGAGATACGGAAATTAAGTGACAGGGTTCGCCACGAATTAAGCAATCGTCAAGCGGAGCAAGTGCAAAAGGGCAAAAGTTTTTCTAATTTTAAACAAGTGAAAGTAGATCAACTCGCAAAGGGTGAAATTTCTGTCTTAGAATTTAAGCAATGGTTAGATGACCATGTAAATAAGTTAGACAGAACTGTTCCAGATCTTAAAGTGAATACGGCTGAAGTTAAGAAATTACTTCAAGTAGATATGCGCGTGAAACAAGAAATATTCGATCTCG
>DYWT01000150.1 GCA_020742515.1 Sporosarcina psychrophila
GGTGTCATTTGGGGTGTGGATTGTAGAATGCTTGGCGCTATGGTGTTCATTATCGAGAAAAATATGATTTTGAGATGTATATGCAGCGATTATAATGTGATTACTTTTTGATACTAATTATATTCAAGAAAGACACACTCCAGGTTGCGGACTTCATCGCAGATAATGAAAAGCTCTTTCTCACATAGACAATCCAGCGCGGGAGGCATCCACAAAGCGTCGAAGCGGTATTAGTGGGATTTCTAATTCATTCCTCATGTATTGGACCATTCGTTGATCACATTCACTCGATTTATGGCAATCCAGGTTGTAAGTCTCATCCTAGATAACGAAATGCTCATCCTCACATAGAGACCGTCCAGCGAAGGCGCGTCTTCGCGGGAGGCATCCACAAAGCGTCGAAGCGGTATTAGCAGGAATTCTGATTCTATCCATTGTAAAGCACATATGCCGTATTCATTTGTTCAACTTGACCTAGCTTCGAAGAGGCTGGTATAAAGGCGTGCTTTTATTAATTGAAAAGGAGGACTTAAAGATGGAATTCTCAACGGCAAAATGGACAGCGGGTATACTGGGTTTAATTAGTGTAATTACAATAACGGTATACTTCGTATTAGAAGAGAAGGATATTATAATCCCCGCATTTTCAGCGAGTTTCATGACGATTGTTAACGTTACTCTCATTCCAACAGTATTCTTGCTTGGCGCGATGATGATGGCAGAAGCGAAAAAAGAAGAGAAGATAACAGGTAAAAGCATTCAACGTGCGCTAGTTCTTATTGCAGGTCTACTTATTTTTAAGTTGATGACCGGATATTTTTCTTGAAATATCACATGAATAAGAAAAGAGAATAATTTTGAGAAGCAATTAATTAAGTGGAAGTCTTTTCATAAGAATAACTGCTGGTAGCCTATTGATGCCGGTTTTATCAGCAAAATTGCGGTATTTCAGCTTGAAAAAGGAGCTTTTAGGGTATTAATAATACTATCGATAAAAAGGAGTGTTTTTAATGTCTGAAAAAAAACAGCAAGATTCGAAAAAAGAAAATGACAATGGTTTTACGGGAATGCCGGAAGAGAAGCCGTATCCAGACTTCGAGCCAAAGAACAGTGAAGAAAAGCAAGTTGAACAATTTAAGGATACTGCAGAAAATGGCAAGGGAAATAAGTAACATAATTAATGAGACACATCCCAAAGTGTCTCATTTTCCTCTACTATACTTTTAGTTTCTACGAAACGCTATTCAGCACTAACTTCCGGTCTATAATGAGTTAGGTAGTTGTGAAACTCTAAAATTAGCATGACTGGGGATAGTATATTGAAAAAGAAACTATTTGTGTTATTGATTACTATGTTTATACTAAGTGGGTTTAGCTTACGTGATTATATGGGGGAGAAGTCCACCGTACCTGCCGATTTTGCAGAACGCAGTATACCGGTCACGCTGAATATCGAGATTGAGATGAAGTCGTTAACCATTGGTATGATTGGCGATATTCTTCTTCATAATCCACTCTATACATACGATAATTATGATTTTGCATTTGCAGCTGTGAAAGACCGACTGACAGGCATCGATTTCTTACTCGCTAATCAAGAGTCAATGCCGGGTGGTGTGGAACTTGGACTGTCTGGTTATCCGAGCTTTAACAGTCCCAAACATATTATCCGAGATTTGAAAAAGAACGGCGTTGATATGGTCTCGATTGCAAACAATCATGCAATTGACTTGAAGGAAGCAGGTCTGCGGAAAGCAATTAGCAATATTAAAGAGTATGGCATGCCCTATGTTGGCGCATATACATCTAGTGAAGACAAGGAGAAAGACCGAATCGTAGAAGTTGATGGCGTTCGGATCGGCATTCTAAGCTATACGCACAACACGAATGGCAACCCTATTCCGCGAGGAAAAGAATATCTAGTCTCCGTCACTGAGCGAAAACAGATGCGTGAAGAGATTGTCCACCTAAGGAGCTTGGTCGACGTGTTGGTTGTTTCGATGCATTGGGGGACGGAATATCAATTAACGATTTCAGAAACGCAGGAGGAGATTGCACAGCTTGTTGCAGATGCTGGTGCAGATGTCATTTTTGGTCATCATCCACATGTGTTGCAAAAATATGATGAGGTAGGGAAAACGAAAGTGTTTTATTCACTTGGTAATTTCTATTCTGCGCAGCAGTTTGACTCGACGAATATAGGCGGCATCGCAAGAGTTTCCGTCAATCATACGGAGTTCGCAGGGAAGCAATACATAGGAATAGGGAAGGCTGAATTTTTCCCGACTGCCGTGACACGAGATGGCAACGGAAAGTACATGGTTGTTTCATTGAAAGATGCGGAATTGGATGGAATGTATAATGAGAGGTGGGTTAAATCACAGGTAGGTCTTCCGTCATTTTAATGAACAGAAAAAGCGTTCTTGCACACTATAAGAAGTTTGCAAGAACGCTTTTTTCCTTAATTAAAAGATCATAGATGAAGTGCAATAAAGATTCCCTTCAAATCCGCTGCGGCTACCTCTTGTAAGGCGCCTTCACTCAAATTATAGAGGTAATCACTTATTCAACATATATAGAAGGTTTTCAACCTAGCGCAGTTTCAAGATTCTGAGCGCCTTCCATTTTGCTCATTCAGCCTTTTTCACTTGTTTTACATTGTAAATGAAATTTGAAACGATTTTTGCAGCATGTTCGCGTGATGTTGATTGACCAGGCATGAATTTCCCGTCAGAGCCTGAAGTAATTCCAAGTTCATGAAGCATGGAAATTGCGTTTACGGCTTCCGTATCATAATTTCCGAAATCTGTAAATGGAGCTTTTTTAGCTGCTGTGTACTTTTTGCCTGTGTAATTTTCATACGCACGTTCAAGCATCAATGCGAATTGCGCACGAGTCACTTTTTCGCTAGGCATGAATTTGCCGTTCTTGCCTTTAATAAGCCCATTTTCAAATGCTGCAGCAATTTCAGCCTTTGTATCGGCTGCGTAACTATCGATGTCGCTAAACGGGGCAGCGTTTTCTGCTTTCAAATCAAGTGCACGGACGATCCAAGAAGCGGCTTGTGCCCGTGTCATTTCTTTTTGAGGACCATATGTCGCACCTGTCCCCTTTAAAATACCGCGGTAGTAGAGATCTGATACATACGGATATGACCAGCTATCGTAGGCAACATCACTGTAAGGGACTTTTGCCAGAATACGCCCTTCAATACCTGAGTGGATTGTACCAATGGATTTCATATGATCTGCGAAGTTCTCCCAGTCAGAGAAACCAGGCTCGCTAACACGCCCATCTTCATATGCTTTTTTTAGAACTTCATAGTTGTCGCCGCCTTGAGCAGTGAAGACGTTAGTTGTGACTTTATACATTTTGTCGGCTTCTATTTCCTTGCCGTCAGTTTTCATGGAGATAACACGATTGCCGACTTCAGCTTCTGGATTGAAGATCAGTTTCATGCCAGCAATATGAAGGAAACCGCCGTCTTCTTCAGGATATTTCTCAACGGATCTTTCAAAAACAGCTTTCAATTCTTTACCGCTTAGTTCCATCAATGCAAGTGTATTTCCGAATGGCAGTACAGAAATTGCTTGGCCATATGTAATCGGCCCTTGCGGAATGGAAGTCCGGATACCGCCGCCATTTTGGAATGCGATAACAGTGGAAGGATCGATTTCTTTTGCTTTTGCCAGCATACCGTCCGTGATGATGTTCCCAAGATTGGTTTCACCTGCACGAACACCGCCTAGATCGCGGAGACCGCTTAGGAATACGCCAGCAGTTGCGCCGGTCGGTTTTTCCATCGTCTCTTTCACTTTATCAGCGTAAGGTTTGATAAGTTCTGCTGCGTCCGCGTCAACTGCCGCATTTTCACCGCCGACAGTATGTAGAACGCCGCTATAATCTTTGATGATACCTTTGTTATCGAATGTGATATCAAGTTGACCCAGGAATTTGTTATATTCATTCGCCTGAACGACTATCACTGGGACATCTTTTGTACCGGCATTTACAGGTTCTTTCAGTTCAGTATGCGTATGTCCACCTACGATAATATCAATCCCCGGCACGTTTTTCGCAAGAAGCAGGTCATTGTCAACTTTGTCGGAGTCATTATGGCCAATATGCGTAAGGGCAATAATTTTGTTAACGCCGGCAACTTCAAAGTCAGCGACTGCCGCTTTTGCTTCCACAATATAATTCGTGAATGTTATTTTTTCAGGGCTTGAAATGTCCTTTGTTTCTTCCGTTGTTAAACCAAAGATTCCGACCTTTTCTCCATTTATTTCTTTTATAATTCCGTTATAAATTTTACCGTCTTCTGCTTTTGCATCGACAGTTTTAAATTGAAGGCCTTCAAATAGCGGATCTGCTGAGAAATCAGTGTTGGCGCTAATGAAAGGGAATTTTGCACCTTTGATGAAATCAGCTAGCGCTTTATGTCCATCAGCAGATCCACCAAGATCAAATTCATGGTTACCAAATGTCATGGCATCGTACTCGAGGTAATTCATAACAGCGAGGTCGGCTTGTCCTTCAAACTCATTGAAGTAAAGCGTCCCAGAAAAGACATCACCTGCATCAAGAAGAACATTGTAAGGCTTTTCTTCGCGTAGTTTTTTGACGAGTGCTGCACGTTCCGCTGTCGTAGCGAGATTTGCATGCGTATCATTCGTGTGGAGCACTGTCAGCGAGAAGTCCCCAGTCGCGGAAACTGGTGTTTCTGCCGCCATTACAGGTGTGATTGCTGCTGTACTCAATAGAAGCATAGTTGCCGCAGTACTTTTAAAGTATTTCATAGAAAGAAATCACCTTCCTTATCCTTTTTTTGCTATTTTATCATTAATCGAGTTTCTACCATAATGACGAAATAGTCTGCATCTCAAGTGTATCATTATGGTCAATAGCGGACAATTAGATTAATTGAAAGTTTACAAAAAAATATGCCGGGGAAGAATACATTCATTCTTCTCCAGCATATTTGATTACTCTGCGGAATAGTATTGTACTAGACCTTGATAGATCGCTTCTGCGTATATTTCCAAATAGGCATCGCTCGTTAACTTTTTAAAATCATCTGCATTGGAGATGAAAGCGAGTTCGACGAGGACAGCTGCGATATTGTTGTTCTTAATGACATAAAAACGATTGTCTTTCACACCGCGGTTAACCATATTAGCTCTTTTAACTATATTATTTTGAATGTAAGTTGCTAAGGATTTACTCTCAGCAGAGTTAGCATTCAAAGATGAATCAAAGTACGTTTCAGTTCCTTTAGCCGATGTCGCAGTGGCTGAATTTACGTGAATTGACACAAATGCTTCAGCAAAATTTTTCTTGGCAAACTGAGTGCGTTGTTCAAGTGAAAGGAAAGTGTCATTTGAACGTGTCATAACTACTTTTGCGCCTGCCTTTTTCAATTTTCCTTCGACAAGTTTACCGACTTTCAGTGTGATGGCTTTCTCCGTCACCTTATTTTTCGAAGCCCCAGGATCATGTGCGCCGTGACCGGGGTCTAAGACGATAATACGATTAGCAAGTGGATTACCTTTTTGATTGATTAGTTTCAAATATGTTTTACTAACGTAACCTGTTTTAGAATTCACACGGATTTTAGCCCAATTACCATCGAGTGATAGCACTTCGACTTTTTGTCCTAGTTTTAATGCATCGATAACAGGGGAGCTAGTGCCAGCACTTTGTCGTACGTTCAAGCTTTTTGTTGTCACTTTTCCTAACAGGTTGCCTGTAACGGATGGTTCCGAAGGTTTTTCTTCAGGAATCGTCGGCTTTTCAGGTGTCACTGCGTTGTCATCGGGCGTTTCAGTTCCAGCTTCAACAGTATATTTGCCGTTGATATAGCCTTCACCGTCATCCAGAAGGATTAGTAACCAGTCTCCTGTTTGACCGACAACTTCGACAATATCTTTATTATTAAGATGTGTAATGATATTCCCATCCACTGATGGAAGTGAGCGTACGTTCAGCGTTTCTCCGCTTGTCGCCACTTTTACAAAATACGTACTTGAAGTTTGATCAGGCAGTTTAACGGGTAAAGCATATTTATCATTCATTGCGCGAGCAAGGAATAATGAGAACTGTGAGCGCGTCAAGAAATCATTCGGCAGGAACTTTCCTGCATCACCTTTCGTTACTCCAGCGTAATAAAGTCCATTGATACGTTCAGCATATTGATGACTCTTCATATCCGTCAGCATCATTGGTTTTTCTGTTGAAATCTTTTCCGAAAGATTGAAAGCGACCGCGAGTGCATTACCCATCTCGTCACGTTTTAAGTTTTCGTTCGGTTTGAAGCTTCCGTTAGATCCCGCTTTAAAATAGCCGAGTGAAACGGCACGGCTTATATATTCATATTGTTCCGTACCAGGTTTAACGTCTTTGAATTTTAAAGACGGGGCAGGGATGTTCTGCTTTTTAGAAGCGATGACAAGCATTTTAGCAGCTTGGGCACGCGTCAGGTTATTACCAGGTTTGAACTTTGAGATACCTTTTTCCATGTATCCTTTAATAATATCAAGATCTGCTATGTAATTGACCTGTTCATAATATTCCTTATCAGGTGTTACGTCCGTGAATTGTGTTTTTGCGAAAGACTGTCCCGGGACCATGGAAACGAGTACAAAAATCATCATCGCCATTGCTGCCCACTTAATTGTTTTCATTGTGTCCTCCCTTGATTTACTAGAGTTGTAGATTCATTTTAACAGTGATTCTTACATATTGCTATACTAATAAATAACTATAATTGAATTTTTATATAAATAAAACCGGATGTTCCTTTTAGTGGAACACCCGGTGATTTTGGAATTAGTTATTGAGTCGGTCAATGAATTTACCAAACTGGCTTGCAGTAACTTTATCGTTTAAACCATAATTACCATCGCCATAACCGGTTGTAATATCGTTGTGATAAAGGATGTTGATATACTCATTTGCCCAATGATTTTTTGGGACGTCTTTGAAGGAAGTTTCTGAAGCTCCTTCTAGATTAAATGCTTCTACAAGAACTTTAGCAAGTTGCGCACGTGTCATTTCACCAGCAGGATCGAATTGACCGTTGTTACCTGAGAAGATACCTGCATCTGATACTGCGATAATAGAATCGAATTGTGGATGAGTAGCCGCTACGTCAGAAAAAGGAGATTGTGTGCTACTTTTCTTTAAACCCAGTTCGTCTACAAGTGTTTTAGCAATTTCTGCACGAGTTGCATACTTAACGGCTTTTTTAGCTTCAGTTGGTACATCAGCCGATGCAACAAGAACTTCAGGTGTGAAATCTTTCACACGGCGAGCGCCGACATAACGGCTACCCCAGTAAGCAGGATCATTTATTGAAGAAATCATGACTCCCTGGCTAGTGGAAGAATGAATGAATTTTCCGGAACCAATGTAAATTCCGTTATGTGAAACGCCACTGCCGCTTGTGTTGAAGAATACAATGTCTCCTGTTTGAAGATCACTTTTTGCAACAGATGTTCCCATAGCATGCTGTTGACCAGTAGTTCTCGGGATGGAAATTCCTACTTGTTTAAATACGTGTTGCGTATATCCTGAGCAGTCAAAACCGGAAGTGGTTGTCCCTCCATATGAATAAGGTGTACCTATATAGGATCTTGCTGTACTAACGAGATCATTTGCAGAATTCGCTGAAGTCATGGACGGGATGGACGTTGAAATTAGTAAACTTGCCAAAACCAAAAATAAAAGACGTTTCATTCGTTTCTCAAAATCCCCTTTCGCACATATACATGCTGTGTGCTTTGTCTGTGAACATCTTAGCATAGCTAAACCTCTATTTCGGTTACAGTTACATTACAATAGCGTTACAACGCTTTCATTTCACCTATAAGTACTCTTTAAACGCCATTTGACGGGATTCTACCCTATCATAAGGTGTTTTTTTTATGGTAAATAACTAGTTTGTAATTGCAGATTTACCGTCAAGAGGTCGATTGTCAGGTGATATGTTATAATAATTGAATGTAAATAATGGTCTACAGATGTTGAATATATGAATACAGCATAGACGCCTTACAATAGGCAGTCGTAGCAGATTCGAAGGATTTTTATTTCAATTTATAAAGTTTGTATATAAGTTGAAATAAAGAATTCTATTGAACCGCTTAGGCGCTAGGGGGTGCCTCCCGTCAATAAGCAAGGGTGCTGAAAAAGTACGATTTCCTTCAATCCCGTTGATTTCCATTCCGAGCGGACGCTTTCCGCGGGCACGGCTTCAGCCTCCTCGTCACTGCGTTCCTGCGGGGTCTTCAGCTCGCGCTGTTCCCGCTGGAGTCGCCGCTCTCCACTACAATCAACTAGGACTTACTAAAAAAACTTTTTCAGTGGCTTCCAATAAGCCTGGCAGCTTCGCCACCAGTCTTATGGCTTCGTCTCCCCCTTTTAAGGCGCTTTCGCTCGATTAAGATACCGGATTCAATACTTCAACTTATTTAGATTATTAAAAGATGGGGTTGGGAAATTAAATGGAAAAAGTAGTCGTATTCAGCAATATGTATCCATCACCGCAGCATCCGACATTTGGTCTATTCGTCAAGAATCAGGTTGAACTTCTTCAATCTGCAGGCTTGGATGTCGATGTAGTTGCTATTCAGGATCCAGGTAAAGGGAAAATACAGGCAATGAAGAAATACATGACATGGTTTTTCCGTTCTTTTTTATACATGATGAACAATCGTAAGCGTTTGTCTCTAACGCATTCGCACTATGCGTTTCCAACAGGAGTTCTTTCATTAATAGGAAAAAAGATATTTGGCATTCCTTATGTAATCACTGTTCACGGCGGGGATATCGATAAGATGGCGGCGAAGAGTAAGCGTATCGCTGACTATACAAAAAGAATTTTAGGACAAGCGGAATCGGTCATCGTGGTTGGCGACAAACTTCGGGATGATGTGATAAACCGTTTTGAGGTTCCGGAAGCGAATGTGCATGTCATGAGCATGGGCGTTGATACTACTATTTTTAAATATGTCCCTAAGGTGGAAGCGAGAGAAAAGCTCGGTCTTCCTATAGAAGAGAAAATGTTAATCTTCGTTGGAAATGTGATTCAAGCAAAAGGTCTATTGGAACTTGTTGAAGCGTTCGATTCACTGAAAATGACGTTTCCTGATAGCTCGTTGTATATGATTGGTTCGCAGAAAGACAGTCATTTTGTCGAAACGCTGCGGTCGTTCATCCGTGATAAGGATGTTGAAGATATCAAATTCAAAGAGCCGCTGGGTCAAGCGGATTTGGCACTTTGGATGTCGGCGGCCGATGCCCTTGTGCTTCCCTCGCACCATGAAGGATTTGGATTGGTCGCACTAGAGGCGATGTCAGCGGGGACAAAAGTTGTCGCAACAGACGTTGGAGGGCTTTCTTATTTATTGAAAGATCAAGCAGGAATCCTGGTCGAACCAAAAAATCCGGATTCGCTGGCGGAAGGTTTGTGGAGTGCGCTGGGCGAAAGCTCTGATGGCATCGATGAAACAGTTGTGCAGGCGAAAATTGCACAGCACTCATTCGACACGATAGTAAAGAACTTGCTGTCGATTTATCGTTCAGCCGGGAAAGGTCAGGTTGATCCTAAATGAATAAAATGATGAAAATTATCGGGGCCGTAGCGATTATTAATATTGTTGCGAGGCTGTTTGGGTTTGCAAGGGAAATGGCGATTAGTAATCAGTATGGTACTTCAAAAACTGCGGATGCAATTATTACAGCCTATACAATACCGAATTTCATTTACCTAGTAGTTGGAGGTGCTTTAACGACAGCATTCATTTCTGTTTACCATTCGACTAGGACGGATAAAGCATTGTTTGTTCGAAAATCGTTTACGACAGTTCTTGTAGCGGCAGTTGCGATTACGGCCGTATTGATGATTTTTACAGATCCACTCTTGCGTTTATTTTTCAAAGATATGACTGCTGAAAAATTTGCGATGACGCGAACTCTTTACTTATGGATGATGCCGTCTTCTATTATTCTCGTTTTGTCGACGTGGATGAGCGGTGTATTGAATGTAAACGGCAAGTTTAACCTGTCCAGTATAGCAGTGCTTCTATATAATGCGTCCTTCGTCGGAATCGCTGTTGTGCTGACAAGTTATTTCGGTCCCGAATCATATGGGATTGGTGCACTAGCCGGTGCGGCATTAATGGGTGTGTTTTTATATGTAGGACTTCGAAAATCAAAACTCTATTCCTTGAAACCTTCATTTTCCATGTCTGCTGATACGAAACGACTATGGGTTATTGCATTACCAATTTTGTTCGGTGGTGCATCATTGCAATTTTATGCTGTTATTCAAAGAATTGTAGCCGGCGGGTTTGGTGACGGGACAATTTCTGCAGTCAACTATGCTTCTAAATTAACTGGCTTTCCGCAAGCGATAATGATGACTGCTGTCACAACCGTAATTTATCCACTTCTCAGCAAAAAAGAGGGGGAAGGGGATATGGAAACAATCCGCAAGCTTTATAAAAAAGGGATGCTTTATTTGGTTGCATTGCTTGTGCCGGCAACTTTGATCGCTTACTTTTTAGCGGATCCACTTGTCCGTCTTGTTTTCGGGTACGGGGAAATGACGGAGGAGTCTATCCTGCTAACAGTGCCACTTTTCCGCGTATTTACATTGTCGATGTTTTTCCTTGCTGTGAATACCTATATAACACGATTCTACTACGCAAAAGCCAATTCGGTGGTGCCTGTCATATTCAGTTTGATAAGTGTCTTTGGGATTAATATCGGAGTTATTTATCTGATGATTGACTCATACGGTGCTTCAGCGATTGCATACGGTACAGTCATTAGTGCCGCTGTAAACTTCGTAATGCTCGCTATTTATGCGAGAGTGAAATGGAAACTGTAATTGAATTTATTGATGAAGTTGCTCTGGAATGTTCGGGGCAACTTTTTTAAATTGTATGGAGAGTGGTAGACCGATACTAGATGTGTTTTCAGCAAGCATAACTGTATGGTGACCGCTCCTATCCGTGTATAGACCGCTCATATAACTCGTCGCACCGCTCCTATCCACATATAGACCGCTCATATAACTCGTCGCACCGCTCCTATCCACATACAGACCGCTCATATAACTCGTCGAACCGATCATAACCGCACGCCGACCGATCATATATGCCAATACAATGCTCATATCCACGCACCAACCGATCATATCCATGTCCAAACTGCTCTTTATGTTTCTTGGAAAGTAGGTTATTCTGAAAGATGTGAAGTATTGAAAAACAAATGATGACATACAGACTGATTGGAGTGTTTTAATTGTTAGTCAAAGAGAAAATAGGGGAATGGTTTGAACATTTTCATGCCTATCCAGAAGTGAGCTGGAAAGAAGTAGAGACAACTGCTAAACTAGCGGAAATCTTAACGGAAATGGGCGTGCAACATCATACGTTTGACGATGTAACAGGTGTTGTTGCAGAAATTGGCGAAGGTGAACGGATTATCGCTGTACGTGCCGATATCGATGCATTGTGGCAGGAGGTCGGGGGTGTCTATAAAGCGAATCATTCTTGTGGACATGATGCAAATATGTCAATGGTGTTAGGCGCGCTAAGTTATTTGCGACAGGAGGAACTGGGCAGTCGGATCCGGTTTATCTTTCAGCCAGCAGAAGAAAAAGGGAATGGCGCTAACTCGATGATTGAGCGTGGAGCGGTCGATGGGGTATCTTATTTGTTTGGTGTGCATTTGCGCCCGCAGGAAGAAATTCCGTTTGGGAAAGTGACGCCGGCAATTCATCACGGAGCGGCAGTGTTCCTTGAAGGGAAAATCGTAGGTGATGATGCACATGGCGCGCGTCCTCAGCAAGGAAAAAATGCACTTGATCCATTATTTGCGATTGCCCAGTTCGTGAAAACGATTCACTTCTCACCTTACGAGGCGTATTCGGCAAAACTGACAAAAGTACAAGCTGGTGGAGAAAGTCTCAATATCATTCCAGGAACTGCAACGTTTGCAATCGATGCCCGAGCACAATCCAATATAGTGTTGAGTGAGCTGAAAGAACGTATTTCCAGGGGGATTCAAGCAATAGGACAGATGCACGGCGTTGAAATTGAATTGGCATGGAGTGATTATACGCCGGCTGCCGAAGTGTCCGAAGAGGCGACAACTATTGCAAGAGAAGCTATTTTAGCAACGGTCGGGGAAGAAGGATACGCACCCGACATCATTACATCAGGTAGTGATGATTTCCATTTCTACACGATTCATAATCCAGATTTAAAAGCCGCAATGATTGGTATTGGGGCGGATCTGGGTCCAGGGCTTCATCATCCAGACATGACGTTCAACAAGGAAGCACTTGATATTGGTGCACGTGTTTTAGCGGAAACGTTGAAAAAAGCATCACTGTTAAGTAAATAAAAAAGATCTTCCTACACGGCAATTGCCTTGTAGGAAGATCTTTTTTATTTAGAGCATGATAACTCTATGAATCAACTATATAAAGATAATATTGACTAATTAAAATAATTAATCTAATCTGACTCTATAGACAATTGTATACAGTCGACGAAAAGAGGGATGAACTTATGACAAAGACTGTGATTAAGAAATCAACTTTAAAATCCCAAGTTTATGAGTATTTAAAAGAAGATATTATTGTCGGGCGTATTAAACCGGGAGAAAGGCTCATAGAAGAAAAAGTTGCGGAAGAATTGCAAGTGAGTCGAAGTCCAATACGAGAAGCCGTTAGGATGCTCGAAAAAGATGGTCTGTTATCTGTCAACAAATCAGGAGGAGTTACAGTTGTCGAGCCTTCAATTGAAGATTTCAAATACTTGTATGAATGCAGGGTTGAGATGGAGTCACTTGCTGCCTATTATGCGGCAGAAAGGCGTTCAGCGGAACAGTTGGAAGAACTTCGTTTGCAAATATTGAAAATGGAAAAAGTAACATCCGATAATTACTTGAAAAATGTGCACGATGTCAACGTCAGTTTTCACGAATCAATTGTCCATGCAAGTGGAAACCCATTCCTTATCTCGATGACTTCGCAATTAAGAGGTGTGAACAGTTTTTATCGGAAAGCGATACTTGAATTTGATCCAAAGCGCATGGTAGATGCAAGTGCAGAGCATCAACAAATTTTTCAAGCAATTGTTGACCAAGATAGTTTAAGTGCTAGAAAACTGATGAAACAACATATCGAAGACGATTATACATTATTTATGAAGTCAGCTATGCAAAAGTAGGAGGTTCAAAAAATGACTAGAAAACCGTTAGATGGAATTAGGATTCTAGAATTAGGAAATATAGTTGCAGCGCCATTTGCAGGAAAAATACTTGCAGAGTTTGGAGCGGAAGTAATTAAGGTAGAAGAACCAACGAGTGGTGATCCACTTCGAAATTGGCGTGTTATGGATAAGGATACGTCAGTATGGTGGTACGTCCAAGGAAGAAATAAAAAGTCAATCACCGTAAACATGCGAGAAACACAGGGACAGGACATCGTGAAAACCCTTATCGGAAAAGTGGATGTAGTTCTTGAAAACTTCAAACCGGGTACGTTGGAAAAATGGGGACTTGGATTCGAGGAAATGCAGAAAATCAATCCATCCATTATCCTTACACGTATTTCAGGATACGGGCAAACCGGACCATATAAAGAAAAGCCTGGGTTCGGTAGTGTTGCAGAAGCGATTGGCGGTCTCCGTTATTTGACGGGTTATCCGGAACTACCACCGGTTCGTGTTGGTATTGCACTTGGCGATATGGTAGCTGGTTTGTATGCAGTCATAGGGACGCTAATGTCACTGCGGGCCAGAGATAAAGATTCCAAAAAGAAAGGGCAAGTTGTGGACGTGGCACTATATGAATCTGTTTTCAGTTTACTTGAAGGGATTCTTCCGGAATACGATCTTACCGGACATGTTCGGGAAAGATCAGGCACTACATTACCGGGTATCGCGCCGTCCAATACATATTTATGCGCTGATGGAAAACACGTAGTGATTGGCGGAAACGGAGATAAGATATTTCAGCGTCTCATGGCTGCCATTGGAAGGGAAGACCTTGCAAGTGATTCTAACTATGGATCAAATCAAGGACGTGCGGACGATGTTACTTTCATTGATGCAACAATCGAAGAGTGGACGAAACAGCACTCGCTAAAAGAGGTACAAAGAATACTGGATGAAGTGTCAGTGCCAGTAGGACCGATTTATGGAATCCAAGAAATTGTTGAAGATGAACACTATAAAGCACGTGACATGCTATGTGAAGTAGAGTTGCCAAATGGAGGAAAAGTATTAGTACCTGGAATCGTACCGAAATTGTCAGGGACACCAGGTGGAATTGAGTGGAACGGACCAACGCTTGGAGAACATAATGAAGAGATATATACGGAATTCATGAATTTCTCTATTGAAGATTTTAAAAGACTGAAAGAGCAAGGAGTCGTTTAAATGTCGGATATAACGATAATTGACGTCAGCCCGCGAGATGGTTTACAAAATGATTCGAAGCCTGTATCCACAGAGGAAAAAACGACACTTGTACGGATGCTGGTTGAATCGGGCATTTCAAAAGTTGAAGTAACATCATTTGTTCGTCCAGAAAAAGTACCGCAAATGGCTGATGCAAGTGCTGTCGTAAATGCAGTTTCATCAATTAAAGGGTTAGAACCGATTGCACTTATACCGAATTTGAAAGGGTATGAACGTGCACGAATACATCAGCTTACCGAGATTAACTGGGTGAGTTCTGCAACAGAAACATTCAATGGGAAAAATATAGGCATGTCGATAGAGGACAATTTAAATCAGTTTAAAGTAGTTGGAAAACAAGCGGAAATTGATGGGATAAAAACATGTTTTTCTATTGCAGTCAGTTTCGGCTGTCCGTATGAAGGAGAGGTTTCGGAAGAGCAGGTACTATCTCTTGTTCAGCGGGTTAAAGAGGCGGGGGCAGATCGCATTGGTATTGCGGATACAATCGGTATCGCCACTCCGGATCAAGTAGGACGTTTAATGGAAAAAGTATTACAGATAGCAGGAGATACACCGGTTGCTATTCACTTGCACGATACAAGAGGACTAGGTTCGGCAAATGCATACGCCGCTTATCTAGCGGGCGTAACAATATTTGAAACAGCTGCAAGTGGAATTGGTGGCTGTCCGTTTGCACCTGGGGCGGCGGGAAATTTGGCTACCGAGGATCTCGTTTACTTATTCGAAAGAATGAATATTGACACAGGCGTGGATTTCGAGAAATTGTTGGATGCTGCGGATTATGCCGCGAGTTTATCTTCAAAAAATCCGTTGGGGCGTATCCGACACGTTGAAAGAAAAAAGATAAGGGGATGAGAAGATGAAGAAGTGGATGTCAGCAATGATTTATTCAATTATCGCGGTATTACTGTTATCGGCATGTAGTGAATCTGGTAATGAAACAAACGAAGTCGATGCGGCTACGAAAGGAGATGGATTCGAAGCTGCGACAATCCGTCTCGCTTATAACTTGCCTCAAGATCACCATATTTCTATAGGAATTGAAAAGTTCGCAAAAGATGTAACAGAAAAGTCAGGCGGCAAAGTGAAAATGCAAGTATATCCAGCCGGCCAATTATTAAGTGATAAGGATATGAACCAGTCCTTGTTGTCAGGTGGAGTTGAAATGGGTGTGAATTCCTCTACCTTATGGGCATCAACAGTTCCTGCTATGGGAATATTCGATGTTCCTTACGTATTCAATGACTATTCGGCAGTAGGGGAGGCCGTGAACGGGGAATTTGGTGATAAGTTACGTGGAGCAATGGAGGAAAAAGGAGCAAAAGTGCTGATTTTTGCTGACTATGGCTACGTTCAGTTTGCAAATAACAAACGACCATTGAAATCTCCATCCGATTTTGAAGGGCTGAAAATCAGAAGTATCGGTGATATTCCTTCTGAATTGATTAAAGCATATGGCGCATCTCCGGTATTCATGGGGGGCGGAGAAGTCTACATGGCCCTTCAACGTGACACAGTTGATGGTGCTACATCAGGTACAACAGCAATGCTTCAGCGGAAATATGATGAAGTAACAAAGTATTTGACGATTAACAATTATGCATACCTTGAATTTCTATTAGCAGTGAATAAAGAATACTGGGACGGCTTGCCAGAAAAAACGCAAGTATTAATTGAAGAAACTGCAAAAGAAACTGAAGTATGGATCCGTGAGCAAGCGGAAATTGAAGATTCTAAATCTGCGAAAGAGCTTGAAGAGAAAGGAATGGAAGTTTACGTCGTTCCGGAAGAAAATTTGCCGGAATGGGTAGAAGCTGCAGCCCCGGTTCGAGGAGCATTCACGAAAAATTCGGGAGATCTAGGTAAAGAGTTGCTTGAAATGACAGATAAGAAATAATGTCGTGATAGTTTTAAGGAGGAAAAGTTAGTGAAAAAAGTTTATAACTTTTTTGATCATTTAATAAAATGGGGAGCTTATATTGCTGGAATTCTAATTGTCATTACAACGGTAATGACATTTTATGAAGTCTTGTCACGATCATTTTTTAATAAGCCAACCTCTTGGGCGACCGAATTATCGATTTATGCAATCCTGGGAAGTTGCTTTTTAGGTAGTGCCTTTGCAGTGAGAACCTATTCTCATATTACGGTAGATTTATTGATTAACAATGTAAATGATCGTATGAAAACGGTTCTTGCTTATATATCAAATACACTAGGATTGGTGTTTAGCATAATTTTCACCCTATATGGTTTTCTCCACGTTATGAAAACTTATTCACTAGGGATTACTTCATCATCCTTGTTACGCATTCCCATGTACCTGCCGGAGTTAGTTCTTCCGGTAGGTGGTGCGTTATTATGTATCGCATTTATCATGCAAATTATTGATGGCGGCATACATAAAGGAGGGGAGCACATATGAGTTTCTTTTTTACTGGAGGAATGGGTCTCCTTCTGGTGCTCGGTCTTCCCGTTGCATTCACCCTTGGATTGTTAGCAGTTGCGGGCATGTTCTTTTTTAATGGTGGTACATTCGCTTTTATGCAAGTTCCGATAATATCATTCAAGGCTTTAGACGATTTTACGCTGACGGCATTACCAATGTACGTATTAATGAGCCAAGTATTGGTGATTAGTGGTGTCGGTCGGGATCTATACGAGATGGCAAGCAGATGGTTCCGCCATTTTCCAGGAGGACTTGCAATCGCGACGCTTTTCTGTTGTACTATTTTTTCTGCGATTTCTGGATCAAGTGTGGCTACTGCCGTAACCGTAGGATCTGTGGCACTACCTGAGATGGTAAGAAGAGGTTATAATAAGCGTCATGTATTAGGACTGCTTGCTGCAGGTGGAACACTCGGTATTTTAATACCGCCAAGTATACCTATGATTATTTATGGCTCAGTAACTGGTGAGTCTGTTGGTAAACTTTTCATCGCAGGAATCATTCCTGGAATTATTTTAACAGTGGCTTTTATGATATTCTCAGCCTATCAAACTAGACATATTAAAGACAAGCCTGCTACATGGGGCGAGAGACTCGAAGCATCGAGAAAAGCAATATGGGGACTAATGCTACCTATATTAATTATCGGTGGAATTTATACGGGTATTTTTACACCAACTGAAGCAGCTGCAGTTGGAGTTGTTTTTAGCTTTGTGATTGCTGCATTCGTTTATAAGAATTTAACAATTTCCAATCTAAAAGAAATTATGTTAGCAACTGTAAAAACTAATGCGATGATTTTGTTCATTATCATAGGAGCCATGTTACTAGGATTTATCCTAACGATTTTACAAATACCACAAACGATTGTGAGCTTTGCTACATCTCAGGATATTAACCCATGGATTATCTTTATTTTGATCAATATCGTATTGCTGATTTTGGGAATGTTTCTCGAGACAGTTTCGATACTTGTTATTACATTGCCGATTCTTTATCCAATCATTATGGCACTTGGTTTCGATCCAATCTGGTTTGCAATCATCATGGTGATCAATATGGAACTAGCATTGATTTCACCTCCGGTAGGCTTGAATCTATTCGTTTTAAAAGGGCTGGATAAATCGAATACGATTAGTGAAATCGTTAAAGGTGTCATACCCTACGCGGTTATTATGCTAGTCTTTATGGTTGTCCTATCATTTTTCCCTGAAATTGCGACAGTACTTGTCAATAATGTAGAGTAGAAAAACATATGAAAAACCGTCAGCCGAGCGATAATACGCTTGGCTGACGGTTTTTTTGCGGGATATTCAACTGAATTTAAAGTTTAATCACTCAAAGTTATATAAACCTATATATGGATTGATGACAATATGAATATTTCAAGCACCTGCCACGTAAAATGAACTTAACAATCTATGAATCTAACTTCCGATTTGAAAACGTTCACACAGGACATTAAATAGAAATTAAACAAGGGGGTAACAAAGTGAGGAAGAAAAAAGTACATGTATTATTTTTCTTGGCGATAGGAATGGTACTAGTCTTATCTGCATGCGGCGGTGGAAGTAAAAACATTGCGATTGGACCGGCGGCAAGTGAAACGAATAATGTGGCGAAGTTGATTTTGCAGGCATATGGGCTTGAAGATGGCGACTACAAGGCATACCAAGAAGGATTTGGAGATGCTGCGGACGGCGTACAAGACGGCAATATCGATGTGTCAATTGGTATTCTTGGACTGCCTGCAGCAAGTATTGAAAGTTTGCAAGCGTCTGCTGGAGATGTAAAAATGCTTGGTCTTTCTGATAAAGCAATTGAACATATTGAAAAGAATTCAGGTTATCGACGACTTACAATCCCTAAAGAAACGTACGATTTTCTTACGGAAGATATCGAAACAGTTACTGCATACGCGATCCTGATGGGCAGCACGGATACGATTGATGAGGAACTAGGGTATGAGATTGCGAAGAGTATGATTGAGAATGCTAGCGAAAATACACATGCTCAAGCGCAACAAATGACATTGGAAAATGCATTGCGTGGGGCGGAAGGGCTTTTAATACATCCGGGAGCGAAAAGATATTACGAAGAACAAGGGCTGACAGTTGAAAATGAAGTTGCGGAACTCACTGCTGATGCAACGAAGCGAAAGAAAGAATTTATACTTGGAACGGGTAGTCAGGGCGGGACATATTATCCTCTTGGCGGCGAGATGGCCAACCTCTGGAACAAATATATTGATGGCATGAATGTAACGAATACCGAAACGGGTGCTTCGGTGGAGAATTTATCCACAATTCGTGATGGACATATGGATCTTGGTATGTCTGTACACGTTCCTGCCCTGCAAGCATTAAATGGAGAAGCCGAATTTGAAGGGCACGAAGTGAAGAATGCGGCTTTCATCGGCCATATCTATCCTGAAGTTATTCAGATTGTCACAAGAGAAAAGACTAAAATTAAAAGTCTTGGCGATTTGAAATGAATTATAGAGCCGCGTAATTAAATAGGGAGGGAGTACGCCAATTGAAAGCTACCCAGCAGAATGACGCACAAGCAATCCTAGAGAAGTATGATAAAGAAAATCAGTTTCGCACTCAAATTGGAAAATGGGCATGGGCTGTAACATTTCTTGGCGTTGCACTCACTGTTTTTCATCTATATACGGGCTATTTTGGTACGCTCCCTTCCCAAAAACAAGGGGCGGTACATCTTGGCACTGCTTTAGGGATTATCTATCTTCTCTATCCTGCAAAAAAGGAATGGAGAAATACGCATAAAAAAGTTCCGTGGTACGATGTTACGCTAGCTTTTACTGCAATGTATGTGACCTATCATAAAATCATTTTCTTCGATTCGATTTTGCAAAGTCGTGTTTCTGGCTATAGTACAATTGACATTATCATTTCCATTCTAGGGATCGCTTTGGTTCTTGAGGCGACAAGGAGAACAGTCGGTTTGCCGATTGTCATTGTAGCTAGTGTGGCTATTATTTACACACTTGTAGGAAAATATATCCCAACGCAGATTCTTTCCCATCCGGGATTTTCAATGGACCGGATTACGACGAATCTATGGTACAGAGAGAGCGGCATCTTCGGGACGCCCATACAGATTTCGGCGAAGTTCATTTATCTTTTCCTCTTTTTTGGGGTCATTCTTGTTCATACGCCAATTGGTAAGTTTTTTAATGACATCGCTTTCGCTTTAACTGGACGGTTTACGGGCGGGACTGCCAAGGCGGCAGTTGTGGCAAGTGCGTTGCAAGGGACAGTTTCGGGCAGTTCAGTTGGAAATACAGTAGCATCGGGATCCTTCACGATTCCGATGATGAAAAAATCTGGTTTTACACCGGAATTTGCCGGCGCTACGGAAGCTGCGGCTTCTACTGGTGGACAGATTATGCCGCCTATGATGGGGGCCGCAGCATTTATAATGATGGAATACTTAGGTGTTTCATACGCCACCATCATGTTGGCAGCAGTTGTTCCAGCGATCCTGTACTTTACGGGAATATTCATTGGAACACATTTCGAAGCGAAGAAATTAAAAATTATTGGATTACCAAAATCCGAATTGCCTCGATTCAAAGATCTACTAATTAGAGATGGTTATATGCTGATTCCTCTATTTGTTATTATCGGGACTATCATGTCCGGCTTCACACCACAACGGGCAGCACTTTTTGGCATTCTATCTGCATACATTGTTTCGCTCGTTCGGAAGGAATCTCGAATGAATGTACGGCAAATCGTCAATGTCCTTGAACAAGGCGCACGTGTTGCTTTGCCGGTTATCGCAGCGGTAGCGACTGCGGGAATAATAGCGGGAGTCGTCAGTATTACGGGACTTGGAGCGAAATTTGCTTCTGGCATTATCGCGTTATCAAGCGGCCACCTGATCCTTGCGCTCTTTTTCACGATGATTGCCTGTATCATACTTGGGATGGGGCTTCCAACAACTGCGAACTATGTTGTGACAGCAACAATTGCAGCACCTGCATTGATTAATGACTTCATGGTTGCTCCGCTTGCTGCGCATATGTTCGTGTTCTATTTTGGCATTGTTGCCGATATTACGCCGCCCGTTTGCCTGGCCGCCTATGCAGGGGCGGGTATAGCAAAAGCAAATCCTTTTAAAACAGGGATTACTGCGGTGAAACTAGCGATTGCGGCATTTATCATTCCGTATATATTCATTTACAATCCAATGCTGGTCCTTGTAGATGTGACTGTTTGGAAATTGATTATAGGAGTATTGGCAGCTGTACTGGGAATGATCGGTGTGAGTAGTGGCGTCATTGGTTATTTTATACGCAATTCGAGAATCTGGGAGCGGATTGTATTATTTGGCGCGGGGCTTATGTTAATTATTCCTGAATTTTTATCTAGCGGAATTGGGCTCGTGTTGATTGTTGTTATCTGGTTTATTCAGAAGAAAAGACCTGAAGAAGAGAGAAGTACAAAAGTGCTCGCTTAGTAGAGTGAATCTCAAAAAGAAGGCTACCCATAGGGGGAAAGCCTTCTCTTTAGGTGTAGATAAACATGCTCTAGTTCACATGGAAAAATATGTTCCGATTTTGTAATACAATTCGTGGTAGCTTAGGTAAATGGGAAATTACGATGTAACGCAAAATCATCGCTCCAATAAAACTTGTTAACACATTTTATACACTTTATTCAAATCATACACATTATTACATGAATACTCTGAAGTTAATCTTTGATAGTCGTTAAAAGTTTTGTCAGCCTTTCTATCTAAACAGCTTGAAAACTGCATGACGATTTTACATTGAGTTTGCGAGAGTCTCCTGTCATTACAAAATTAGTTTAATTTTGTAATGACAATAGAAGCGTTTACGTTTGTTTGTGTGCCCCCTGCTAAAGTCTGAAGTGTAACTGCTGCAGCAGAAGAATGATTTCGAAGGGTAAGAACATCACCGGCTGCTATGGCAATTATAGCCTGACCGTTGTTTTGTTGAGTGCCTGCACCTGAACCGTAAACTGTACCCGTAATCGGCGCACCATTTAAAAATAGTGCGAATTGGTTGGGTTCTACACCTGACACAGAGAAAGTAACCTGGTAGTCCCCCGGAGTTGTAAATAAAACTTGTGAAGTTCCGGGAGCATGCGTAATTCCAGCCGTAATTATTCCATTTGAATCAAAGGTAATATCAGCTTCTATAGCTACCGTCTGAGCACCTAAATTGTAAATATACCCGTATTCGGATAATCCACCGGCTGCTCCAGTAGCCCCAGTAGCCCCAGTAGCTCCAATCGGTCCGATGTCACCAGTCGCACCGGTAGCCCCAGTAGGTCCGATGTCACCAGTAGCACCGGTAGCCCCAGTAAGTCCGATGTCACCAGTCGCGCCAGTAGCCCCAATAGGTCCGATGTCACCAGTAGCGCCAGTAGCGCCAGTAGCCCCAGTAGGCCCGATGTCACCAGTCGCACCGGTAGCTCCAGCAGTTCCGATGTCACCAGTCGCGCCGGTAGCTCCAGTAGGCCCGATGTCACCAGTCGCACCGGTAGCCCCAGTAGGCCCGATGTCTCCAGTAGCACCGGTAGCGCCAGTAGTCCCAGTAGGTCCGATATCTCCAATAGCGCCGGTAGCCCCAGTAGGTCCAATGTCTCCAGTAGCGCCAGTAGCTCCAGCAGGTCCGATGTCTCCAGTCGCACCGGTAGCCCCAGCAGGTCCGATGTCTCCAGTTGCGCCAGTAGCCCCAACAGGTCCGATGTCTCCAGTCGCGCCGGTAGCCCCAGTAGGTCCGATATCTCCAGTAGCGCCGGTATCACCAGTAGCTCCAGTAGGTCCGATGTCTCCAGTAGCCCCGGTCGGTCCAGTAGGTCCAGTTATTCCAGTCGCCCCGGTCGGTCCAGTAGGTCCAGTTATTCCAGTCGACCCGGTCGGTCCAGTGGGCCCAGTTATTCCGTTAGCCCCGGTCGGTCC
>DYWT01000151.1 GCA_020742515.1 Sporosarcina psychrophila
AAAGAAAACATTTATTTAGATTTGAAATTCCATTCAGAAGATGTTGGCAAACAATTGTTATTACAGATTAACGAACAGAAACAATATACGATCACAGTCGACACCTTTGCGGAAGAAGGCTTTATTACAAAGCGCATTGACTTAGACAAAGCTGACTTTGAAAAAGAATTTATTAAGCTGACATTCCAAGGACAAGAAGAGAGTCCACGTTTATTTGGCATCACGTTTTTAAAGGATATTGATTTTAGTTCTCAAGCTGAATTAAGAAATATTGAAGTGCTGAATGGAGCATACCAGCAAGCAAGTGGTCCTGAAGGAGAATACATAATTACAACAGATCAAGATTATGCTGAAGTGAAATTTGAAACAACCGATGAAAGCGGATTAGTTTATTTAAATGACACTTTGATCGATGACACACAAAGTCGTAAGTTGAATAAAACGGAAAGGTACAAGCTAACTGTTTACGCATCAAACCATATCTCGAAAAAGGAGTATTTCTTACTAGTAAAATAAACACAGCCCCTATTCTTTTTTTGTATAAAGTTACTATGCACTAAAAATGCTAATAGAAGTTTCACGGGACTATCTTTTAAAAAAAGTAGCTTTATTGGCGTTTAGATTGGTATAACTTTATAATTTGTATAGGAGACAACGTTTTCCTAACAAAGTAGAACAGGAGGAAAGTTTATGGATACAAGTAGAGAATCTTTATGGATGAAAATTACAGTTACAATTTCTTATCTTGCGATGATAGCTGTAAATGCTTTGGCAAACATACTACCCATCAATGGAATTCAAACGGGAGAAGTTTCCGACACCTATACAAATCTTTTTGCGCCAACTGGTCTCACTTTTTCCATTTGGGGTGTCATTTACTTATTGTTACTAGGTTTTGTCCTTTATCAGTGGGGGCTGTTTCAAAAGAGAGAAGAGAGTATTAGATTAATGGAAGAACTCCTTCAGTTTGTAAGGATCCCATTTATCATTTCTTCCATTGCCAATGCAGTATGGTTATTTACTTGGCATTATGACTTGATAGGTCTTTCAACTGTTTTTATGCTGATTATTTTAGTGAGTTTAATCGTGGTCTCAAGAAAATTAACTTCGAAAGAATTGACTGTAAGAGATTGGATTTTTTTGAAACTTCCTTTTAGTATTTATTTTGGCTGGATAACGATTGCGACAATCGCTAATATTACTACGATGTTGGTATCGTGGAATTGGAATGGATTTGGACTTTCTGAAGACATCTGGACAGTAATGACTTTGCTTGCAGGAGTCGCAATCGGAATGATTACCATGTTTCGAAATAAAGATCTTGCATATGGAGCGGTCATTCTCTGGGGATATATAGGGATTTTGATAAAGCACCAAGCTTCTAGCGGTTGGAACGGACAATATGGCAATGTTATCGTAACCTTATATATAAGTATTGCCTTAACAATAGTAGCTGCCCTTTTTCTTATTTATAAGAGACGGTTCGAACGATTCAAATGAAATTCAGAAATAGAAAAAGACTAAAAAGTTGCTCAAACAACTTTTTAGTCTTTTTTTTGAGGTAAAGTAATTTTATTGGCTTTTATTTATAGATAGCTTTATACTTTCTGTAAGAATGAAGAAAATGTTTAGCAACTAAAATACTTTTATGGAATTTGATTTGTCAATTTAAGCTAGACAAAGTAGATTCGTCTAGGTAACTCAAAAACACTTCTAGTGGCGTCTGGTAATCTAAGGATTTCCGCGGAATCTTGTTTCGCTTGTTCGCAACTGAAGAGATAAAGGCTTGGTCCACTTGATTGAAGTCCATTTCTTTCGGCAACCCGTCTTTTCGCAGCAAGCCATTGGAGTTCTCATTCAGTGCCCGCTGTGAAGGCGTTCCGGGATCGGCGAAATAGATTGCGATGTCATGTTGGTTACATAACGCTTTCCAATTAGAGAATTCTTTTCCACAATCAAACGTAATGGATTTGAATAAATGCCTGGGAATCGCTTCAAACCACTTTTTCATCGTATGCTCGATGTCACTTGCCTTCCGCCCATCGGGCTTCAAGGTGATAATGACTTTGGAGAGGCGTTCGACCAATGTAATGACGGCACTCTTGTGGTGAACACCCACAATGGTATCGCCTTCGATATGGCCAAATTCTTCCTTGAATGCCGGATAATCGGTCTCCCTTTCAGCGATATTCCGCTTAAAAGCCTGTTTTCCCCGACGTTCCTGATGGCCGTTTGGTTTTCTGTTTCCCTTCATGGGCAAGGTTGTTTCATCAAACATCTTTTCCTTGAAGCGACGATAAAGCGTCCGCATGGAACAAGCAATCGGCATTTCTTTCCGACCGATGATGACATCGGGCGTCCATCCCTGTGCGACTTTTTCAGTGATGTAGACCTGTTGTTCCTCGGGCAGGACAACCTTGCGCCTTCCGCAACGCTGCTTGTTTTGCTTGTATTGTTGGTAATATTCCAAGGCCGTATGGCCTTCTTTCAAAAAGTTAATGACATTGTAGATCGTCATTCTGGAACGTTTTAACCGGCCGGATATTGTCGTAACTGCGATGTTTTGATGGTAATAAGCTTCTATCATCACCAGTTCATCCGTGTTAAGATGGGTGTAGGTCATTCGTGATCACTCCTATGTATTCTTTGGCGGAATTACATTTTGAGTGTACCACGAATGGCTTATTTATTTGTCTAGCTTAATTTTACAATCGACGGAATATGAAATCAAGGGAGGAAGATAATGGACTATAGGAGAGAAAATATAGAAGATATTTTAACTGAATTGAATGTTGACGCTGAAAAAGGACTGAGTAATGAGCAGATAGAAGAAAATCGGGAAAAATACGGAAAGAATGAATTTGAGGAAGAAGCAAAGACTTCTTTGTTTATGAAAATTTTACATCAGTTCCAAGAAGTAATGAATATGATTTTGCTTTTTGCTGGAGCGCTATCGTTCTATATCTCTTTTTCTGATCCAAATCATGGTTATGCCGAAACGGTTGTAATTGTTGTTATCATCATAATTAATATAACCGTAACAATTTATCAAGAGGGAAAGGCGGAAGATGCTTTAGAATCGTTGAAAGAAATGTCTTCCCCAAAAGCAACCGTCATACGAGATGGAAAAAAACAAGAAACTGAAGCAGATGAGATTGTGCAAGGCGATATATTAGTTGTCGAATCAGGAGATCGCGTTGCGGCAGATATGCGTCTGATTGAATCGAATAATCTTCAGGTAGAAGAGTCTGCACTAACAGGGGAAAGTGTTCCAGTAGAAAAAGATCATACTGCAGATATAGAGCAGGATGCGCCGGTAGGAGATGTATTAAATACAGCTTTTTCTGGAACTTCTGTAACAAATGGCAATGCAAAAGGAGTAGTAATTGGTATCGGAATGGATAGTGAGATGGGGTCCATTGCTGATATGTTGACAAGTAACGAAGAACAGAAAACACCCCTGCAAATGCGTATTGATCAGCTTGCAAAAAAATTAGCAATTCTGGCCTTTTTTGCAGGAGCGATTATTTTCGCATTGAACTATTTTCTATCAGATATTTCATTTTTGGATAATTTAATGCTGACTGTTTCCTTGGCCATTGCAGCTGTTCCAGAAACTTTACCCGTTATCGTCACCTTATCTCTCGCATATGGTGTGCAGAATATGGCCAAACGAAACGCGATTATTCGTAATATGCCGGCAGTTGAAACTTTGGGTAGTGCGTCAGTCATCGCTTCTGATAAAACTGGAACGCTAACTCAAAATAAAATGAGTATACGCCGTATTTGGAAGATAGGAAATGAACCGAAAGAAACGGCTGAAGAGTTTGATGAGGATGAAGCTTGGATGTTAAAGATGATGGCATTGGCTTCTGATGCTAGTGTGGAACAAAACGATGAAGAGACAGTAATTGCAGGAGATCCTACAGAAGCAGCGATTATACGTTTAATTGAAGACAAAGGCTGGTCAAAAAAGGAACTAGAAGAAGCCTATCCGCGTATAGAAGAATTTCCATTCGATTCAGAGCGAAAAAGAATGACGACGATTCATGAATTTGAAGGAAAGTATCTTGCGATTTCCAAAGGAGCGTTTGAAAGGATTCCAGCTGATACAGAAGATAGTGAGCAAGATGCTCAGAAAATACATGATCAATTCGGCGCGGATGCTTTACGTGTTTTGGCTGTGTCTTATAAGGAATTGGATAATCTTCCAGATGATTCTGACATTGCTGAAATCGAACAAGGAATGACTTTTTCTGGAATGGTGGGAATGATTGATCCACCTAGGGAAGAAAGTAAAGAATCAGTCCAAGAAGCACTGAAAGCCGGTATTCGTCCAATCATGATAACTGGAGACCACGCTGTAACTGCTACAGCCATTGCAGACCAAATCGGTATAGTGGGCGAAGAGGGGAAAACCATTACAGGGGAAGAGTTGCAGGAGCTTTCTGATGAAGAGTTAAATAAGCACATACATGAATATGCGGTATATGCCCGGGTTTCTCCAGAGGATAAAATTCGTATTGTAAAAGCATGGCAGGACAAAGGAGAAGTTGTTGCTATGACGGGCGATGGAGTGAACGATGCTCCTTCTTTACAAGCAGCGGATGTAGGAACAGCTATGGGAGAAAGTGGAACTGAAGTGGCAAAGAATGCATCAGATATCATTCTGACAGATGATAATTTTGCGACCATTGTTCACGCTGTGGAAGAGGGTAGGCGTGTGTATGAGAACATTCGGAAAGCAGTCTACTTCCTCTTGTCGGCCAACATAGCAGAAATATTTATTATGTTAATCGCCACAGTCCTAGGATGGGGAACGCCATTAATACCGATTCATTTGTTGTTTATCAATGTCATCGCTGATGGAATACCCGGATTCG
>DYWT01000152.1 GCA_020742515.1 Sporosarcina psychrophila
CATTGCACTGTTCATGCTGAATTACATTGTCAGTCGTTCGTTTGTATTGAAGTCGCAAAATATGCAAGACAAATTGGAGCGCAACCAATTTGAAGAAATGGCATATACTGATTTCCTGACAGGCGCTGGAAATCGGGCGTTCATGGATAAACAAATGGGACAGTCTACATTGTACGAGACACCGTTCGGGGTAGTGGTATGTGATATCGACCAGTTCAAAAAGGTGAATGATACGTTCAACCACGCGGTCGGCGATACCGTAATCATCCATTTTGCAAAGCTACTGCAGGACCATTTAGAAAAAGATGATTTCCTGTTCCGTACGGGTGGTGAAGAATTTACGCTCTTTATACGCAATCGTAACTATGACGAAGTAAAAAGGCTTATCGAAGGTTTGCGTCTGGCGGTGGAAGGAAGTTTTGTCGAAGCTGAGTTCAAAGGCGAGACACAATATATTTCCTATACTGCTTCGTTTGGTCTTTTCTATAAACACTTCACTGATCATTCATGCATTGAAAAAGGCTATACACACGCAGATAACTTACTGTTCGATTCAAAACGGACCGGGCGTAATATCGTGATTGCTGAAGATGGCAGTGAAATAGAGGGAATGTAAGAAGGGTTGAACCGGGAATTCTAGGTTCAGCCCTTCTTGCAATAACCCTTCGCTTGTGAATTAATTCACAATAAGTGACACATGTCATATCGAAAATCATGACACATATGTCTTCTGTGAAATCCGAAAGTTCTTTATCATTAGATTCAAGGTAGTGAATCAGAAAAAGAACATCAGATTGAAGGAGGATAACACAACATGTCTAAAGAAAAAACAAAGCAGTTGCACAAAGACGTTGCCCCTTTTGCGAAGTCGGATAAAAAGAAAAGTATTATACAACTTGTCAATACAGTCCCGCCGTTTCTAATCCTTTGGTTTTTAGCTTACCAAAGTCTGTCAGTATCTATCTGGCTAACCCTTGGAATTTCTGTGATTGCAGCAGGATTTGTCATTCGGACATTCATCATCTTCCACGATTGCACGCATGGTTCATTCTTCAAAAACAAAAAAACAAATGATATTGTAGGTACCATTACTGGTGTCCTTACACTGTTTGCATATGAAAAATGGAAACGCGAACACTCAATTCATCACGCAACAAGCTCAAATCTCGACAAACGCGGCACGGGTGATATCTGGGTCATGACGGTTGAAGAGTATGTTGAAGCTTCAAAATGGCAGCGTTTTGCTTACCGTTTATACCGTAACCCGATTGTTATGTTCGGTTTCGGACCGCTTTTCCTTGTACTTATCTCAAGCCGTTTCAACCGAAAAGATGCACGTAAAAAAGAACGCAACAATACGTATTTGACAAACGCAGTACTGGTTGTTTTGTACACCGGCATGATTATGCTTGTCGGTTGGCAGGCATTCCTTATCGTACAAGGAACGATCATGTTCGTTGCAGGAGCACTTGGTATTTGGTTGTTCTACATCCAACATACATTTGAAGACTCTTATTTCGAAGAGGAATCGGAGTGGGATTATGTGAAAGCAGCTATTGATGGTAGTTCATACTACAAACTACCGCGTGTGTTGCAGTGGGCGACAGGAAATATCGGTTTCCATCATGTCCATCACTTGTCACCGCGTGTTCCGAACTACAATTTGGAAATGGCGCATGAATCGACACCACCTCTTCATGTAGCAACTACAATTACAATCAAAGAAAGTTTGTCGTCAATCCGCTACCGTTTATATGATCCGGAGAAGAAAAGATTTATCGCGTTTAAAGACGTGAAGCATATGATTAAGTCAGCACGCCCCTCAATTGATTTAAAGCCGAAACGCACAAGTTTCGACGCAGAATAATAATGGAAACAGCCATCGCATCAGAGGATGGCTGTTTTTTTATTCTTCCAATTTGGTACAATGGTAAGTATAGACAGGACGGTGAAACAAATATATGCAGAGTTGGTACAGTATTTTTCCGAAAAATCCATGGCTCAGTATTTACGCATGGGCAGTATTTTGTCTTCTTCCATTCTTTTTCATCTTTAGATCATCGTCACCGATCGAAATTGCTATCGGCATTTCATTGGTATTATTATTTTTCCTGTCGTACCGGTTTTCATTCAAATCGAAGAGCGGCCTCGTTTATATGTGGATCAGTTTCGAAATTGTGATTAACGTAGTAATGACGCTGTTATTCGGGTATGTTTACTTATCGATATTCACTGCGTTTTTCATTGGTAATATCCGAAACCCAATTGGGTTTTTCATCATATACGGGCTGCATATTGCAATTACGGTTGTTGCGATTGTCATAGGTTTTTTCATTGAACTCGAATTGTTTATTTCACAAATCCATTTCATCATCATTACTGTGATTGGTACGGTGCTGTTGCCGTTTAATCTATACAATCGAAATAAGCGTGAAAACTTGGTTGATCAATTAGAAGATGCGAATGAACGGATTTCTGAGCTGATTATTTTAGAGGAACGGGAACGGATTTCCCGGGATTTACACGATACACTCGGTCAAAAGTTATCGCTGATTGGCTTGAAAAGTGACTTGGCTGGAAAATTGGTGTCTCGTGATCCAAGGGCGGCTGAAAGAGAATTGCGCGATATAAGGCAAACTGCAAGCACGGCGCTGAAAGAAGTAAGGGAGTTAGTTGCAGGGATGCGGGCAACGAAACTGGAAGATGAAGTCATTCGCATTCAGCAAATGTTAAAGGCAGCTGAAATGGAGTACAAAATCGAGGGCAATCCTTCATTCGCTAATATCCCGGCGATCGTCGAAAGTGTCATGAGCATGTGTTTGAAAGAAGCCGTGACAAATGTCGTGAAACATAGTTTCGGAACGACTTGCTGTGTTTCGTTCCATCATTTACCGAATGAATTTGTCATTAATGTAGAAGACGATGGAATTGGAATCACAAGAGGCGGAGAGACGTCACCGGGGAATGGTTTGACAGGAATGCGGGAACGTCTTGAGTTTGTCAACGGAAGCCTTCGTGTCGAGGGCGGCGAGGGAACGAAATTATCGATTCGTGTTCCTGCGGTCATACAACATATTATGGAGAGTGATTGACGTGATTCGAATTGTTATAGCGGAAGATCAAGGGATGATGCTTGGAGCACTAGGATCATTATTGAATATGGAAGATGATATGGAAGTGGTTGGCAAGGCGAAAAATGGCGAAGAAGCGGTCGCATTGGTGAAAGAACATCAGCCCGATGTCTGCATTATGGACATTGAAATGCCTCTTATGACGGGGCTTGACGCAGCGGAAGCTCTCCATGGCGAGGAGTGTAAAATTATCATTTTGACGACATTTGCCAGAACCGGTTATTTTGAACGAGCTCGAAAAGCGGGCGTACGTGGCTATTTGTTGAAAGACAGTCCAATCGAGGAGCTTGTTAGTTCAATCCGGACGATTATGGACGGCAGACGGATTTACGCACCGGAACTTGTAGACATTGCTTACGGAGACGGGGATGAAACGGTAAATCCACTAACGGACCGCGAAACCCAAGTACTCTCGCTAATCGCCGAGGGAAAGACAACAAAAGAAATCGCGGGCGAGTTGTTTTTGACGCCGGGGACGGTGCGGAATTATATCTCCACCATTTTGGATAAGCTGGACGTCGGTAACCGGATTGAAGCAATTTCCCGATTTAAGGAGAAGGGCTGGTTTAAGTGACTTGTCCGCAAAAAATAATTAGAGTAGATCCAAACGTGGATAGTATTCATTTGATGAAAGCCGCTGGAAGCGCGAAAGTTTCCGGCGGCTTTTTGACGTGGGAAATGGGAGGAGACAGTTATTTGGATGGGGCATATATGGTAGACCGCTCATATCCGCCATCGCACCGCTCATATCCCGCTGAAGACCGCTCCTATCCGCTATCGTACCGCTCATATCCCGCCGAAGTCCGCTCCAAACCATAGTCGTACCGCTCCTATCTCACCGAAGCCCGCTCCTAACCGTCGTCGCACCGCTCCTATCCCGCTGAAGAC
>DYWT01000153.1 GCA_020742515.1 Sporosarcina psychrophila
TTTATGTAAGGAGTATTTGATCATGTATAAGCAATAAAAAACAGCTTCAGGTAATGAGGAATATCTCAATTTTTAAACATAAAATGCGAATTATTTAGTACAAAAAGTGAACTTCTGATGATCTTTCCCTGTGTTTAACGCAGCCTTCTTTCTTTTCCTCTTCACCCTTAATGTCTTTGCAATCTCTTAATAAATTCAGTGCCATCTTCTTTATTCCAGATATTATTTAGGCTGCGTTTCCTCTTCTTATCCGGCTGGCATCTTCATTCATTTTTACATCTAACACCCAATGAAGACTGTGCTCGATCAGCCAGTGCGCTCTGATAGCATGTGCAAATTCTTTAGCATCCATATCCTTTGATGAAATATAATATCGGATGCTTACACCTTCTGCTGATTTATCTTCTTTCTTCTGCCTGAATGACAATGCTACACAAAGCTTTTTTAATCCCTTCCATTCGAATTCAAAATCACAAAAGTTCAGGCGTTACGTTACTGACAATATGCAAACGTGTTTCTTTTCTTCCATGACTTATCTCCTGCGTACTAAACGAATCGCCTTTATAATTAGAAAACACATTTACAGGAAATTTTTCCTCGAATGCATGATGTAATTTCCCCTGATTGCCTTTTACTGCCAGAAGATAATCTGCTTTTTTATCTTTGATCTTCGAAGCGATATCTTTCTGACAGCCCATAGCATCAATGGTTATCAAATTTTTCTTTAAATACAGTAGGTTAAGCAACTCTGGAATGGCTGTAATCTCATTACTTTTGGCTTCCGTTTTCACCTGCCCCAGTACAACACCATTTTCGTTCGAGAATGCACTCACCATATGGATTGCTCCTTTTCTTTTTCCCTTATCAAAGGAGCCTCTTATGGTCTTTCCATCTATTGCTATAATTTCACCATCAGTGATTTCATGGCACTCCTGCATCCATTCAATAAACATCTTTTCAAAGGCCAAACTGTCAATGTTACTCACAACGCGTGCAATGGTGTCATCGACCGGAATGCCATTATCAAAATCACCATATTTCTTTAGCCATTCAAGTCTTTCATGTCCAAAATCTTCAATTTCCTGCCACTCATCGGCACCTGCAATTACTGCACATACGGTGAGAAACAAAATAGCAGATAATTTATGTTTAACCTTTCCTTGTTGTCGTATATCAGGGATCACTGAAATATAATCAAGCAAACTTTGAATACTCACCTGGCGTCCTTTTTTATCTTTTTAGTTATTCCAAAGGTTAAATTTTGATCACCTGTAGGCGTTAAAGCCAAGATGAAAATCGTGATTTACATCACAATTTTCATGATCTTGCCCTGCCCCGTCCCTTGCTCTCATGTCTTTCTGTATGTATTTTATATTTTTCTCTTTCTGGTGTTGTTCATTATGACCATTTACCAATCCAGTCAAAAACTTCATTTTTCAAATTGTTATCATAATAATCAACATCGTAATAGTCTCCATAATTAATTATTTTATAACTAGCCTTCTTGTTTTTATCACTAAAATACACCCGTTGTTTTGTAGCGCAGAACTCCATATTCTCCAGTTTACTAATGTTTTTTAATCGCACGCTATAAAGAATATCATTGAAAAAATTAAGATTTATATCAACCACTCCACAGTGCGTCCTGTAATTATTAACCATTATACTTATAAAATGACCATTCCCTCTACTAATTTTTTGGTCATTAATTATTTTATAAATAATATTTTTTTCAGAAAGATATATCTCAACGCTCTTTGGTGTTTTATGTCCATAAAATACGATGTCAGAATTTGAATTGTTATCAAACCCAAGGTAAACAACAAATAAACAAAGGGTAATTAAAAAAATGACAAGTTTGCCTCTAATAATTTGAAGCATCTGAACTCCCTTGCTTTGCTTTTATTGGATTATCTGCTTTTATACCATCTAACCCGAAGAGTTGCCCAGTGTTATATTTTTCAATACATGCATCGCTACATTTGGCAGAAAAATCGCCACAAGCAATACCGACAGTGTTATTTTTAAGATCCATGATTCTTTCTTTAGCTGGCTGACCTTGTCTATCCCCTGCCGCCTCATGATTTTTACCTATCACGTCAGCTATTGTTGATCCAAATGTCTTAGTCATTCGACACATCAAGTAACAATGTCTCATTGCATCGGCGGCCCCATTATGAGCTCCGCCAACAATAGCATCCATATCATAACCGAACTGGTAAGCACTGTTAGTAATGCTGTTTGCAGCAATCAATCCAGGTACACCAGATACGGCATAAATTAGTCCACCTGATGTCATATTCTCAATCGCATCTAACCCCATTGGGTCTATCACTTGTATGGGATTCAACGGATACTGATACATATTCCATCCACCTCTCAACCCAATCGGGTCCGGGGTGATATACCGCCCCTGCAACGGATCGTAGTACCGGTGACGGTTATAGTACAGCCCCGACTCCTTATCATACTGCTGCCCCGGCAGCCGGTACGGCTGGTGCAGGTGATGCGGGTTCTCCTCATTAAGCTGGTTGCCCCATTCATCATATTCCGCGCTCCACGCCGTATTGCCGTCTTCACTGATAAGCGCCAGCGGCAGGCCCCGGTGGTCACAGTGATAAAGATGTATTTTTCGCTCAGGCAAATAAACCGGCTCTATCTGTGCCGCCAGCCGCTCCACCGTCAGCCCGCACTGCGCAAGCCACTGGCGGCTTTCACTGCTCACGCAGTTTGCCCGGATTTCCCCCTCCAGCCTGTCCAGCAGCCCCACCAGTTCAGCCGGGAACACCACACCGTGACCGTCTTCGCTCCCTTCCTGCTGTATCTTCTCCGCCAGGCTGCGGCACTGCGCTTTCTCCCGTTCACCGTTGTCTGTTTCGATGCGGATGAGCG
>DYWT01000154.1 GCA_020742515.1 Sporosarcina psychrophila
TACGCCCGTTGTCCATAACATACAGCTTTTTACTTGGCTTAATAATGTTTGACAAATTTATTCCTCCTTGTTTAATAAGAGTTTTAATCAATTCACGAACCTAATCTTTCACCCACCTCCCTTCAAAATCCCTGTCAAATTTCTTCTTTAACAATAAATGAATACGTAACCATTTCATCTTAAAACAGTAAGCTTCACTTTCTGCAGGGACATAACTAAGGTACGAGAAACCCGTTTCAGTGTGCTAGTTTTAAATTTTTTGACTACGTATTCACTTACAGCTCTCCTTTAATTACAATTTTAGGGTTGTTTTCCTTGCCAATAAACTTGTTTCAATTGTTTTTTGAATAAACGATGGACTGAAAGGCTGTCCTTCAATTAGATTAAATAACGTTTCGACTGCAATCCGTCCAAGATTTTGTTCTGTCGTTATTGTAACCGTGCTAAGTTGAAATGAAGCATGAGCGCTTAAATTCACATTATCGGTTCCAATAATGCTAATATCCCGAGGAATTTCGTATCCCTTTTGAAGAAGATAATCCATTATAAAGATAGCGATTGAATCGGTTGCAGCATAAATAGCTGTAGGTCGATTCTTGCGGGACATGATGGATGCAGTTTCCTTAAAAATAGATTCTCGGCTCGTGTCTGTAATAATAATATTGTGCTGCTCAAGGGGAATTTTTTCTTCTGTAAGAACTTGTTTATAACCCTCGAATCTTCCCCAAAACGTGCTCATATTCAGAGGTCCTCCAACCCAGGCAATATGTTGATGCTTTAAACTTATTAAATGTGCAGTTGCAAGACGTCCCGCTTGAACATTGTCCATTTCCACAAAATGACCAAGCTCTTTATGCTTTCGGTTAAACATTACAAAAGGAATATCTAACCTGTTCAATCGCTCAAATATCGAATCCTCATATAAAATGGATGATAAAATAATTCCATCAACCGTATTCTCAACCATGTCTTGATAGACTTCCATATTACTTCCGAAATTCTCAAAGTGTACATTTACATTAAATCCTTTTTCTTTTGCATAATTCACAATAGACGTTGTAGACTCCGCAAAAAAAGGGTTATGAAGCGGACCTGATAGTAAAGCGATTGATTTGGTTTTATTATTCACAAGTGAACGTGCGACTGAGTTGGGTCGATAATTCAATTCATTTATTGCATTCTGTACTTTATCGAGCGTTTTTTTCTGTACCAAATCGGGACTATTTAATACACGTGACACCGTTGTTTGTGAAACACCAGCATATTTCGCAACATCTTTAGAAGAAACCATAACTAATCTCCAATTCAATCTTAATTATTATGAATATAGCGTACTAGAAAAATATTGTCAACACTATTCAGATTTTTAAATTTCCTATTCCCTCATATAGTGTCATGGATTGACAAACGAGCGGATTATATTGCGTTTTAGATAAGTATTAAAAATCAATGTTGGGGGAGATTATGATGAAGTGACTACAACTAGGAGGAGAACATGAAGAATACATTTCTAATACTATTTGTGTTATTAAGTGGTTCAGTTCTGTTTTTTCTTGGCAATTCGAAAAGTCTACCTATCCCATCAGATCTTATAACGACAATGGCAATTCCGACAACTGTTGAAAATGAAGACTTACTCAGCAAAATTCAATCCTATGCATTGGCGAATGATATAAAACCAATTGATGCGACTGTTGATAAGATATGGAAAGCTATTCCAGGCTATAACGGATTAGTAATTGATAGCAAAGCAAGTTATCAAAGTATGTTGGCTGGCAATGATTTTGATGTGAAAAAACTTGTTTATAAAGAGATTTCACCACAAGTTCATTTGGAAGATCTGCCCCCATCTCCTATTTATAAAGGTAATCCAGAAAAACTTATGGTCGCGTTATTAATCAATGTTGCGTGGGGCGACGAATACATCCCAGACATCCTGGCAACTTTGAATGATTCTAACGTCAAGGCTACATTCTTTTTTGACGGCAGTTGGGTTAAAAAGAACCCTGATTTAACTTCCATGATTAACTTGGAGGGGCATGAAATTGGAAACCATGCCTACAGTCATCCTGATCTTAAACAGCGTTCTAGGGAGGAGACAATCGTTGAATTGACAAAAACGAATGATGTCATTGAAGAAACACTTGGCATGAAGCCGAAGTGGTTTGCCCCACCGAGCGGAAGCTTTAATCAGGAAACAATTCTTGTTGCTAATGAACTCGGTATGAAAACCATTCTTTGGACGGTCGACACGGTTGACTGGAAAAAGCCAGCGACAACGGAAATGGTAAATCGCGTTTTGACAGGTGTGGGAAATGGCTCAATGGTTCTTATGCATCCTACAAAACCCACGTCTGAGGGATTAAAATCGATGATAGATGGCATGAAAGACAAAGGATACCAACTAGGTACCGTTAGTGATTTAATGAGTGAAAAACGGATTGACGCGTTTGAATAAAGAGAAGTTTTAAATTGGAAAGTCTCATTAGTAACTAAAACGGAAAGTGTTCAAGCACTATTACTCAACGAACACTACACAGACTCTTCTATAAAAACGTCTTCCAGCAGATAGAACCGATGGAAGACGTTTTAGCGTTTCTCTTATTTTTTCATATTACACCATTCAATTATAAAGAGCATAAGCGTCTTGGTAAAAGTTAGTAACTCATCGATGCTTATCTTTTCATCGACAGAATGAGCTTCTTCCAACTTCCCGGGTCCATAGATAACTGTTGGAATTCCTGCCTCACCTAACCATCCCGCGTCTGTTACTGTTCTCGACATACCGATGACTACAGGACTTTTTTCGGTTTGCTCATGACAATCTGCAAGCAGTTGAACAGCTGCATGATCCGCGTTCATTTCCAGCGCCGGGAATATTTCTCCTCGCTCTTCAATCATCGATTTTCCGCCCCAGCGATATTGAATCGGATTTTCTCGCAGCCATGGATCCGCTTTGGCTACATGGTTAAGGTGATCTTCAATTTCATTCACCACAGATTGATACGTTTCATTCGGATAAAAGTGAACAGTGATCCAAAGTCGGCATTCATCCGCAACAAAAGCCGCATGTCTTCCACCTTCTATAACTGCCGGGTTGATAGTATTCATACCCGGTGCAAACCCCGGATACTGTTTTGTCACGGCCCAGTGACGTTCCAAGTCTTGCAGTCCAGCAATCACTTTCATCATCTTCTCGATCGCACTGGCCCCCTTGACGTTACCACCTGCATGGAGCATACTCATCCTCATCGCATCATGGAAAACTTCCTTACTTTTGATTGTTATCCAGCCGGTTATTACACCACCCTGACCATGAATTTGACGATCACTGCCATCTACTACAAGCGCGAAGTCTGCCGTATAGCCTTTTTCCATACACGAAAGTGTTCCAGCTTCTCCTGCTTCCTCCCCAATGACCGTCTGGATTTGCAAATCGCCTTTAAGTTCAACACCCAATTCCCTTACTAATTTAACGGCCATTAAAGTCGCCGCCACTGCACCTTTCATATCAGAAGTTCCCCGTCCATATGCAAAGCCATCTTTCGTCGTCAGATCAAAGACAGGCACAGTCCACTCTGTTTCATCCCCCACTTCCGCAACGTCTATATGACCATTAATGATTAAGCTATTATGCAGAGTGCCATCTGTTCCTTTTTTAATGCCTATAACATTTGGATCGCCAGAAAACACATCCCAACTAGCCGTTTCGAACTTCTCTTGTTCTAAAAAGTCTTGAATATACTTCTGCACGCCAGCTGTATTTCTTGCAGGCGGACTGACAGTTGGAAATCGGACCAGATCTCCAAGCAATCGCAACAACTCCTCTTGACGTTCATCAACCAAGCTACTGATTCTCTTTTCCATTTCACCCATCCATTCTTTATCTATATTTTACTTCAGTGAAACTGTAATGGAATAGAAAACAGCCGCCTTCCATAATTGGAAAGCGGCTGTTTTCTACATATATAAAGACAGTGATTGTAGGATTTCAGCTGCTTCCCTACGCTAGTATGAACTAGATCAGGTTCGAAGGGTTTACATGTATGATGCGTCTCAGCCTAAACGGCTCCCCTGGCAGTATCTATTTAATTAGTGTTTTTTTATAATGCGTCCGTTCGTTCTTCACCCTCTGGAAGATACTTCAATAAGTCGATATCACGTAAACCATTCTTTATTTTGGTTGTGTAGCCAAGCTTTTCATTCGATAAAAATGATGCTTTTGAAGCGATCATTTCTTCTAGCAAAGGCAAATACGTCGGATCAATATCTTTCCAAAGTTTGTACGAATTTAATAAATCCTCTAAAGTCAGATGCTTGTAATCATCGCCTTTATAATCACCCAGTGGAGAAATACGGTACCAAATATCGCCGCTATCACGAAGCCAATCATCTTTTTCCGCTACAATCGCTGTTTGAACAGCTCTAGCAGCATCTAAATATTTCTGATCATGGAACTCATTGTAGGCCATGAGTAAAATGTTCATACCGCCCAACACGTGATTCATAGAAGCATGCGTCGTCACTTCCTGTGCAATTGGGAAGTAATCTGAAATGTAATAGGATTTGTCATTCACAGGGATAACATTTCCTTTACTTTTTTGCGAAACAAGTAAGTCCGCATAATTACGTAGCGGTTCTTTCGCATTTTTGATTCCAAAATCGGCACCACTATTATAGTAGAACAACGCAATTTGCTCATTAAAACGTGTATCAATGAATGGAGCAGTAATGTCGTATAGATCTTTCAAATAGGTGCTTGTGACTTCTGTTTCCCAGTACTCTTTGTCGCCTTTGAAATTCTTCAAATTAACAAAGGAGTTGTAAATTAAGTTCTCAAAATAACGATCTTCTTGCTCATTATATAATACCAGCGCTCGATCTTCTTTTAATAGAAGCAAGTTTCTTCCATAGCCTTGCCCATTATCAGGCATTGGTTCTGTCGTTGTCGCCATTTTATTGAATGCACCACCCGCAGTATACCAATTATTACGTTTTTTATAATACTTGGCTGACTCCTGCATCCAGCTCTCCATATTCTCTTCATTTGCAAACAATTGACCATCCGCATTCATATACCATTGATCTACGATGTCATCGCCTTTTGAATTCAACGTATGAACGGATAGTAGAGTAGAGCCAACTTGGGCATACGATAATGCTTCTTTTTCACCTAGTAATTGACGCATGTAGCTGTAACCCTCATCCTCATACTCCAATGACAATTGCTTCGATAAATATGACTGTCCGACCATCCGCTCTTTCACTGACCCGTCTTGCTTTACAAAACGCAGTAAGCCTGTTGGATAGGACGTTGTGTCACTGCCAAAGACATCTTCTTCATTACGTTTAATCTTGTAGCGGTCATAACGGTTTAACTCAAATGAAGCAACTTCATTTTCTTTTTGAATAACATCAACCGTTACAGCAGATTCAGTAGGATTGTTAATTTTCGAAAACAAGAAGTAATCCCCATTATCAAAAGAACGCACCGTTAGCTCTATTATTGCACCTTGTTCTCCGACATTATATGTGTAAATATTATCTCGTGAAAACGTATTATCAATTCTCGTATGATTCGTGAAAAGGATATCCTCTGCTGATCTTAAGTAAATCGGATGTTCATCAAATGACACCTTCATTAAATGAACAGTAGAGGGAATTCGAATAAAATTAGGCGACAGCTTTAAATTAGTTAACGCATACTTTTTGATGGTTTCAATGTTACCATTTTCTACAAGTCCTTGATGCAGAACCACCGCAAAAGTAGCACGGTCGACCGTTGTTTCTGGATTGAACAGACCATTCTCTGTGCCTGGCATCGTTCCGTATTTGGGAACTATACCAACACTCCCTTTATCCAATGAAGTAAGGCTTGGCCAATCGATTAGTTCACTACCTTGCAAATTGAATGCGCGTATTAATGCCGACTCCATTTGCTGACGTGTTAGAGGTTCATCCATCCCAAGCGAATTGCTTGCCACGTCTTTGATTAAGGATTCATATCCCACTTTTGTAAAAGATTGTGCAGCCTCCCCAACAGTTATTGCTACGTCAGGTCGAAACTGCATATCGCCGTAACCCTTCATGATACCCATTTCTACAAGTTGCATAACTTCATTTTTCGCCCAGTGGCTATTTGGAATATCCGTAAACTTCACGACAGTCGTGATGTCTTCTGACTTAACAGCTTGACCTTCTGCCTCGTTAGCTGCTAATACAATCGTAGCTGACATTGGCAAAGCTACTGTCAATGCTAGAGCGAAAAACAGTGTGCGTATTTTCTTCATCTTTGTTTAAAGCCCTCCTCTAATTCGAGAAATTAATTGATAAAACCCGATTTGATTTAACTCTAATTATAACACTTTTGGATACTATTTGGGGTTTCGTCAACATATTAGGAATTAGATGGATGCTAGTAGTTTAAGTTACTTGTCACAAATGACTATCAATGGACATCAAAAAAGTACTTGGTACTAACACAATTCGAAATTGTGCCAGCCAGGTACTTTTAATTACCTTTCGATTGTGAACACAGATTTTTTGGAAGTTTACTCTAGACTCTTCATTTCCATACAGTCATATACTTCTTACGGTATTTGATATCTTCTTCTGTCTCAATCAAATCCATTGCTAGTTGTTTAATTTCTTCCTCTTTTAATACATCATATAAATTTTTCAAGCCTTGAATCATATCAAATCGAATCAAGGTGTAATGTTTTTCATCCGCACCGTTTTGAAAGCGATCCACTATATGATTAATCACCATTTCCTTTTGTTCCTTTCCAGCTAACCCGACTTTCCATATCGATTGCAAGCTATGACGGGCAGTAACAAATTTTGGATCTCTGGTCACTTCCCATAACGCTGAAAAATCGCCTACTATGCGTTTTTCAGGATCACTTTTCGCAAGACCAGCTAGGAACTGAGCTGCCCTGGATCTTCTGTGATTATCGGTATCTGTCAGCCATCCCTTTAATTGGTCCCAAACTTCATAAGCCCAGTCCACCTCTTCTTTTGTAGCTGCAATAATATTATTATATGCTTCAATTTGAATATCTTTGTCCTTTGCTTCCAGGTTTTCGAAGTAGGATTTGGTTACACTGTCCACTCGCTTCAACTCACTCTCGTTAAAAATTTATTTATGTACGTCCGTTCATCGTACTGATTACTATACAGTTTTCACTCCATTACATCTATTGCACTACCTCATTATTAAACTGCCCGCTACTAAAATCATAAATTCCTGTAAATTTTAAATTAGCGGTCTCTATTTGCAATAGAGTCAAGGAATTTATCCAAAATTGCAGTGTAGATTTCGGGCTGTTCACTATGAACTAAATGAGAGGCAAATGGAACAATTGCTACATGGAACAGCTCATTCATTGCTTGATATTTTAATGCCCCAATTACTTCATGTTTCTTATCTTCTCCTACTATAATTAAAGCCGGGCATTGAATACTTGAAACTTCGCTTGTTTCTTCGAATGGATACCAATCATGCTCTTGGGAGGTTCTGATAAAACTTTGCCAGTCGGATAAATGTATTCCATTGAAATAATTTACGGCGTCTTCATTTTCCAGAATCGCCATTTGCATGCTAGCATCAACACGTTGTAACTCAGCCCAATTAGATGGTTTTTCAGAAGTTACGCCTGATAGCGTCAAACTCTTAACTCTGTCTGGGTATCTCTTTATGAATACCAAGCCCACGAGTGCTCCCAGAGAGGCACCTACGATATGGGCTTTTTTGACTTCTAGATGATTGAGAGTATCAACTAAATCAACTACTGAATTTTCGAAGAAGTGTAGAATATCTATTTGATCCACTTTAGATTTTCCATGGCCCCGTAAGTCTGGCATGATGACTTTGTAATTCTCTTTGAAATGTTCCCTTTGGTATTCGAAATCAGTACTCCCGGTTTGCAAGCCTGTGTGAAGAAATACAATCGGCCCGCCATTTCCTACAATCGTTGTGTGTAAAATCAATTTATTATCCCTCCGTTTTATGTACCAGCGCCTAAAATAATTTAGTTTTTCATCAGAACCTTGTACTTCAGATTAAATTAGTCCTACCTGTACCCAAAATTATTTTTGTAGTTTGAAAATCCACATTAATTTCTCACACAAGTAACTGGCACCGTAGTTAGTTAACTCAAGAACAAAGATAATTTAAGTAAAAAAGGAGTAAGAATTTCGACTAACAGGTTGTCTTGTGAGGAACATAACAAACAAATCAGTATACTTGGCCACACTTGTAAATAGATACTTTTTATTGTTATGAAAGTCTTACTTTAATTCCAGCATACAAAATAGCACCAATTTTAATATATATTTCATATTGTACAACAGCTGTTGTACAGTTAGTTTAGAATATTGTTTTATAAGCGATACATTATACCATTTTAAGATTGTACTATAATTTTCCCTTTCTTTTTAAATCATTAATTAAGAACAAGTCCACACTAACTCGACAATTAGTTATAACTGATAAGGTAATCAGAATAAAGGATATTCTATAGTTAAAGTCAAATAACCGGTGGATACACTTTCCATAAATCATATAATACAGGAACGCGACCTCTCTTCATAACCAAAAAATGGAATAGTTAGAAAAACGAAACTTTTATTGTGTGCTATCCGTATAAAGAGTAGGTAAAAAAAGGAAAAGGGAGGCGAGTGAAATTATGTCTCATAACTCAAGTTGGAATCGTATACCTTTCGTCACAAAGAGGATCTCTCGCGGAAAAATAGGGGTTGCCATATCTTTTGTTCTTATGTGCCTCATACTTGGAGGCTGTTCTCAAGATGAACCACATGATAAAAACAAAGAACTTATTCAAGCTTATTTGGAGTATGACTTGAATACTCCAAATAAAGGAGCCATAAAAGCACAAAATGACCTGTGGAAGTGGTTTGAAGAACAGAAGCAGGAGAGCGGACCATTGAGTAAGGAGTATAACGCATATTTAAAGGATAACTATGGACCATATTTTTCTGAAAGTGGTTACGATCAACTTGTTTCGAGAGGTCAAACATTAGTGTTCCACTTAGCGGCTGACAAATACGATTATCAAACAACCGTTAGTAAAATCGATATAGAACAAAGTAAGGATACCCCAACGAATTATTACTTTACCGTTAACATTGATTATATAAAAAATGGCAAAGATAAAATTAATGCGGAAATCACAGGTATAGCGATTCTTCGTCCTGATGGAATAGAGCAAATAACGTACCTTGGAGACAAGAAAATGTTGAGAATGCTTATAATGGGCGAGTAAAAAGGAATTGTAGATAATGAATTACCCATTTAATAGATATTCATAGTTGAAGTAGATAAGTTGTTGTCAAACACTACTCATAACTTTGAATAAAATAACACGAGAAAGGGCGCCCTTTGGGTACGCTTCTTCGTGTTATTTTTTTATACTACTCTATTAATTTTTCAAATTAGGTGGGGATTAATTTTGCTTCTCAAACCTGTAACCGTCTAACCGATATATGAATTTAAACTATTCTGAAAAGTGCTTGTATATCGACAGAATTTTTGGTAATGTAAGTTAATATGTCGCAAAATCTTCATATTTTCCTAGTTTTGGAATAATTCTCAAAAGACAAGAAAATGTTTTTATTTAAAAGGAGGTTAAACACTCTAATGAGCTATCAGTTTTCAATAATTCACTAAAAAAGGGGATGAAATCGTGAGTAAAAGTTCAAAAAAAGGCCAAGTGAAAATGGAATTGGATTATGAAAAAATTATCAACACTCCGGAATTTAAAAGTTTAATAAAGCGGAAAAGAAACTTCTCTACCCCATACATTATTTTCTTTTTTGTTGCCTTTTTTACATTACCCATTCTGACAGGATACACAACCATACTTGAGAACCGAGCCATCGGTTGGATGACTTGGACATGGGTGTATTCATTATTAATGTTCGTAATGGTATGGCTATTAACATCCATCTATATGAATAAAGCGAAAAGCTTCGATAAAGATGTGGAAGAAATTTTGAAAAAAAATGTTTTTAAATAAAGGGGGTAGCTGCATTTGGATAATATCATATCAATATTAATTTTCGTTGCAGTAATTGCACTAACACTTGGAATTACATACTGGGCTGCAAAGCAAACAGCAACTGCGAGTGATTTTTACACTGCTGGAGGTTCATTAACCGGTTGGCAAAACGGAATGGCAATCGCTGGGGACTACTTGTCTGCTGCGTCATTCCTTGGAATTGCAGGGGCAATTGCCTTAAGTGGTTTTGATGGTTTTTACTATAGTATAGGTTTTTTAGTAGCTTATCTGGTAGTTTTATTTCTAATCGCTGAGCCCCTTCGTAATCTCGGGAAATTTACTATGGCCGATATGATTGGATCACGTTTCGGAGCAAAAAAAGTCCGAGGCGCGGCGGCATTAAATACAATAACGATTGTTTTATTTTACATGCTTGCCCAGCTTGTAGGTGCTGGGGCACTTATTAAATTACTTCTCGGAATCGACTATTGGGTCGCAGTACTCATCGTAGGTGTCATGATGACAATCTATGTATTATTCGGCGGTATGACTGCAACAAGTTGGGTTCAAATTGTTAAAGCAATCTTGCTTATGGTAGGAACCATTATTATTTCGTTCCTCGTTCTATTAAAGTTTAATTTCAACTTTATTGGTATGTTTGATGCCATGAGGACGGCAACGCCCCATGGTGACGCCTTCTTGCATTCTGGAATAATTTATAAAGATCCGATTGGTCTAATATCCGTTCTAATTGCACTCGTTTTAGGTACAGCTGGATTGCCGCATATCTTAATGCGTTTCTTTACTGTAAAAGATGCAAAAACAGCTAGGTCTTCTGTTATTTACGCGGTTTGGATTATTGGGATATTCTACGTTCTAACCATTTTCCTCGGATTCGGTGCAGCTAAATTTGTTGGCGTGGATGCGATTATTGCTGAAAATGCTGCCGGGAACATGGCCGCCCCAATGCTCGCGGGTGTGTTAGGCGGTTCAGCATTAGAGTCATTTGTTGCAGCTGTTGCATTTGCAACTATTCTTGCAGTTGTTGCCGGACTAGTATTATCAGGTGCATCAGCAATTGCACATGATATTTATGGAGAAATTATAAAAAAAGGAAAAGTAACAGAGAAACAGCAAGTAAATGCTGCAAGATATGCTGCAATTGCTGTTGCGGTTGTCTCTATTATTTTAGCACTCGGTGCGGAAAAATTGAATGTCGCGTTTCTTGTGTCACTCGCATTCTGTATCGCCGCCTCTGCGAATGTCCCTACAATTCTCTTTACGATTTATTGGAAAAAATTCAATACAACAGGCGCAGTCGCTTCAATGTTAACCGGCTTAATTGTCGCACTTGTTCTTGTTGCATTAAGCCCGAGTGTTATTAATCCTGTAGAAGGAGCAGCGTTCTTTGTTGGGCAGCCGATTTTCCCGTATGCGAATCCCGCAATTATTTCAGTTCCAGCAGGATTCCTAGCAGCAATTATTGGTACACTCGTTTCATCTAAGAAACATGAAGCCGATGAGGTTTCTTATGCCGAAGTAAGGTTTAAAGCAGAAACAGGTTACAGAGAGCTTGAGCGTTAATTCTTAAGTAGAATCCCTAAAAAGATAGGTCTCCCCCTCCCCTATTATTTTTAGTAGACGAGGGGGATTTTTCATACACATTATGATTAATGAATCTAAAGAAATTCACAGAAAAACTCCTGATCAAACACTATATAGTTGAATTAAAGAATCCCTTTGAATCTGCTGTGGCGCTTAATAATGAGAGAGTTGTAATTCGGGAAGTGGATTGTAGAACGCTTGGCTCTTTCAGGATGCCTTTGCCGCGCCTACGCTAGGGTGTTCATTACCGAGAAAAATGTGATTTTGAAATGTATATGGCGAGATTATAAGGAAATTCCTATTTGATACTACTTATAGTCAAGAAAGATGCACTCCAGGTCGCAGATTTCATCACAGTTAACGAAATGCTCTTTCTCAGATAGACCATTCAGCGAAGGCGCGTCTTCGTGGTAGCCGGAGCGATAAGAGCAAGAAGGGATACAATTCAATCCCTCCCAAGTGCTCTCCTTTCCGGCTTATCGCGGGGAGCATCCACAAAGCGTCGAAGCGATATTAGCAGAAATTCCAATTCATTCTAAATATCAGGTATTTTTCAGCGACCTCCCAAAAGCCCTTGTAAAACGCATACGTCCTATTCATTTGTTCAACATATATAGTTAAAAAAGTATCCTTTAATTAATTTTCAAAACTAATGGCTGAATACAAGATCAGCTACTATTATATATCGGCAGTTACTTCAAGACACCTATTAAAAATACAGTCTACAATGTATTACACGTTTTGAGTAACGGGAATTCCCCGGCAATTCATACATTGTTGAAATAGCGATCATCGATTATTTAAACCCCTCATGGAAACAGCATGATTTCGAAAAATATACACTCATATTCGAAGCTTAACTATTTGAATGACATCGGATAATCGATGATGCATTAACAATAGCTCATTTGTTTCTTGAACGATTGAAGTGCCTTGAAAACTGGCTGGTTTACTGCAATTGAAACACAGTAAACTTTGGCAGAAAACAGACCTGACCTAATTTCTTTTATACTAATAGGACCCATAGATACTTAATGAGTCCCGTTTGTCTTTCGTATTCTGTTTCTCAGCCTTCAATTTTCTATATCTTCTACTTGTGTCAATTCTTCTAACTTAGTCGTACCGAAAACAAGGAGAAGGAGAAATACAATTAAAATGATTGTGTTGAGAAATTTTTGGGAGTCAAAGTTCGTTGTTTCACCCATGTCCGCTCCCCCTACCTTTATTCACATGTTTCTTTATCCCCTCAAATAATTCATCTATTGTCATATCACCACTTCCTTCTAGAAATTCAGCCATTTCATTCACTTTATCGTCATTCAGTCCTTTGAATGCTCCTAACAGCGTAACGGATATTATAGGCTGATCTCTAAATAATTGGATGGAATCTACTTTCAGTTTGCCAAGTAAAAGAAGAGATGCGGCAACAATTTCAAGATCCTTCCCTTTTAAGAGATCGCCCAGCGTGTATTTCGAATTTGAATTACGATTGGAGTTGTTGTACACGCCTACACACATCCTTTTTCGGGTAGTGATTCGTCCATAGTTACCTTATTGTTTTATCGTATGTGAATAGCGTTATGAGTGTGTTTGAACTTTCTTTGAAATCCACTTTCACTGAGATATAACAAAAAGCACCCGGGGGATGCTTTTTCATTACTTTTTCAAAGTGTGTTTTTTTGCCCTTACTACCTACAATGACGATCCCATTATCTGTTATTGTCATATCTTTCGCTTGGATAGCCGAAAGTTTCTTCGTTTCCCTATCTTGCAGCCCGTAAGCGAACACACCTTTTTTATTGAAATAATACATCGTTGAATCATTGAATTTAATTGACTTGTTATTTTGCGTAATATTTACAACGCCGTATTGTATTTGATTCGACACTGGTGTTCAGTTCGTACAGATTTAACAAGAAATAAAATTCCATCTGATTGAGGTATCACTTTATTTCAAATATCTTCTCGAACCCGCGTAGTTCGCTTTGTATGGGTGCGTGTCGATGGAGATAATTTCTACGCTTCTGCTTGAATTCGGTGCATGAATCATCTTACCATTTCCGATATACATGCTGACATGGAATACCTTGCCCTTGCCTTGATTGTAAGCAAAAAACATCAAATCACCAGGTTGCATGTTTTTTCTGGTAACAGGGGTACCATTGACCGCTTGGACAAATGAATCACGCGGAATCATAATGCCATGATTTTTGTACACGGAGTGGATAAGACCCGAACAGTCGAACCCGAAGCCTGATATCCCAGACCAGACATATGGAAGTCCCAGGAACATCTTAGCGCTATCAACAATATCTTTTTGAGTCGGTTTTGGGATTGCCGCAAAGTTCTCAACTACTTTTGCATCTTGTTTGCGTAAATATTTCACGCCGTTAGCAGGTGTTTGAACGTGAAGCCACTCGCCTTTTTCCCCAATGACAGGAAGGATGGTCGTATAACTAATATCCATATATTTGTTTGCTTTTTTCGGTTCATCATAAAGAGTGGCTATATTCGTGTCTACGATCGCTATGTGGCAATCCTTGTAGTCAGTCGTTAGTTCTGTCACATGTGATTTCGGTACCCATCCTGGATAACCCGCTTTATTTCTCGGTGTATATTGATCTATTACAGCGACTTCATGCCAATTACCACTACTTTTTAAAATGACGACTTCCTGTCCGTACAAGGCTTGGGTATCTGTTTTTCCAACGAGCCATAACTTCTGACTGATGGACATGCTTTTCGCCCATTTCCCGATATCGGTTGGACTGGTAATTGAGGGACGGTCCACTACCCGGTTTTTGTTTGGCGATTTCCACAAGTTTGTTACCTGTACATTAACGACAGCTTTCTTTTTACCATCAGACTTATAGCAAACAGGCTTTTGTTTAAATTCCGGGTTTAGTATTCGCGCAAGGAATACCCCGAAATTCACTTTCGTAATAAATGCTGTTGGCTTATATGTATTATTTGGATAGCCTGTTGTGACTTCATTGGCAAAGAGTGTTTTAATCGCTTCTGATGCCCAATACGCTGAGTCGACGTCTTTAAAAGCGTGTTCGGACGTTCCCTTCAACTCAAAAGCGCTGACTAGAATCGCTGCCATTTGCCCTCGTGTCAACTTATTATTCGGCATGAACTCGCCGTCTGCATTACCATTGACGATCCCCTCATCCGCTATTGTGGCAATGATGTCATAGCCCTCGTCTTCAGGAGTTACGTCGCTGAAGTTTGGATTAGGACGATTTACTGTTTCCAGTCCCAGTGCCCTAATGATCATGGCGGACGCTTCCAAACGGGTAATCTCTTCCTTCACCCCAAAGTTTTGTTGCGGATTCGCAACAATGATGCCCCGTTCTGCTAAAAAGTCCAATTCAGCTTTCGAAACGTGCTTATCACCAACATCTTTAAATAAAGGAGCTGCAGAAGCGTTGCCAATTGATGTAAACGTAACTAAAAGTGCAATAATAAATGCCAGTATTTTTTTCGCCATATCCATTCTCCATTTCATCTGAAAGATTATATATTAACAGTACAGTAGAATGAAAAATCTGTATAGTTATTCTTTATAGATAATGACAAAAAAAGCCTGAAACGTCTGCCTCTTTAAAAGGCAGTCCCATCGTTTCAGGCTCGGTTGCTATATAGCCATGCTTCGCTTGGCGGTTAGTTTTTAATCAAAAGTTCAAGGAAGTCTTCTGAAACGTATGTTTTCATACCTTTCAGTTCAGGTGCAACTTCAAAAGATTGAATGCTTTTATTATAACCATACTTTTTATCGCCACGTGTGATTGTAAATGAACTATTTTCCAGTGTGACGAGTGCGCCATTGATTTTTGGTTGAGAGAGCACATGGTAACCAAGTTGCTCAGCCACTTTACGCAGCGGAATCATCTTTACACCATTTTTCATGTAGTGATCGTTTTTAATGATTTCATCCATTTTTGAGGTGTCCGGTTTTTCAGGTTCAGACGGTGTTTCTGTTTCCGGCAGTTCCTCAGTGACATAATCAAGAGCAATGACTTTGGACGGCGATGTTTGAGGTGGAAGGCTTCTTGTTGTTGCATCATAGAAGACGGCCAATTCTTTTCCTTCAAGACCTTTTTCTTTAATTACTTTTCCTTGTTGATTCAAAAGGACTGTCTCTTCACTTAGGTTCAGTTTCAATTTCCCATCCAAACTGAGGTAATCTTTATCGAACTTAGCAATTTTCACTTCTCCGAAAACGTCGTCATCTTTCACGACAACGATTTCAGGGGTAACTTGCGCTGGATAAATTAAAATCATCGGCTTGTTTTTGTCATAATAAGCTTCAACCATTGCACCTTTTTTTAAGTCTGTTTTTTCAATTGACTTTGTCGTTCCGCTATTGAATAGTAGAGATTCATCAGTGATGCGTAAAATCATAATCATCTCATCTTCGTTTTCAAGCGTTACGAGGATTTCTTTATTCCCTTTTTCAATTTCTTTGATGACGCCTGTGAAATTCATATAATTTGTTGCATCTTCCTCTTTGGCGCTAATAACTTGCGGTTGTTCTTCCTGCGCATGAGCTGTATAGCCACCAACCATGCTTCCAGTTAATAGTGCTGCCAATGCGATTGTACCGAATTTCTTCATACTATCTCCTCACTTTCCGTTACTCAACAGATTAGACGGAGTACGATGGAAGAAGTTACACTTTTTTCGGTGCCAATCCTTAAATTATTTTAAAAACAGCTGTAGAATATCGAGTGTAATCGATGTTCTCAGCTGTTTTGTTTATTTTAAAATCTCATTGTAAATTAAACCATCATTGTCTAGTTTAATAATTTTTAAGCGATTATCATTTTTGACAAAGATACTTTTATATTCTTTATGATTCTGTTCGATTCCAAAGAGAATGATTCGAGTTCCTTGGTTATCAGTTTCTATCATTCCGTGATAAACACCCAAGTCAATAGTGTCAGCTAGCACATTAAATTCTGGTAGGTCTTTAAGAGCGTCGTTATTTGAATTCGTTATGACTTCTCCAGTATTTGCTTCATTGGATTCGTCTGCCTTTTCAACCACCGCATTATCTTGGGTATTGGAGCTGTCAGGTTTCACTTCAGTTTGGCCAACTTTAGTTCCGCCATCTGTCTCCGTTTTAGGCGCATCAGCTCCCCCACTGGAACATCCCGCCAAAAGCATGATACAAAAAAGAATAGCAATTCCTTTCTTCATAAAAAAACCTTCTTTCATTCCTACTTTACACTTCAAAAAAGTATACAAACCATTCTAAAATGACCGCCCCGAGTTATCAACTGATTGAACTTCAAGCGTGATAAGTGGTTCCAGTCACTGCCACAAGCTGTCACCCAAACTCTCTTCTAGAGGAGCTTTTATTAATTCCTCTGAGATCATTTTTCCACAGTACGGGCTACTCTTTCATTTTAATTATTTTAAGGATTTTTGAATGGAATGACAGTTGCCTCGCACACGAAATTATTACCTACTCATACTTATACAACGTTCACGAGAGTTGTATAAAACCCAACTCAGTATAGTCACTATAAATCTGATAGCCATCTTTCCAGTGTTCTTTCAGCCAAGTGATAGTTTCATACATTTCTTCACTATGTTGTTTCGCTAATTTCTCCAACTCGTCTACTTCATCAAATGCAGCTAAGCACCATTTCGTGTCGGGTAACAGATTCAACCACTCAACTTCTTCTTTATCCAAACTTTCAACAGCTGATATTTCCATGATAGGCGGCAGCAAAGTGCTCCACTTATCCCCTAATCCTACCTGCTCCATGAAACTTCTAACTTCCAGTGCAAACGTGTATGTCCATTCGTAGGAGTTCAAATCAGCCCAATTAGGCACTTGAAGATTATAATAAACAATTTGTTCTTTTTTCATTACCTTATCCAAAAAATTACGTTTTACCGGGCTTTCAACGAAAGTGGCATTTCTGATTGCCTCCACTTTGACAGGCGCTTTCATTTGCTCGTCACTATAGTTCACTTGCATTTTATGTACTTTTTTAATGTCTGCATCGACTTGCTCTAGTAATGTTTTAAGTGCCTTCTCTTCATCTAATGATAATCCGCTTGTCACCTGTTTTTCACGGAAGTTTCGAATACCCATGTAAAGCCCTTCGCGCTCAATATCAGTCATCTTTTACTCCCCCTCTGTTCTTTGTCAATGAATTCTATTTACCATACATCATTTTCACATGATTAGTTTCAATATTTATCCAAAATGATTCCGATGGTTCAGAAAACCGACTCCAAACTGTATAAAAGACCTATTTTTGATAGAAAATCTGTTTTTCAGCACTTTATAATTGATTTACGAGGTTATATAGTGGTTAGTATCAATTTCCCGGTCAATTTAGTAACTTCTATTAAAAAACAAAAAGATTCGCTAGTTTAAGCGAATCCGTTTGTTTTAACCTTCAGACAGAGGTCGATTGAATAGCGCTTCACTGAACGCCTTAATTCAAATGATTATTAAGTTACTGCCACTTTTTCGACGAGCAGAACGGTTGCGAGAATATCCACTGCTTGGTCAATTTCTTCATATGTAACCGTCAATGGCGGTAACATACGTATGACATTAGCGCCTGCTTGAACGAGCAACAAGCCTGCTGTTTCTGCCTGTTGGATGAATGACTGAACTTCATCGCGGCATTCTATCCCCAGTAACAGACCTGCCCCGCGAATCGAGTATTGGTCTTTCGACAATAACGCTTGCAACTTTTCGATAAGGTAATTCGATTTGTCTTCAACTTCTAGCAAGAACTTTTTCTTAAATACGATGTCGACAACTGTTTGTGCAACTGCGACTGCTAGTGGGTTACCTCCAAATGTCGTACCGTGAGTTCCTGGTCCAAATGACTGAAATAGCTCGCTTGACCCGAGCATGGCACCAATTGGGAAACCTCCGCCCAATCCTTTGGCAAGGGTTATAATATCCGGTTCAAGAACCGTCTGCTCATAAGCATATCGGGTCCCGGTACGGCCAATACCCGTCTGCACTTCATCGATAATAAGTAAGATACCTTTAGATTTACAGAGAACTGTTAGTAATTGTGCAAAGTCAGGGTCAATTTGGTTGACGCCGCCCTCTCCTTGAATCACTTCCAGCATAATTGCAGCTACATCGCCGTCAATCGCAGCTTCCAGTTGCTGTGCGTCATTATATGGAATGATACGGAATGATTCCAGCAACGGTCCGAAGCCTTCGCGGACCTTAACTTGCCCAGTCGCGGACATCGCACCAAACGTCCGTCCATGAAAGGATTGTTCGAATGTAATGATAACGTTTTTCTTTGTATGTTTTCTCGCTAATTTGATAGCTGCTTCGTTTGCTTCAGCTCCGCTGTTGCAAAAAAAGGCATGACTGAAAGGCGTATCTTCCGTTAGTTTCGCAGCTAATAGCTCTTGCTCCGGGCTTTCGAATAAATTTGAAACATGCCATAGTTTTTCACTTTGTCTTTTGACTACTTCAACTAGTGCATGATGCGCATGACCAAGACTGACGACTGCTATTCCACTAGTAAAGTCGAGGTAATCTTTTCCTTTGTCATCCGTTACAATCGTGCCTCGCCCTTTTACGAGGTGGACAGAACGACGTGCGTAATTTTGAAATAGACTAGTCATACGAATACCCCCTTGCTTTTAATTGTAGTTCCCGTCAACTGATCACTGACAATTTGCACCGATGGAATGCCTGCAGTTAAACAATCAAGTGCTGCTTTCACTTTCGGCAACATCCCTCCGTAAATTGCACCAGTTCCAATCCACTGTACAATTTCAGTTGGAGATACTGTTTGTTGCACGCTTCCTTCTATTTGAATGCCTGGTGTGTCCGTGACAAGAAGAAGGCTGTCTGCGTTTATGGCAAGAGCAATCTTACTTGCCACGGTATCTGCATTAATATTGAGAGCGGCTCCATCTGCTGTCGCCCCGATACATGAGATAACTGGCACAAGCCCAGCGTCTAGCATTATTTCTATCAGCTCAGTACGGACATGCTGTATTTCTCCGACAGAACCGTACAAGTCTTCATCTAACACCGTGCAAGTTAGCAGTTTCCCGTCATATCCACTTAACCCTATCGCATCGATTCCACCATTGTTTAATCGATGGACGAGATCTGGATTCACTTGACCTATTAACGTCGTTTGAACGATTTCGGCCGCCTCCTTTGACGTCACCCGGATACCGTTCACTACGGATGATAGTACTTTGTTTTTAGCGAGTTCTTTATTAATAAAAGGTCCGCCTCCATGAACAAGCACTAGATCATGCTCTGTATCTTGTAATTGTTTGATATTCACAAAAAAGTCTTCATTCAATTCTTCAAGCATGCTTCCACCAAGTTTCACCACTATTCGTTTACGAGCGATATGTTGCGTTGATTTGGACATAGTCATATGTTAAATCGCACCCCCATGCTACTCCCTGACCGCTTCCTTGATAAAGATCAACAATGATTTTCACTTCGGGCTGTTTCAAATAAACAAGCAGTTCAGCTTCCGAAAATTGGACAGGCTCCCCATTTTCAACAACAATTGTTGGGCCAATCTTAATTTTTATCGCATTCGGATCCAAGGTCGCACCACTATAACCGACAGCGGCTATAATTCTTCCCCAGTTAGCATCACAGCCAAAAATAGCTGTTTTTACAAGTGGTGAGCCGACAACTGTTTTAGCAATCCTACGCGCCTCGACATTCGAAATAGCTCCTGTCACTTCGACTTCGATAAGCTTCGTTGCGCCTTCTCCGTCTTTCGCAATCATTTTTGCCAGATCCTGAGAAACTGCCTGCAACGTTTCTATGAATAGTTCCCAGTCAGGATGGGCCGGTGTCAATGAATCATTTCCTGCCATCCCATTCGCCATAATGAGCACCATATCATTTGTTGACGTATCGCCATCCACTGTAATAGCGTTAAATGTCAAATCTGTAACTGTTTTAAGAGCAGCTTGCAGATGAATCGACTCGATATTGGCATCTGTAGTCATAAAGCCAAGCATTGTTGCCATATTGGGGTCGATCATACCAGACCCTTTTGCCGTCCCTGCAATAATAATCTTCTTCCCGTCAATGACAGTACTGTATGCAGTATTTTTCGTTACGGTATCTGTCGTAAGAATCGCCTGGGAAAATAAAATGGAACCTTCCAACTCGGCACTTGGTTCAAGTTTCCGGATACCTTTTACAATGGGTTCCATTTTCATCATTTCGCCAATGATCCCCGTCGATGCGACACCGACAAGATTTGATGAAATACCGAGTTTCTCTGCCGCTGTTTGTTGCATAAGTCGTGCGTCTATCAATCCTTGCTGACCTGTACATGCATTCGCATTTCCCGAATTCACCACGATTGCCTGCATTTTGCCTACTTTCAGCATTGCTTCTTTTGTAACTACCAGTGGAGCAGCCTGTATTGCATTTGTTGTAAATACGCCTGCAACATTTGCTGGTACTTCACTGACAAGCAGTGCCAAATCATTTTTCTTATGTTTAATCCCACAATGGATGCCTGTCGCCTTAAAACCAATCGGGGATACGATGTTATTTCCTGAAATCCGCTTCGGTGCTAATACCGTTGTTCTCGTCATAGTAATCCCCCCAAGTTAAATGAATGCCGGGACATGTGAAAGACCGGTTATTTCCTCAAGACCAAATTGCACGTTCATGTTTTGAATGGCTTGCCCTGCCGCCCCTTTTACCAAGTTGTCAATTACGGAAACGATTGTAGCCCGGTTCGTCCGCGGGTCAACTTTTACAAGAAGATCACAGTAATTCGAGGCATATACTTGATTGGTGCCAAACTTAGCCTTATCTTGCAAAACACGAACAAATGGATGATTGGCGTATGTTTCCTTTAGACACTCAATGAGGTAAGCTTCCGTTACTCCATCCATAACAGGCGCATAACTTGTCGCAAGAATTCCCCTCGTCATAGGAACTAAATGTGTACTAAATGTAATAGGCGGTGTCTCTTTTGCAAATGATGCAAATGCCTGCTCTATTTCCGGAATATGCTGATGTTGATTTAATTTATAGATTGCTGTGTTTTCATTCGTTTCGCTGAAATGCGTCATTTGGCTTGGCTGATTGCCAGCCCCGGACACACCGCTTTTCGCATCAATGACTAACTGGGTCGCGTCGATTGTATTTTCTTTTAGTAATGGCAACAATGCCAAGAGAACTGCTGTCGGGAAGCAACCTGGATTTGCAACTAACTGTGCTTGCCGGATTGCTTCGGCATTCCATTCAGTCAGTCCGTATACACTTTGCTCAATGGCAGAAGCTGGCGCCGGTTCTTTGTTATACCATTGCTCATATTGAGACAAATCTTTTAAACGGAAATCTCCTGACAAATCGATGAGTTTCGGTCCTTTTCCAATTAACGGAGGAAGAAGTGTACTCGCTACCCCAGCAGGTGCACTAGAAAAAACGACATCGAATTCTGCCAAGTTCGCTAGCTCTATTTTCTGAAGAGGCTGATCAACTATATTCATAAGATGCGAATACTTATGCGAAAATACTGTTCCTTCTTCGGAAGACGTGAATAGTTCAATTCGTTCGACTTCAGGGTGGTTGTGCAGTAGCCGGATGAGCTCAAGTCCGCCGTATCCTGAAGCGCCAATGATTCCTACTTTCATTCCAATCACCCCTATTTACAAGTTAAGCTTATTATATGTATGCATAATTATAAAGTCAACTGTATTTTTATATATTACCAATATTTCAGTTTTGAATACGTTTTCATTTTTATTTGCAGCTATTCACAATATCTGAACAGATATGCTATAATTTATTTAGCATCTGGTACTAATAATAGGTATATACATTTTCAATACCTACTCAGGAGGTTACTATGGAAGATTTACTTAAAATTAAAGGTAAAAATATTGTTGTAATGGGGGTAGCGAATGAGCGAAGCCTTGCTTGGGGAGTGGCAAAAACACTCTTTTCAGTCGGTGCAAATGTTATTTTCACCTATCGCAAAGAGCGTTCACTTGCTAAACTTGAAAAACTATTAAGTGCAGCCGATTTTGAAGCGAAAATGATTGTGCAGTGTGATGTTAATGAGGATGAAAGTATCCATGAGGCATTCGTGAAAATCGGCGCTGAAGTTGGTACCATTCACGGTGTTGTCCATTCACTTGCATTTGCACATGCTGAGGATTTGAAAAATGACTTTGTGGAGACTACGAGAAGCGGCTATGCATTTGCACAGGACACAAGTTCTTATTCGCTCATCGCAACAGCCAGAGAAGCCCGTCCATTCATGACAGACGGCGGTTCTATTGTAACGATGAGTTATTTGGGGGCACAGCGCGTGCTTGACGGCTATAATGTGATGGGTGTTGCAAAAGCGGCACTTGAAGCATCCGTAAAATACTTGGCGTTCGATTTGGGGAAAGAAAATATTCGTGTCAATGCAATTTCTGCCGGGGCCATTCGTACGCTGTCTGCAAAAGGCATTGCTTCCTTCAATACGATTTTGACTCAAATTGAAGAACAAGCCCCGTTAAAACGCAATGTCACACAAGAAGAAGTGGCTGAAATGACGTTGGTCACTTTGAGTAACTTGTCTCGCGGTGTTACAGGTGAAATCATTTATGTAGATGCTGGCTATAATATTATGGGATAACAAAAAAGCTTGAAAAGACGAATTTGTCCTTTCAAGCTTTTTTATTTACATAAGGAAAGGGTTGTACTGTTGGAGTGACCATATATCATGGGAGACCGACCGTATCTCTCGCCAAACGATCATATATCATCGGAGACCGATCATATCCCCTGGCCAACCGATCATATAGTACGGAAGACCAATCATATACCACCGTAGACCGACCATATGCATAACTATCCGCCTGCTCTTATTCCACCACTTGCTTCATCAGGTGCTTATTCCCCTTTGTAATAATATTTTCGTAATCAATATAATCATATATGTCATCTGTAATTTGCTCACTGAACTTGGCTAACTCTTCTACCGTCAAATCCTCAATTGCTTTCTGTTGTTGCTCGCAGTAAATGATCAGTTTTCCAACGATTTCGTGTGCATCGCGGAATGCCGTCCCTTTACCTACTAAATAATCCGCAACTTCGGTTGCATTAAGAAAACCAGCTTTAATCGCTGCTTTCATATTATCCGCATTGACCTGTAGCGTATCTATCATTTTAGACATGATTTCAATACAGTCCAGCACAGTATCAAGTGCGTCGAAAAATTGTTCTTTATCTTCCTGCATGTCTTTGTTATAAGTAAGCGGCAGGCCTTTCAACGTTGTCAGTAATGCGAACAATGAGCCATAGACACGCCCCGTTTTTCCGCGAATTAATTCCGCAGCATCAGGATTTTTCTTTTGCGGCATGATACTGCTTCCTGTCGAATAAGCATCTGCCATATCGATGAATTTAAATTCCTGACTGCTCCACAAAATAAGTTCTTCACTCAAGCGGCTCAAATGCATCATGATAATTGAAAAATCCGACATGAGTTCAAGTAAATAATCACGATCACTGACACCGTCAAGGAAGTTGTCCACCGGTTTTTCAAAACCTAATAACGCTGTTGTCACATCACGGTCGATGTTGTGCGTTGTACCAGCAAGTGCTCCACAGCCGAGCGGATTTTCATCCAAAATTTCAAGCGCATTTCCAACACGCTTTTTATCCCTTTTGAACATTTGCGCATATGCACCCAAATGATGACCGAATGTTACGACTTGTGCGCGCTGCAAATGCGTATAGCCCGGCATAATCACATTGTTAGCCGCCCCTTTGTCAGCCAGTGAATCGATGAGTATTTGAAGACTATCCATCACCTCCACTGCTTTGCCTTTCGCATATAAGCGCATGTCAACAGCCACTTGATCGTTCCGGCTACGGGCTGTGTGCAATTTCTTTCCTGTTTCCCCAATTCGTTCCGTCAAATGCATTTCGACGAATGAATGGATATCCTCGTAGTTGCCTTCTATTTTAATTGTCCCCGTTTCGATATCCTCCAAGATGGATTCAAGCCCGCCTACGAGCAGCTCGCCTTCTCCTGGTGTCAATAAGTCGCAGTGTACCAGCATCGTAACATGCGCTAAGCTACCCGCGATATCTTCCTTATACAATCTATGGTCAACAGGTAGTGATGTGTTAAATTGCTCCATTATTTCATCCGCCCGACTCGTAAAACGTCCACCCCAAAGTTTCATGTATAATCAACCTCTCGAATGTATTATTATTCATTTATATGTATTATAAGTATCATTCTACACGATTGCAACAATCAATAGAGCAACTTGCGTGTACTCTCTACAGAACTATACTATAATTTCATACTTTCTACGTATTCTCCTAAAATCGAGATGCTTTATTCTAAAAAGATGTAGTATAGGTAACATCGACGATTCACCTTCGTTATATACTAGTAGAGACACGATTGCCGTAAGTAGTATAAACAACACGATGAGGTGAGTGTGATGAAAAAAAAGCCGATATATGTTGAAATATCGATTCATGCGGAGATTGAAAAAGTGTGGGACGCATCGCAAAAACCGGATATGCACGAACAATGGGATTTACGTTTCTCTTCAATTACCTATTTGCCAAAAGAAGAAGGCCAGCCACAGCAGTTTGTGTATTCACGAACAGCCGGTCCTTTTATCAACGTGGAAGGCTGGGGGAAAAGTGTTGGAACGTTCCACAAGGATGATGGCACGCGATCGTCTTCCCTTCAATTCGGTACGGAGCAATGCATCTCCCCTATCCGAGAAGGACGCGGCTTTTGGAAATATGAACCTCAAAAAGAAGGCGTGAAATTTTTAACGCAGTATGATTACGACGTCAATTTTGGCCGTGTTGGCGAAGTCATTGATAATCTGGCTTTTCGCCCGCTTATCGGCTGGGCAACCGCGCTTAGTTTTGATGTGTTAAAGCGATGGCTTGAACGAGGCGAAGCCCCCCGCTCACAATACATGCGATTTTTCAGTACCTATTTAATGACGCTATTATTTGCATTCATTTGGATCTACCAAGGACTCGTTCCTAAAATTATCGGAATGCATGAAGAAGAAAGGGCGATGATCGGGAGCGGTTTGGAATTATCGGAGAAAGGAATTACGACGTCGGTACTGCTAATTGGTATTGCAGAGGTGCTACTCGGAATCAGTTGGCTACTTTATCGAAATAAGAAGCATTTATTCACATTGCAGCTGATTTTATTTCCGTTATTGACGATAGCGGCAATCATTGCTGTACCGGCATCTGCAATCCATCCATTCAACCCGCTAACGTTCAATTTATCACTGATTGTTCTTTCTCTTATTGGGTTATTCATAAGTAAAGATGTTCCTTCAGCAAGAAGCTGTAAACGAAAAAGGTGAGGTGGACTTCATGTCAATTTTCAGACAAGCATTGGGTGACGATTTCAATCGGCTACATCCGATGCTACAAAAAAGGTATGACCTGCCGTCAGGTACTTCATTTAAAGCATCGGGTATTATGAAAAAAATCAGCGGCGGACCGAAATGGATGTATCCGATTTTTCGAGCAGGTGTTAGTTGGAAATTGCTTTTCCCTGAACGGGGAAAAGACATTCCATTTACAATAACGAATAAAGCGTTTGTTGGAGAGAATGGTGAAAGCCAAGTACATTGGGAACGCATTTTTCATTTCGGAAATAGAAGACGTTATTTTAATGCGCGTATGAGTTTTGACAAAGAGCGGCTTATCATCCGGGATTACCTTGGTGAACCGTCCCTCCTATATGCTGATTTGGGCTTTCTAGTAACAAACAATGGAAGTTTAACGATTAGATCGCTGCGTCAGCGGCTTGTTCTTGGAAAGTTAGAAATTCCATTGCCAAGGATATTTCAAGGGCTTGCAACAATCATCGAGCGGTTTGACGATGAATTAGGGCTTTATCATATTCATGTTAGAGTACGGAATCCTTTGATTGGAATTGTTTTCTCGTATGAAGGGATGTTTTCTACCGATGACGATGCGTAAGTTTGCACTCCTACATAGTGTGTTATTTGTTAGTGTAGCCTTTTTCAGCTTGAACCCATGGCCTTTTCTTATGCTAACGATCGCGCAACTGGTCTATGTCCCAATCGCAATACATTTCGTTATGGAAAAGGAAAACTGGTTTTCTCAACACTATTATTATTTTGCGATTCCTGCATATCTAGCGGTAGCGTTATTGCAAATAGTACCTGGCTCAAAGTGGGATGGCCTGCTAGCGGCAATTTATTTAGCGTTCACATTTGTTATCGCCCTGTATGGGTTGACTCGGTTTTTCAATAGAGGATTTACGAATCTGGAAGAGTTCACAATTGATGCGGGGCTTGTTTATATATCGCTCGGCGGCGCTTGGTTCTTTGCTTACGTGACTGGTATTGACACCGGATTCAGCCCACTCATTACATGGTTGACTGGCATTCACTTTCATTATTCCGCATTTTTGCTTCCGATTTTCATTGGCTTACTGGGGAGGATTTATAAACCACCGTTCTTCAGGATAATGTGTACGATTATTTTAGTATCACCACTTCTTGTTGCGATTGGCATTACATTTTCCAGGTGGATTGAGCTGCTATCAGTCGGATTATACATTATCGGGTTAAGCGGACTCATTTTTATTGCTTGGAAAACGCCCTTCAAAAACCATGTGCAAAAGTGGCTCATTCGAATTTCGTTTGGTGCACTCGGAGTGACTATCATCTTTTCGTTGTTATATGCACTTGGCAGTGGCTTCGGGCTTACATCCGTGAACATCGATTTCATGCTTCGTTTTCACGGTGTCTTGAACTGCTTGGTATTTGCGTTAGTTGGTATTGTCGGGTGGTCTATAACTATCCCGGCTGCAAATTTTCATCCCCCCACTTTTCCCATCAGTCGTATTCGCGGGAAGCGGGTTATAGGTGAACAGGTTCTAGAAGGCATGTTGCATGAAAAACATCAAGGACTTGTCGACGATATGAAGGTCTACGGACCGTCTCTTCAATGCAACACACTCTCCCCGCGGATTATTGATTTCTATGAAAACACCATTGATTACCGGCTATTCGCAACGATTAAATGGCGCTCATGGTTTAAGCCGTTTGCATTTGTCTACGAGCTGATGAGCAGAAAAACACAACAGATCCATTTGCCTCTGCATGGCAGACAGGTTGAAATGACTGGAGATGTTATTGCCCTTCAAGATACGGCGGACAGCAGGGATAAAGTAAGAGCTTGGATTCGTAAAATCGGTCCTGACACCGCTTTCGTCGCACTTTATTCTCAACATGAAAATGCTGGCCGAATGTATATGAATATCGCCTTACCGCTGCCATTTTCAACGATGACCGGTATATTGGAATTGCATCAGGTCGGGGACGATTTACAACTGACCAGCAAGAAGAAAAGTTCTTATGATTCGGATGTGGGAATTTATCTCTCTTTTCTCTCGAATCAAGCATTCAAGTTGCCGATTGATGAAGACTTTAGCGTTAGTGACGGAAAAGATGGTTCATTGAGCGCCTGTCATACTATGCGATTATTTTCAATCCCATTTTTAACGATTAGGTATTTAATAAGACACGTCTGTTGATTAACCACTTATTTGCATAAAACACTAGTGAGAAGGGCTTGATGACCTTCATTTTCACTGGACTATATCCGGCCCGCTTTCGACTAACTATTCATGACAGATTTACTGAGGGGTCCTAGTGTGGCTAGAAGTGACTCCGTCACTTCTAGCCACACTCATTTCAGTAATACTGTTGCGAATAGTTGCCTGTCACGTTCCTACAATGTTCAAGTGAAAAGTGCAGTTGTTTTGGAAGAAAAGAATAGATGGCACTCAATGAAGAGTGTAAGTGCCCGAAGATGCAATTTCGGGCACTCTAGTACTTTGTACAATGTGTTCCTTGCTTACTCTTAGTAAAGATTATGCATCTAATTCATGTGATGTCTTATAGAAAGTGACACTTCTTTTATAATAAAAGAAATATCCATATAGAAAGCATCAGCCGCCCAAATTGCATCTTTGGCGGCTTTTCTCCAGTTAAGAAGCCAGCTATTCTTTCGTCCCAAAAAGCTTCAGCACTCTGTGTACTTATGCATTTGGAGCGCGACGGATGAAGGGCCACCATACGATTACCGGAAAAAGTGTGTAGGGATGCGACAAAGTCGCATCCCTACACATCCTGACATCTCGGTAATCGTAATAGAAGTCATTCAATCCAAAGCGATCCAAAAGCGCAACTATACAAGTAGTGGCTAGGGGGTAATCCAGTTATTCACTGGTTACTTTTGGTTAATCAACAGACGTGTTAATAAGACCGAATCCTTTTCCTTGAAGTCTAAATTTAGCAATGTTACAATTAAAAAACGTCTTAATTTAGCGAGTGATTGATATGAATGCATTTCACCGATACGATTATACGAATACCCTGAAACCTTGACAGAAGCCTGTCAAGGTTTTTTGTTTCCCTTGGGAAACATATCAATAGGAGGTCATCATTGATGAATAAACATAGTCATGCAAGTGCTTCAATAATTGCCGTCTGGATAAGTTTAATCAGCAATATCCTCCTAACGGGAATTAAACTTGTTGTGGGCTTTCTTTTTCAAAGTCCCGTTCTTCTAGCTGATGGTTTCCATAACGCCGGCGATGTGATTGCCAGTGGTGCTGCCTTAACTTCAATGCGAATATCCAAGCGGCCCGCAGATGATGACCATCCTTATGGACATGGGAAAGCAGAAGTAATCAGCTCTGCCATTGTCGCACTTATTTTAGGGATTGCCGCGATTTATATTGCATATGAAGCGGTTTCTGCGCTTTTTGCAGAACCGGCAAAAGCCAGTTTAATCGCTTTGCTAACTGCCTTCATTTCTCTTATTTGGAAGCATGCCTTGTATGTCTATACGATTCGGATTGGTAAATTGGCTAATAGTAAAGGGTTAATTGCAACTGCGTATGATCATTTAGCGGATGTCTACGCTTCCCTTGCAGCTGTCTTGGGAATCGGGCTTGCACTCATTGGTGATTTGTATAATATCCACTTCCTAGCTTACGGTGACCCTGTTGCGGGTATCATTGTGTCGTTTTTAGTACTGAAACTTGCGTATGAAATTGGGAAAGAAGCAATGGACGTCCTTATGGAAAAAAATATAAGTCAGGATAGACTGGATGAATTCGCTGCTTTAATCATGACTATTCCCGAAGTGAAACGCATTGACCGTTTACGTGCAAGAGAACATGGTCATTATATTTTGGTGGATCTGCGTGTAGGCGCTCCTGGTGAAATGACAATCCAAGAAGGACATGACGTTGCTCATAAAATCAGAGACACCATAATGGATCAAAATGAAGATGTGGATGAAGTTTTGATTCATTTGAATCCTTGGTATGAAGAGGATGAATAACGCGACCCCCATTTAGCTTGGACGAGTAGGAGAGAGGACTAGCGTCGTAGCTGTTCAATGGAGCTCTTTCCTTCAATTATGAGGGTAACGTTTCCATCGCCCAAGGTTATAAAATTACCTGGACAAATAAAATTGCGTAGCCGTCAAATGACAGCTACGCAATTTTAATGATGGTAACCTATTCCTTTGTCTCCAGCGAATCAGCCTTATCCAATTCGGTAGTAGCTGTCTCTTCTTCCGTTGATAAAAACTGTTGTAAAGCTTGTTTGTTTTTCTCAAAATCGATACTAAGAACCGCTCCAGCCGCCACCCGCTTATCTTCAAAAGAGTTTTCAACAGGAATACGCAACGTCTCTATTTTTTCAGACTTACCAATAAGTAAACCTTTACCGATTGTAAGGATTGTCCGACTATCGACATTTGTATTAATGTAAGGCTCCACAACACCGAGTAACTTTGGCAAATTCATTATACTATGAATGCTGACGGCTTGTTCTTTCAATTTTGACAATGCTTCCTGCTGGCGTTCCACCCGTCCAAAATCACTTTGAATGTCATGACGGAAACGCACATAACCAAGTAGTTGCTCTCCATTCAAAACTTGTTCTCCAGGCTGTAATGTCATTCCGATTCCATGAGACATGGCGTAAGGAATATCAACTTCTATTCCATCAGGGGCTATAACATCTACAATTTTTGAAAACCCGGTAAAGTCAACAATCGCATAGGAATGAATATCCACGTCAAAGTTTTCTTTAATCGTCTTCCTTACAAGCTCCGGGCCTCCAATGGAAAAGGCGGCATTTATTTTATGGTACCCGTGATCTGGGATATCCACATAGGTGTCTCTCATAATAGAAACGAGTTTCATCTGGTGACTCGTTTGATTATAATGAGCAATCATTAACGTATCGGCTCTTGCATCTTCATCCCCCCGGGAGTCACTACCCAATAACAGAACATTAATTTCACCAAACTGAGGATCCGCACCTTCAAATTCCTCAAACAACGTTTCATCTTCATTTTCCATTCCTTCTTTTGCCAAAGACAATCCGCTATAATACTGGGTTACTGCATATACAATCCCCACTGACAAAATCAGTGCAGTTACAATTAAGAAGTTCCGTAGTCCCTTATTTTTCTTTTTTCTTCGTTCGCTTCTCTTCATAAGTTAATCCACCTATCGCTTTAATCTATGTCAGTTCTTTGCTAATGAATTTGAAGCAAGTTGTACTGCAATCGCATCATCCAAATATCCAATGGCAAATAGATAATCAGGAATAACATCTAAAGGAATAATAAAATACAATAGCGCACTACCAATTATTGCAAGTTCATAGGGAGTACCATTCCCCAGATGAAATTTCTTGTATAGATCCTTCATCTGACTAATAAGCGGCCCTATGCTGCCTACACTTTCAAGCTTCTTTCCGAATCCATTGAGAATTTCGTTTTTTCCTTCTGCCGTTTGAACATACTGTTCGTACTTTGCTAATTTTTGTTCAATAACAGCTTCTGATACGTTTTGATCCGCCACGTCCGAAGAAACGAAAACGTCTTGAAGTATATCTACATATGTATGATTTTTCAGCAGACTTTTTTCCTGTATCTGTTCAATAGGATAACCAGCGGCTTCGACCAGATCGGCCAAAGGTACTTCTAGACAGCATGCAAATCGTTCTAAATGTTGCAAGTTTGCTCTTCTTTTCCCATTTATCACTCGTGAAATAGTTGCTGTATCAATTTCACTAAGTTCACTAAGTTTTCTCATCGACATTGAACGCTCTTTTAATAATTCCCTTAGCAATAAACCAAGAGACAGATTGATGATGTCTTTAGCCATGATCAATTCTCCTTTCCATGAAGCTAATCGTGAATAAGACACTATGGAGAATTGTATAGTTGTGTTGACAATTTGTCAACGTCAATAAGTTTCATAATCACTCTTAATTTTTTTGAATTCATTTTGGGAAATAAGTGCTACAAATTAAAAGCCTAGCGGAACAATGTAAGCTATACTATAAGAAGTTAAGGAGCTGATCTGATATGTTAAAAAAACAGATGGAAAAGTATATTGTAGAAAATACAAAGGATAACAAGATTGAGTTCTTTGAAGTGGATAAAGAATATGTCGCTAAACATCAATTGATTACCAGCGGACAAACTGTTCTAGACAAAGACTTCCACTTCAATGTCGTTGAACGGTGTGTTAAAGAGACAGAAAATCTGATTCGAGAAGAAGATCAGCAATTTTTGAGTGGCAGTATTTCATATTTGAAAAATCATATGAATGAATTCATTTATGTGGAATCGGATGCTTTTGACCTCATTCGAATTGATGCAGTTGTACTTGAATGCGACGATGTATTTAAAACGTATTCTTCTTTATTCGGATTGAAATTACAAAAAAAATTCGGCGATGCTATAAAAGCGTATCTCGACACGCATTTACACGGAGACGGAGCGAAATATAGTGTACTGTTTTCAAATGAAGACGGCTTATGGGATATGAACTTTGCGCTGGATTACGTAGACGGTTTTAGTGAAGATTTACCGTTTGTAGAGGTTTATCAACTGATGTACAACTTTATATTCAAATTGGTTGAAGCCATTGATGAAGAGCAGTGAAGGATGGGAATTGAGTGAGTAATCTAGGTTTTATATACACATATACGCAGCATATGGATGAGCATGATCTATGCATGTTAGAAATGAGATCATTTTTCGGTTTCGATGTCCCCTCTACAGTATTGAAAAGTTCGATTAGAATTGATCCGAGCCGAAGCGCTTTTATGAAAGAACGGCTGGATATTATGTATGAAGGCAATAATCTCGAAGAAATTTCACAACAAGTTGAACAGCATGATTTAGGTGGATTTACTTTTAGAGTCGTCTCTTTGAATACGGCTGATCTCGGCACAACCGCTAAAATTGGGCATCCGGAACGGCGAAAAATCGAACGTGAAATCGGTTTACGTGTCAATGGTATTCCAGAATTAGTGCATCCACCGGGAAAAACATTCGGCATTATTTTATTGGATGGCAAGTGGTATTTTGGGAAGTTGGTAGAGAGTGAATCCATTTGGTTCCAACATCAGAAAAAACCGCATATGTATTCAACAGCACTAAGCACTCGCGTCGCAAGGGCAGTAGCCAATATTGCAGTCCCGCATCCCGCTGGTGTACGAGCAATCGATCCTTGCTGCGGCATTGGAACTGTTCTAGTTGAAGCATTATCTATGGGCATCAATATCGTCGGTCGTGATATTAACTCGCGTGTTGTTTTAGGATCGAGGAAAAATATTGCCCATTTCGACCTCGAAGGCAGTGTAGAAATTGGACCTATTGCAGAAGTTGTTGACGAATATGACGTTGCAATTATCGATATGCCCTATAATCTTTTTACACATATAACCCCTGAAGCGCAACTTGAGATATTGAAGGAAGCACGCCGGTTTACGAAGAAAGTCATCGTTGTGACAATTGAAACAATTGATCATATGGTTGAAGAAGCCGGTTTTACTATTACTGATCGCTGTGTTGCAAAAAAAGGGCATTTTATCAGACAAGTGCTTGTTTGCGAATAAGAAAAAAGACCTCGCTCAAAGCGAGGTCTTTCTTTTTGTAATTTACGAATAAAACGTCTCAATAGTCCTACGTATTCAACCTTCAGATTGTACGACTTTATTTCTTCCTTCCATTTTCGCTTGATATAACGCCTTGTCTACCCTGTTGAAAAAGTCTTCTATTGTTTCGTTATGATTATGATAACTACCAACGCCAGATGAAATCGTCATATAATCATTGGTCGGACATAACATTGATGCGACATTTGTTCGAAGCCTTTCAGCTATAATCATTGCTTCCTGAATATTCGTTTCAGCCAACAAGACAACAAATTCTTCTCCTCCCAATCTAATGCATACATCATCGTCCCGAACTATTTCATTCATTTTTCCTGAGAGAAACTTAAGAACTTCGTCGCCTATATGATGGCCATATTTGTCGTTGACAGCTTTGAAATGATCAATATCAATCATAATGACGGAAAACTGTTTTTTTTCCATTATCCATTTCGTGGTGATTTCTTCTCCATATCTACGATTCTTCAGTCCAGTTAGAGGGTCCGTATAGGAGCGCTCCTTATAATCCTCAACCTTCTGTTGCTGACTCTGTGCGTATTCGTGAATTGTTGCATTCAACTGCTTAGCCTCGAAGTACCACGTAGGAATATCATTACATTCGAGTTGTCCTCCGCTTTCTTTTAGTCTTGCCGACAACATAGCCAATTTGCGCAAAGGAGATGATAATTTTTCAGTCAAAATAATGGTTAAGAGGAAAAAGAATACAACAAATGGAAATGCGTATAGCAGCATTTTGTATACCATTCCCGACAATGGTTGAATGCTTGCATCAAAGGGTGTTTGAGAAACAACTCCCCACTTGCTCGACTTAATGTATGTGTAGCCGGCAAGAAACTTCTTACCTTCAGAGTTCGTAACTTGTTGGGCACCACTTTCATGTCTTTGTATTTTTAGATTGACTTCATTTTCACTAATTGTTTCCCCAATTCTTTTGGCATCGGGATGGTAGATCAACATTCCTGAAGTATCAACTACCCAAACATATGAACCGTCCGTGGAAAAGTGTTCGTCGAGGATATCATGAATAATATTATCTTGTTGCAAATAAATCGTGCCACTCAAAAATCCGAGGTATTCATTTTTTTCACTCCATAATGGGGTGGAAACTAGTATGAGCAGTCTGCCCGTTGCAGCTTTATAAGGCTTTGAGATAAGGGGTTTTCTTTCACGCAGTGCTTCTGTCGGGCCTTCAGTAGCTAGTTTCTTTCCGACTATACCTATTTCCGGTGAGGTCGCAAGCACAACCCCCTCCCTATCAACTATGGAAAGCGAATTAAAGTTTTTACTGCTACTTATTAAATCAGCAAGTTTTTCTGACAACTTTTCTGGGTTGTCAATTTCGGCACTCATTTCAGAAGCTTTAATTTGCAAATTACTTTGCATTCCGCCAAACACCTCTTCGGACAGCTGTGCCAATTTCATCGAATAAACTCTATTGATTTCCAAGGAATTGTTTATTAAGTTTTGTTTTGTAACGTAATAACCAGAAAACAAAGTGATACTGAGTATGCCAATCATCGTAAATGATATAAGAAGCATTATCCAAAATCGTAATGTTTTGATCATATTAATTACCTCTTTTTTGAAAATGTATTGGTTTTCTATCATTATAAGGCTTGTGTGGGTGACAGTCACCCATACAACTTTAACACAACTCTTGAATCGCTTAGAGTACCGATAGCTAATATTATAGTGTTACCCAGCAATTTCATGTTTAAAGGAGTAAATTCCAAATTACCTATATATGGTATACAATTGAAACAACGCATATACTGTAGAGAACATCCTTGTTTAGACAATATTAATAATTAGAAAATTAACCAATTGAAAGTTATGGTGGAGTAATGAAAATTAACTCAATATGGACTGAAAGAGCAAGAGATTTTTATATTGACATTGCTAAATACTTTTCAATCATTGCAATGAGCGTACTTTATTCATTTATAATCTTTGGTAGTGTTTTCATTTATTATTACTTGAAATTTCTTCAATGGTTACCTCCCTATTTTCAAACTGAAAGTATAGCTTCTTTCGTAATTACTCTTACTCTTTTAAAGACAAGCGTTCGAACATTTTTGAAAAAAGCAGATATTATTTTTCTAATGCCAGCGGAGAAGAAATTATCTTCATATTTTAGAACATCGATG